>NZ_JBEZLQ010000005.1:0-524179 GCF_040652235.1 Streptomyces sp. NPDC048277
CGCTCGCCCCGCGCGGACGCCTCCTGGACGACGTTGCCCAGCACGTAGTTGCCGCCGTGGCCGTTGACCACGACCAGCGCCTCGACGCCCGAGCGGCGCAGCGAGTCGGCGATGTCCCGCACCACCGCGTGCAGGGTCACCGAGGAGATGCTGACGGTCCCCGGCCAGGCAGCGTGCTCGTGCGAGCAGGCGACCGTCACCGGCGGAAGGAGGTGCACCGGGAACGCGGCGGCGATCTCCCGGGCGACGGCACAGGCGACCAGGGTGTCCGTCGCGAGCGGAAGGTAGGGGCCGTGCTGTTCGAAGCTCCCGACGGGAAGGACGGCGACCTGTGTTGAAACGCCCGCCCCCCTGGTCCGTACCTCTTCCGTAGTGTCCGCCGGCAACAGACCGTATGCCGCCGTATGCGCGCCCGAACCACTCATCTTTTCACGGCCTTTCGTCTCTGCTTAGGAATCAGATCATGACAGAAAACATCGGCGTACTCGGCACGAAGTCCCCACGGCGTTCGGGCGTGGAACGCGTCGTCAATGCACCGCTGCCCACCGTGTACGGGAAATTCCAGGCGGTCGGCTACCTGGACCACGACCGCGGTGACGAGCAAGTGGCCCTCGTCTACGGGGACATCGACAGCGACCGGGTGCTGACCCGGCTGCACTCGGAGTGCCTGACCGGGGACGCCTTCGGCTCCCAGCACTGCGAGTGCGGCGACCAACTGGCCGCGGCCCTGCGCGCGGTCGTTGCCGAAGGCAGCGGCATCGTCGTCTACCTGCGCGGGCACGAGGGCCGCGGCATCGGACTGCTCGCCAAGCTGCGCGCGATGGCCCTGCAGGCGGAGGGCCTGGACACCGTCGAGGCGAACCTCGCGCTCGGACTGCCCGTCGACGCCCGCGACTACGGCGTCGCCGCGGGCATCCTGCGCGACCTCGGGGTGAGTTCGGTACGCCTGATGTCCAACAACCCGCGCAAGCGAGAGTCCCTGGTACGGCACGGCATAGAGGTTGCCGAAACGGTCCCGCTGCTGATCGAGCCGTGCGAGAACAACATCACCTACCTGCGCACCAAGCGCGAGCGGCTGGACCACATCCTGCCGCACCTGGACGCGGTGGCGCACTGGTCCTGATTCACCGGGCGGCCTCCCGGAAAGGATCAGGTATCGACCGACAGGAGGCACACAGGTGAATCTCCGAGCCAGTGCCGTGATCATCGGCGGCGGGGTGATGGGCACCAGCATCGCCTACCATCTCGCGAGCGCGGGCGTCCGCGACATCGTCCTCGTCGAACGCGACGAGCTGGCCGCCGGATCCACTTCGAAGGCCGCGGGCGGGGTGCGCGCCCAGTTCTCCGACGAGCTCAACATCCAGCTGGGCGCGCGCAGCTTAGAGGCCTTCGCCCGCTTCGGGCAGGAGATCGGGTACGACATCGGGCTGCGCCGCGTCGGCTACCTCTTCCTCCTCTCCACCCCCGAGGAGGTCGCCTCCTTCGAGGCGGGCGTCCGGCTCCAGAACCACCTCGGCGTGCCCAGCCGGATGCTCACCCCGAAAGAGGCGGCCCGGCTCTCCCCGCTGATCGCCACCGACGGACTGCTGGCCGCCGCGTACTCCCCGGACGACGGCCACTGCACCCCCGAGTCCGTCGTGCACGGCTACGCGGCCGTCGCGCGCGCCCACGGCGCCCGGGTGCTGCGCCGCACCGAGGTCACCGGCATCGAGCGGGACGGCGCCCATGTCACCGCCGTCCACACCACCCTCGGCCGGATCGCGACCGACACGGTGATCTGCGCGGCCGGTCCCTGGTCCCGGGCGGTCGGCGCGATGGCCGGCGTCGACCTGCCGGTGCAGCCGCTGCGCCGCCAGATCGCGGTGACGGAGCCGGTGCCGGGACTGCCGCCGACGCTCCCGATGACGATCGACTTCACCACCAGCCTGTACTTCCACGCCGAGGGCCCCGGTCTGCTGCTCGGCATGTCCGACCCCGACGAGCGGCCCGGGTTCGCCACCGACAGCCACGACCGCTGGATCCCACGGCTGTACGCGGCGATGGAGCGGCGCGCCCCGGCCCTGCTCGACCTGCGCCGCACCGGCGGCTGGGCCGGCCTGTACGAGAACACCCCGGACCACAACGCGCTGATCGGCGAGGCGACCTCGGTCTCCCGGTTCCTGTACGCCACCGGGTTCTCCGGCCACGGCTTCTTACAGGGCCCGGCCGTCGGCGAGGTGATCCGCGACCTGTACCTGGGCCGCGCCCCCTTCCTCGACGTCCGCCCGTTGAGCGCCGACCGGTTCGCGGCCGACGCCCCACGCCCGGAGTCCAACCTGGTCTGAGCCCGGGCGCTCAGTCCTGGATCGACTCGTGGACCAGCCGGCGCAGCTCCGGGAAGACCTTCAGGGTCTTCGGGCGGACCTGGGTGTGGAACTGCACGGTCAGGTCGTGGGTGGGGTCGACCCAGAACGCGGTGGTGGCCGCTCCGGTCCAGCCGTAGACCCCGGGGCTGCTCGGGGAGAGGGTGCGGGCGGGGTCGATCACCACGGAGACGCCCAGGCCGAAGCCGAGGCCGTCGTTGCCGGGCTCCTGGTGGACGGGGGCGCCGAAGGCACGCAGGTCGGTGCCGCCGGGCAGGTTGTTGCTGGAGAGCAGGCCGACCGAGGCGGGGGAGAGGAGCCGGACGCCGTCCAGCTCGCCGCCCCGCCGCAGCATCTCCGTGAACCGGTGGTAGTCGTACGCCGTCGCCGCGAGGCCGCCGCTGCCCGACAGGAAGCGCGGACGGCCGCGCAACGGCAGCCCGGGGACCGGCTCGATGGCGCCGCCCTCCGTCTCGCCGTACAGCTCCGAGAGCCGGTCGGCCTGTTCGGGCACGATGTGCAGGCCCGCGTCCGGCATGCCGAGCGGGCGGAAGATCCGGTCCGCGAAGAACTCGTCGAGGCCCTTTCCGGAGACCACCTCGATGACCCGGCTGAGCACGTTGAAGCCCACCGAGTAGTTCCACCGGGTGCCCGGCTCGAACTGGAGCGGCATCCGGGCGTACACCGCCATCGTCTCCGCGAGGTTCGCGCCCGCCGGTACCGAGAACTCCAGGCCCGCCTCGCGGTAGAGGGCGTCCACGGGGTGCGTGTGGTAGAAGGCGAAGGTCAACCCGGCGGTGTGGGTGAGGAGATGGCGGATCAGGATCGGTCCGTCGGCCGGCCGGGTCACCGTGTCGGCGCCCGAACCCGACACGTACACCCGGGGTTCGGCGAACTCGGGCAGGAAGCGGTCGACCGGATCGTCCAGCGACAGCAGGCCCTCCTCCACCAGCAGCAGTATCGCGACCGCCGTGACCGGCTTGGTCATGGAGTAGACCCGCCAGATGGTGTCCGGTTCGACCGGCAGTCCCGCCGCGCGGTCGCGGTGGCCCTGCGTGGTGAGGTGGGCGACCCGGCCGCCGCGCGCCACGGCCACCAGGTAGCCGGGCAGGCGCCCTTCGTCGACGTAGTGGGCGAAGTGCTGGTCGAGGCGGTCCAGCGCCTTCACGTCCAGCCCGACCTCACTGGGGTCGACTTCCTGTCGCAGCTGTGCCATCGCTCTCCTCCGGTCGTGTCGTCCGCGGTGCGGTCCGACCTCGGACCTCATCGTCGCGCAGGAAGAGGGGAACGGTCCCGCTCAACCGCGTCCGGTGTGACGGACGCTATAGAAGATGTGCCCGGGAGCGGACGTACGAGCGCCACGCCGAACGCGGCCGAGAACGCCAGGACGAGCAGCGGTTGCACGGTTCCCGAGCCCAGCAGCGCGCCCGCCACGGCCACCCCGAGCGTCGGCCCGACGTTGAGCGCGGTCTGCTGCAGCCCGCCCGCCACCCCGGCCGATCCGGGGTCCGCCTGCCGTACGACGACCTGGGTCGCCGCCACCATCACCGTCCCGAATCCGGCGCCCAGCAGCGCGAATCCGCCGTACAGCGCGGGCGCGGCCGAGGGCCGGGTCAGCAGCAGGACGCCGAGTGCGAGGAGCGTCATGGCCGCCGCGGTGGTGCGGCGCGGGCCCAGGCGGCGCAGGAGTACGGGGCATCCGGCGGCGGACGCCACCATCAGTACCGCCAGCGGCAGGCTGCGCAGGGCACTGGCGAACGGGTCGAGGCCGAGGGTGCGCTGGAGGACGTACACGCCGACGAACAAGGTGCCGAACAGGGCCGCCGACGCGGCGACCAGGATGCCCAGGGCCGCCCGGACCGCGGGGGCTCCGATCACCCCGGGCGGCAGCAACGGGCTCGCCGTCCGCCGCTCGTGCCGGACGAACGCGGCCCCGGCGACCACGGCCGCTGCCAGGGTCACCGGAGTACCCGTGACCAGTCCGTGCACCAGTCCGGCCAGGGTCACCGCGAGCAGCACGGCACCCGGCACGTCCAGGGGCGTCCGGACCGCCGGTGTCCGCTCCCGCCCGGTCAGCGCGAGCACCCCGAAGACCGCCGTCGGCAGGACGTGCAGGAAGAACACCGCCCGCCAGCCCAGTCCGGTCACCAGCGCCCCGCCGGTCAACGGTCCCGCGGCGGCCGCCAGCCCGATGGCCGCGGTCCGTGCGGCGAGGGGCCCCGCCAGCCGGTCCGGCGGGTACGCGGTCCGCAGCATGCCGAGCGTGGCCGGTTGCAGCAGCGCCCCGAACACCCCCTGCACCACCCGCAGTCCGATCACCCAGCCGATCCCGGGCGCGAGCCCGATGCCCGCGGCGGCGGCGCCGAAGCCGAGCATCCCGAGCCCGAACATCCGCCGCTGCCCGTACCGGTCGCCGAGCCGCCCGGCGAACACCAGCAGGCTCGCCACCGCGATGAGATAGGCGGTACTGGTCCACTGCACCTCGGCGAAGGAGGCGCCCAACTCCCTTTGCAGGGTGGGCTGCGCGACGGTGAGGACGGTGCCGTCCAGTGCGACGACCACGGCGCCCGCGACACTGCTCGCCAGTGTCAGCCGACGGTTCACCGGCCGGCCTCCGGCCCGAGGTGCGCGTCCAGCGCGGAGCGCAGCAGCGGTCCGAGGTCGTCGGCGCCGGTGGCGAGCCGGAGGCTGCCCCAGGTCCACAGCTGGGCGATGCCGTGCAGGTTCGCCCACAGGGCGCCCGCGACGAGCCGCGCGTCCGCGCCGGGCCGGGCCCGGCCGACCAGGTCGGCGAGCAGCCCGAACAGCGGCAGGCTGGTCTCCCGCAGCCGCAAGCGGCCGCTCTCCAGCAGGTCGTGACGGAACATCAGCTCGTACATGCCCGTGTTGTCCCGGGCGAACTCCAGGTACACCCGGGCCAGTGCGGCGACTTGTGCGCCCGGTGCCGCCGTACCGTCGCCCAGCGCCTCCCGCGAGCGCGCGGCCAGTTCGGTGAAGCCCCGGCGTGCGATGGCCGAGAGCAGTTCGAGATGCGTGGGGAAGTAGCGGCGCGGTGCCCCGTGCGAGACCCCCGCGCGGCGGGCGATCTCCCGCAGGGTCAGCGCCTGGGCACCCTCGGCGGCCACCAGCTCCACGCCGACGTCGACCAGCCGGTTCCGCAGACTCGTGTCGGACTCTGTCATAGACACTGTCTACCAGGGGTGGGTAGACAGTGTCTACTCGCTTGGTCGCCGGGAATGCCCGACGGGCGCGGCGGGGTTGCACCAGGCATGACCCAGGACGCTCTTCTGAAGCTGCTCGCCGAAGGCCACGCCGGGGTGCTGGTCACCCTCAAGAGCGACGGCCGCCCCCAGCTGTCCAATGTCACCCACGCGTACTACCCGGACGAACGGACCGTGCGCGTCTCGGTCACGGACGACCGCGCGAAGACCCGCAACCTGCGCCGCGACCCCCGCGCCTCCTACCACGTCACCAGCGCCGACCGCTGGGCCTACACGGTCGCCGAGGGCACCGCCGACCTGTCGCCGGTCGCCCGGGACCCGTACGACGAGACCGTCGAGGAACTGGTCCGCCTCTACCGCGACGTTCAGGGCGAGCACCCCGACTGGGACGACTACCGCGCCGCGATGGTCCGCGACCGCCGCCTGGTGCTGCGGCTGCGCGTGGAGCGGGCGTACGGCATTCCGCGCGCCTGAGGCGAGGGTGCTTGCCGCCGGACCCTCACGGGGCTAGCCTCCGCGCGTGATCAATGGGGCACATGTGGTGATCTACACGCGCGACGCCGAGGCGGACCGCGCCTTCCTCCGGGACGTGCTGGGCTGGCCGCACGTCGACGTCGGACACGGCTGGCTCATCTTCCGGCTGCCGCAGGCCGAGGTGGCCTGCCACCCGGCCGACGGCGAACCGTCGCACGAACTGATGCTGATGTGCGACGACCTGGACGCAACGGTCGCCGAACTCACCGACAAGGGAGTGCAGTTCAGCCGACCCGTCCAGGTCGCGGCCTGGGGCCGGGTGACGGGCTTCCGGTTGCCGGGCGGAGGCGAGGTCGCCTTGTACGAGCCGCGTCACGAGCGCGCCTAGCCCCGCTCTCCTCCTGCACCCAGGCCTCCAGGCAGTGCGTGAACTCGGCCGCCTTGTCGGGCCAGTTGAAGTGGGCGAGGGCGGCTTCGCGGCCGCGCTGGGCGGCGGTGTGGCGCAGGATCGCGTCGTTGCCCAGCCGCCGTACGGCCTCCGCCGCCGCGCGCGGATCCTCGTACGGGACGACGAGACCGCAGCCGTGCTGCTCGACCATGGCCGCCGCCAGCGGAGTGGGCGTGGTGATGACGGGGACGCCGTGGGCCATGTACTCGACGACCTTGGTGGGCCGCGAATGGCGGTAGTTGGGCTGGTCGTGGAGGAGGGAGAGCCCGGCCAGGGCGCCGGGGAGCAGGGCGAGGGCGCGGTCGTTGGGCAGGAAGCCGTGCCAGCGCAGGACGCCGTCCCGGTCGGCCGCCGCGAGGGCCTCCCGGACGTCGGGGTCGGCCGCGCCGGCCACGTCGACGCGCACGCCGGGCCCCAGGTGCCGGGCCGTCTCGATGAGGTCGAGGGCGCCGCGGGCCCGCGACAGGTGGCCGACGTAGACGACGTGTTCGGTGCCCGGCGGTTCGGGTGCCAGGGCGGGTGCCGTCGTGTAGTTCGGGACCACCGGGTGGGTGCGGCGGAACCGCTCCTGGTAGGCGTCCTCGGCGAGCAGCAGCCGCAGATGGCGTTCCGCCAGCCGCTCGGCCGCCCGTACGCCCAGCCTGAGCGGCGGCCGCAGTGCCCTCGGCACCCAGCGTTTCATGGCGAGGGCCGCCGCGGTGTCCTCGTGGACGTCCCACACCACCACCGGTGCCGTTCCGGACCGCCGCCAGCGGCGCAGGGTGCCGGGCAGGGCCAGGAGCAGTTCCGGGTCGTGCAGGAGGATCACGTCCGCCTCGTGGCCGCGCCGGGCCAGCAGGGCGCGGGCCGCGCCCACCGCGCCGCGGCGGCTGCGGCCGGCCGCCCGGGGCAGGTCGATGCCTTCGAGGTCCGGGCGGGGGCGTACCTCGCGGGCCGAGAACGGCGCCGCGTACACGACCCGGTGCCCGCGGTCCCGGAGCGCACCGATCTGCCGGTGCAGGATGCGCGCGTCCTCGGGGTGGTGGACGACGGTGACGACGAGTATCCGCATCTGAGCGCCTTTCGACTCCGCGGCCCGGAAGCCCTTCGACTCCGGTCCGCGGAAGGGGAGTTGCCGCAGAGGTTGCCTAGAGCACCTCGACACCGGGCCGGAAGATCCGCCCCCGGGTGTCGAAGAGCAGGCGGGCCTCGTCGCCGAGGGCCGGGAGGTCGTAGGCGGAGTGGTCCTGGAGCAGGATCGTGAGGTCGTGCGAGCGCACCGCGGCCATGACGTCGGTGACCCGCGGCACGGCCTGGCCGTCCACGAACCAGGCGGGCACGAACGGGTCGTGGAAGACGAGCTCGGCCTCCCGCTCCCGCAGCAGCCGGGCCACCGGCACCGCCGGCGCCTCCCGCTGGTCGGCGACGTCCGGCTTGTAGGTGACGCCGAGCAGCAGCACCCGGGAGCCGTGCAGGGCGCGGCCCTCGTGGTTGAGCAGGTCCTGGACGCGCCGGACGACGTACTCCGGCATGTGCGCGTTGATCTCCCGGGCGAGTTCCACGAACCGGAACTCGTAGCCGATCGAACGCACCTTGTAGGAAAGGTAGTTGGGGTCGATCGGGATGCAGTGCCCGCCCACCCCGGCGCTCGGCCTGAAGGCCTGGAAGCCGAAGGGTTTCGTCCCGGCGCAGCGGATCGCGTCCCACACGTCGACCCGCAACTCCCGGCACAGGATCGCCAGTTCGTTGACCAGGGCGATGTTGACGTGCCGGTAGGTGTTCTCCAGGAGCTTGGCCATCTCGGCTTCCCGGGTGCCCTTGGCCTGGACGACGGTGTCGACGAGCTTGCCGTAGAAGGCCGCCGCGCGTGCCGCGCACGCCGGGGTGCAGCCGCCGACCACCTTCGGTGTCTCGCGCAGCCCGTGGGTGGTGTTGCCCGGGTCGATGCGCTCGGGTGAGAAGGCCAGCGCGAAGTCCTCGCCGGCCCGCAGCCCCGACTGCTCCAGGAGCGGCTTGACGATTTCCTCGGTGGTGCCCGGGTAGGTCGTCGACTCCAGGACGACGAGCCGTCCGCGGCGCAGCCTGCCCGCCACCGCCGTCGCGGCGGAGGTCACCGCGCGCAGGTCGGGGCCGCCGTCCTCGCTGAGCGGGGTCGGCACACAGATCACGATGGTCTGGGCACGGGCGAGACAGGCGTCGTCCGTGTACGCGGTGAACCCGGCCGCCCGCATCCGCGCGACGTCCTCGTCGGACACGTCGTCGACATGGGAGTGCCCGGCGTTGAGGCCCTCGACGACCCGTGGGTCGAGGTCGAGCCCCGCCACTCGCAGACCGACCGCCGACGCCTCCCGCGCGAGCGGGAGCCCGACGTAACCGAGCCCGATGACGGCCAGTTCGAAGCCGTCGAGCTGTTCCTCATCCCCGAGCGATTCGCTCGATTCCCCGAGCGGTACGGCCTTTTCGACCTGCATAGGGATTCACTCCGCCCTCAACGGCAGCTGCCGTATGGATCCGAAGGGCCCGGACGGTGCCGGCTCCGGGCAAGGGGCCTCAGACACATCCAAGAGCGCGATACGCCTCTCGGGTCGTGGCAGCGGCCCTTTTCCAGGTGCGTTCACGCGCTACCAGCGCGCGGGCGGATGCTCCCCATTCATGCCGCCGTTTTCGACTGTAGAGCAATACTTCGAGAGCTTCTGCCCAAGCCTGCGGGGATTCAGGAGGGATTAGCCGGCCGTTAACCTCGGGTTCCACCAGTTCTCGTAGGGCTGTGAGATCACTGGCCGCCACGGGAAGACCGCTCGCCATCGCTTCGACCGGCTTGAGTGGGGTGACCAGATGGCAGACCCGTTCGTCGGTGCGCGGCACCGCGAAGACGTCCAGAACAGCGTGGTAGGAGCGCACTTGGTGGTGCGGTACCCGCCCCGTGAAGAGCGCGACGCCGTTGCCGAGCCCGAGCCGTTCGGCCAGCGCCTCGAGCGCCGCGCGCTCGGGTCCCTCGCCCACGATCAGCAGCCGCAGCGGAACCCCTCGGCGGCGCAGCTCGGCACCCGCATGGAGCAATGTGCCGATTCCCTCGTGTGGAGTAAGGCTGCTCACGGTGCCCACCACATAGTCGTCCGCCGCGATGCCGAGCCGGGCGCGCAGCTGCGCCCCGTCCGGCGGCGGGGCGAGGAAGGCGTCGTCCACCGCGTTGGGCACGATCAGCACCCGCTCCTCGGGCACCCCGCGGCCCACGATCTCGGCCTTCATCGCCGAACCCAGCGTCAGCACCAGATCGGCCCGGCGCATGCAGTACGTCTCCAGGGCGCGCCGGGCCCGATACGTCCCGTCGTCCGGGCTGCGGCCCGCCGCCTGGGTCAGCCAGGTCTCCTCCAGGAAGCCCCGCACCTCGTAGACCACGGGCAGCCCGTAGGTCTCGCGCAGCGCCAGCGCCACCCGCCCGTTGCCGTGGTCGGTGGCCGCGTGCAGCACCGCCGGCCGCAGCCGCTCCACCAGCCGCCCGGCCAGCTCGGCGTTGCGGGCGAGCACCGCACCCTGCCCGTACGGCAGCACGGCCGGCAGCAGCCGGTGCTGCGGCACCCCGTTCACGATCTGCACCGGGCGGGCGTCGAGCACGCCCTGCGCCACCGGGAACCCGATCCGGGTCACCACGTGCGGATCGAGCCCGGCCGCGCGCTGGGCCTCGGCGAGGGCCTGGGTGCGCACGGTGTAGCCGGCGTGTTTGAACGGCAGCGAGTTGGTGACCAGGTGGAGCACCCGGCCGGGTTCGGGCCGCACCGCCCGCCCGGCGGGTGCCGGGACCGGGGCGGCGGACGGCGTGGCGGCCGGTCCGGCCGCGCGGGCCCGTGCGGCGAGCCGCTTCTCGACGGGCTTCAGCCCGCGCCGCACCCGCCCCGGCAGCAGCCGTGCACCGAGCAGCGCGGCCCGGGCGGGATCGTGCCGCAACTCGCCCCATGCGACGGATGCGGCCAAGCTGATGGCAAGGGGAAGACGGAAAACGCGACCCGGCAGATGCCGGAACGGACGTCGGGCCATGTCGCCACCGTAGGCCGACAGAGCGGAGAACGTACGACATGAACGGCCGCGTACTCCATGTCGTAGGCACCAGGCCGAACTTCGTGAAGGCCGCGCCCGTCGTCGACGCCCTGCGCGCGACCGGGCACGACCAGGTCCTGGTGCACACGGGTCAGCACTACGACGAACGGATGTCGCACGTCTTCTTCCGGGAGCTGGGCCTGCCCGCCCCCGACACCGACCTCGGCGTCGGCTCCGGCAGCCACGCCAGGCAGACCGCCGACCTGCTGGTGGCCCTGGAGGGCGAACTGCTCGCCCGGGCTCCGGCCCTGGTCGTCGTGTACGGCGACGTGAACTCCACCCTGGCCGCGGCCCTGGTCGCCGCCAAGCTCGGTATCCCGGTGGCCCATGTCGAGGCCGGGCTGCGCAGCTTCGACATGGCGATGCCGGAGGAGGTCAACCGGCGGCTGGTCGACCAGCTGGCCGAGCTGCTCTTCGTCACCAGCCCGGAAGCCGTCGGCCACCTCGCCCGCGAGGGCGCCGACCCGGCCCGGGTGCATTTTGTCGGCAACCCCATGATCGACACCCTGCTCACCCATCTGGAGTATTTCGACCCGGACGCCGCCCGCACCGCCCGCGGACTGCCCGAGCGGTACGGCGTGGTCACCCTGCACCGCCCGGCCAACGTCGACGACCCCGAGGCGGCCGCGGCCGCCGCCCACGCCCTCACCGAGGCCGCGACCCACCTCGACCTCGCCGTCCCCCTGCACCCGCGCGGCCGGGACGCGCTGCGCAGGGCGGGCCTCGCCGACGCACCCGGCATCCACCTCCTCGAACCGCTCGGCTACGTCGAGTTCATGGGCCTGGTCCGCGGGGCCGCCGCCGTGATCACCGACTCGGGCGGGGTCCAGGAGGAGACCACCGTGCTCGGCGTCCCCTGCCTGACCCTGCGCACCACGACCGAACGCCCCGTCACCGTCACCCACGGCACCAACCGTCTGGTCCGGCACGGCGAACTCGTGCCCGCCCTGCGCAAGATCCTGGACGGCCAGGCACCCGCCCACCCGGAAGGGCCGCCGCTGTGGGACGGCAAGGCGGGCCCCCGGATCGCCCGTGTACTCACCGAGTGGCTGGAGCGCCATGACTGAGGCCACCCGCACCTACGACGCCCCCCGCACCTACTGGGACACCCGGCACCGCGAACGCGACGACCTCGCCTCCGGCGGCCACATCGGCCTGGACCGGCCCGGCAACGAGATCTTCTACGCCGTCCGGCTCGGCCAGCTCCTCACCCTGATCGGCGACCTGTCCAGCCCGGCGTCCCCGCTGTTCGTGCTCGACGCGGGCTGCGGCAAAGGGCACTTCGCCCGCTCCCTCGCCCGCTGCGGCCACCATGTCGACGCCTTCGACGCCAGCGAGGCGGCCGTCACGCACGCCCGCGCCGAGGGCGGCGGCCCCCGCTACTCCCTCTCCGCCCTCGACGAGTGGCGCAGCCCCTGGCTCTACGACGTCGTGCTCTGCGTGGACGTCCTCTTCCACGTCCTGGACGACGCGGAGTGGGCGGCGGGCCTGCGCAACCTCGCCTCCCTAGTCCGGATCACCGGCCGGCTGATCGTCACCGACGAGAACGCGCGGGAACCCGTCCCGCGCGGCGACTACATCCTGCACCGCCCCACCGCCGCCTACCGCGAGGAACTCGAGCCCCTGGGCCTGAGCCACACCCTCTTCCGGCCCTACGGCTTCCGCGAGAACCGGGTCGGCTTCCATGTCTTTACGAGGACCCGCTGATGCGTCTGACCGATCTGCTCCACCCGCACCTGGACGAGGTCACCTCCGTCGTGGACGCGACGAGCGGCAGCCTCCGTCTGGACCCGTATCTGCACCTCCCGCCGGGCGTCGCCCCCACCCGCCACGAACAGCCGGTCGGCGAAGGGGAGTTGATACTCCTCTGCTACGGTCCCGACCCCGCCCTGCACGGCGACGAGGCGGACTGTCTCGGCGCACTGGAACGCATGCGGCCCGGCGGCCGGGGACTGATCGTCTTCGGCCACCCCGGGACCGACCTGCCCTACCACCGCCTCCTCGACGCCCTGGTGGCCCACCGCTGCCAGGTGCTGCACGCCGCCGCGCTCGGCTACACGCATCTGCACGCCGGCGCGGTGTTCGCGTGCACCGAGGAACTCCTGCCGCCCCACGACTGGTTCGGCCGCCCGCTGCCCGCCGACGGCTTCGCCACCGCCCTCAGGATCGCCGACGAGTACGTCCTCGCGGACTTCGTCTCCCGCTCCCAGCGCGCCCGCCTGATCGACCTGGAGCGCGCCGCCGAGGAGAGTGCCCGCGCCCTGGAGAACGCCCGCGAGGACGGTCTCGCCGAGCGCCTGGCCGCCGCCGTACGCGACAAGGACCAGCTGGCGGCCGCCCTGCGCGGGGCCCGCGACCGGGTCGGCGTCCTCGAATCCCGGGTGGCCATGCTGGAGGGCTCCACCTCGCTGCGGGTGGGCAAGGCCCTGGTGTCGGCGGCCCGGTCGCCCAAGCGCCGCGCGGCGCGACTGCCCGGGGAGCTGTACGGGCTGTGGCGGCAGCGGAAGGACAAGGGCCGGGCGGCCGGCTCCCCGGGCCCCGTCCCGGCAGCGGAGGCACGGGCCGACGACCGCTTCCATCTCTCCCACCGCGCCCTGTCCGTGGCACCCCGGGACCGGCTGGTGATCACCGGCGTGCTGACCGACCGCACCGCCGCGGACTTCGCCGCGGACGCCGTGGTCAGCCGGGTCCTGCCGCACGACGGACGGCTGCTGGTCGAGCGCACCGACCCGGACGTCTTCCTCGTCCAGCTCACCGCGTGCACGGACGAGTACGGCCCCTGGTCGCTCACGGGCACCGCACTCGCCCCCGACCTGGACCGCGGACTCGCCGAACTGATCGGCCAGGCAAGGGCGTCGGGCCGCAAGGCCGTGCTGTGGCGGGACGGCCCGGCGTCGGCCGCCCCCGGGCTGTCCGCACTCCCGTGGGACGCCGTCCTCGACGGCGACACCGGCGTACGGCTCGCCCGCCTCGACCCCGTCACCGACGGCCGGGACCGGATCCGGGACGCCTTCCAGCAGGACAGCACCCGGGTACGGCTGGCCCGCCTCGCCGAACTGGCCGCCGCCCCCGACCCGTTGGACGCCCGCCGGATCGCCGTGCTCGCCGCGCCCCGGGACGCGACCGACGTGGCCCGGCTCGTCGCCCAGGCGCTCGGCCAGCTGCACCGGCCGGCCGAGGTGGTCGTCGCCGACCCCGCCGGGCTCGCCCTCGACGAACTCACCGCCGCCTCGGTCACCGTCCACTCCGGACCGCCCACCGCACCCTGGGTCGCCGACTGGACCGACCTCACCGAGGACCGCCCGGACACCCTGCTGCTCGACCTGCTCTGCGCCCAGGAGTTCTCCGGCGCCGACGCGGTGGGCCACACCCCCGCCGCCGACGACTACGCCTTCGTACCGGCCCTGACACCGCTGCTCGTCCGACGGTCCCTCGTCGGCTCCGGGACCCCGCCGGAGACCTGGTCGCGTGCCGGGCACCGCCTGTTCGCCGTGCGTGGAAAGGAGCCGTCATGACCCGCACCCTCCGGGCGCTCGTCTACGGCGACGTCGACCTCAACCTCATCGACGGCTCCGCCGTCTGGGCCCAGTCGACGGTGCAGGCCCTGTCCCGCGCGGGCTGCCGGACCCGCCTCGTCCTCAAGGCCCCCGTGGCGACGGGCCGGCTGACCGACCCGCTGGCCGGGCTGCCCGGGGTCACGGTGGTGCGCCCGTACGAGGAGCACCTCGTCCCCGGCCAGGGCGCGCACCCGCTCTCGCCCTTCCAGGCCTCGCAGCTGCTCACCCGCCTCGACGAGGAGGAGCCCTGCGACCTGCTGGTGCTGCGCGGCCTCCGGCTGGTCCGGCAGGTCGTCGCCGACGGCGCCTTCGAGGGCCGGATCTGGGCCTACCTCACCGACATCCCGCAGTCCCCGGCCGAGATGACCGAGGAGGCCCGCACCGACCTCGCCCGCATCGCCACCGCGTCACGGCAACTCCTCTGCCAGACCGAGGAGTTGCGCTGCTTCCTGGAGGCCTGGGTGCCGGAGGCCTGCGGCCGGTCCGTGCTCAGCCCGCCCGCGGTGCCCGAACCCGGCTTCCCGGTCCCCGAACGGAACGGCCCGCACGATCCCCTGCGCCTCGTCTACACCGGCAAGTTCGCGCCCCGCTGGAACACCCTGCCCATGACCCGGCTGCCCGCGCTGCTCGCCGAACGCGGGGTCCGGACCGAACTCCACGCCGTCGGCGACAAGATCCACAAGGATGCCGCCCACCCCGGCTTCGAGACCGCCATGGCCGAGGCGCTGCGCACCACCCCCGAGGTCGTCCACCACGGCGGTGTGCCGCGCGAGGAGGCCATGCGCATCGCCGCCGACTGCGACCTCGGCCTCGGCTGGCGCGCCGCCTCCCTCGACGCCAGTCTCGAACTCTCCACCAAGGTCCTGGAGTTCGGCTCCCTCGGCCTGCCCGTCGTACTCAACCGCACCCCGGCGCACGAGGCGCTGCTCGGCAGCGACTACCCGCTGTTCGTGCCGGGCGCCGCGACCCTCTCCGACGCGGCGGACGCCGTCTCCGTGGCCGTACACGACCCCGGGGCCAGGCAGCTCGCCGCCGACCGGTGCGCGGCGGCAGCCCGGCAGTACACCATGGAGGCCGCGGCGACCCGCTGGCGCGCCCACCTCGACCGCGCCTTCCCCTCCGCACCCGCCGCCGTCACCGGCCGCGCCCGTCCCCTGCGGATCGGGGTCGCGGGCCACGACCTGAAGTTCCTCACCCGGCTGCTCGACCACCTCCGCGCGCTGCCCGGCCTGGAGGTCCGGGTCGACGCCTGGCCCGCACTCGCCCGGCACGACCCGGCCGTCGGCCGGGAACTCGCCGGCTGGGCCGATGTGGTGGTCGTCGAGTGGTGCGGCCCGGCGGCCGTCTGGTACAGCCGCCACAAACGGCGCGGCAGCAGGCTCGTCGTGCGCCTGCACCGCTTCGAACTCGACGCCGGCTATCCCCGGCAGGTCGACATCGACGCCGTCGACCGGGTGGTGTGCGTCAGCCCCTACTACGCCCGCAGCACCCACGAGCGCACCGGCTGGCCCGCCTCGAAGATCACCACGATCGGGAACTGGGTCGACGTCGACCAGCTCGACCGCCCCAAGGCGCCCGGCGCCCGGCACCGCCTGGGCATGATCGGCATCGCGCCCAGCCGCAAGCGCCTCGACCTCGGCCTCGACGTCCTGGAAGCGCTGCGCGCCCACGACCGGCGCTGGCACCTCTCGGTCAAGTCCAAGCCGCCGTGGGAGTACTGGTGGATCTGGGACAAGCCCGAGGAGCGCGCGCACTACGAGGAGATCCTGCGCCGGATGCAGACCTCACCGCTGCTCGAAGGGGCCGTCGTCTTCGACCGGTTCGGACCCGACGTGCCCAACTGGCTGCGCCGCATCGGCCATGTCCTGTCCACCAGCGACGACGAGAGCTTCCACCTCGCCCCGGCCGAGGGCATGGCCTCCGGCGCCGTACCCGCGCTGCTGCCGTGGCCGGGCGCGGACGAGATCTACGACCGGCGGTGGATCCACGACACCCCGCAGGCGATGGCCGAGGCGATCGCCGGGCTCGCCGACCAGGAGGACTGGCAGGCCGCCGGCGAAGCCGCCCGCGACCAGGTGCGGGCGGGATTCTCACTGGAGCGGGTCGCGCGGGACTGGACGGAGCTGCTGGTGTCCGGCTGACGTGACCGGGTGAGGTGTCCGGGCGATGTGCCCGGCGGACGCACGGAGCCCCCGGAGCCAACGGACGGCTCCGGGGGATCTGCGTGCAGGGCTCAGGCCGTCACCGTCTCCGGCCGCGTCGCCTCCGACCCCGCCCGCTCGCCGAGCAGCTCGGTCGGTACGGCGTGGGTCTCGCGGGCCGACAGCGCGGCGATCACCGGCGGCACGCACAGCGCCGCCGTGAACAGGGCCACCGCCGACCAGTCGTCGCCGCCCGGACCCGCGATCTGCGCCGCGAAGGTCACCGCGAACCCGGCCACCGCGAAGCCGATCTGGGTGCCGATCGCCATGCCGGACAGCCGGACCCGGGTCGAGAACATCTCGCCGTAGAAGGACGGCCACACCCCGTTCGCCGCGCTGTAGACGACACCGAACGCGACGACGCCGAGGATCATGATCAGCGGGTAGGAGCCGGTGGAGATCGCCCACAGGTAGCCGAACATCGCCACCGCGCTGCCCACCGCGCCGATCAGGTACACCGGGCGCCGGCCGATCCGGTCCGACAGCGTCGCCCACGCGGGGATCGTACCCAGCGCCACCAGGTTCGCCAGCGCGCCCACCCACAGCATCGACGTCTTGGACATGCCGACCGCGTCGCTCGTCGCGTACGCCAGCGCCCACACCGTGAAGATCGTGCTCACCGAGGCGATCAGCGCACCGCCGATCACCCGCAGCACATCCGCCCAGTGGTGCCGCACCAGCGTCACCAGCGGCAGCCGTTCGACACCCTCGCCCGCCGCCTGCCGGGCGAAGGCCGGGGTCTCCTGGAGTTTGCGCCGGATCACCCAGCCGACCACCGCGACCACGACACTCAGCCAGAACGGCACCCGCCAGCCCCAGGACAGCAGCTGGTCCTCGGGCAGCTGGGCGACCGCGAGGAAGACGAGGGTCGCGATCAGCTGACCGCCCTGGGTGCCGCCGAGCGTGAAGCTGGTGAAGAAACCGCGCCGGTCCGGCGGCGCGTGCTCCAGACTCATCGAACTGGCGCTGGCCTGCTCACCGGCCGCCGAGATGCCCTGCAGTACCCGGCACAGCACCAGCAGCACCGGGGCGAGCCCGCCCACCTGGGCACGGGTCGGCAGACAGCCGATCAGGAACGTCGACAGGCCCATCAGCAGCAGCGTGAAGACCATGATCTTCTTACGGCCGACCCGGTCGCCGAAGTGCCCGAGGAACAGCGCGCCGACCGGCCGGGCCGCGTAGGCGACACCGAACGTGGCCAGGGACAGCAGGGTCGCGGTGGCCGGGTCCGAATCGTCGAAGAAGACCTTCGGGAAGATCAGCGCGGCCGCGCTGCCGTAGATGAAGAAGTCGTAGTACTCCAGGGCGCTGCCGATCCAGGCGGCCAGGGCGGCCTTCTTCGGCTGGCCGCCGGGTGGTACCTCGGTGGCGGCGGACTGGGCGGGGACGGACACGGCGGTGCTCCTTCGGGGGACTCCAACGTAAGCGGAGTGAGCGGCGGGGGAGAAGGCCGGAGCCCAGGGATGACGGGTCGGCGGGCCAGTGGGCGGGTGCTAATTAACCCACTGGGTAGTTAGTCGCGATGGGTACGGATGTTGCGCTCGCGTTTCCCCGGTGTCAAGAGGTCGTGCCGGTCCCGTCCGGTGGCGGTGGGTGCTTTCCCCGGTGGCGGTCAGTCCGCCGCGCGCTCCGCGGTGAGGTAGGCGATCACCATGTCGCCGAGCATGGTCCGGTAGTGCTCGCGCTGTGCCGGGGCCACCAGGTCGCGGCCGAAGAGGGCGCCGAAGGTGGCCCGGTTCGCCACCCGGAAGAAGCAGAAACTGCTGATCATCGCGTGCAGGTCGACAGCGTCGACATCGGCCGTGAACAGGCCGGACTCCTGCCCCTGGGTCAGGATCCGGCGGATCACCTCGAGGGCCGGGGAGCCGATCCTGCCGAGCTTCTCGGAGGCCGCGATGTGCTCGGCGCCGTGGATGTTCTCGATGCTGACCAGCCGGATGAAGTCCGGGTGCTGCTCGTGGTGGTCGAAGGTCAGTTCCGCGAGCCGGCGGATCGCCGCGACCGGGTCCAGATGCTCGACGTCCAGCTGCTGCTCGGCCTCGCGGATCACGCCGTACGCGCGCTCCAGGACCGCCGTGAACAGCTGCTCCTTGCCGCCGAAGTAGTAGTAGATCATCCGCTTCGTGGTGCGGGTGCGGGCCGCGATCTCGTCCACGCGCGCGCCGTCGTAGCCGGCCCGCGCGAATTCCTGTGTGGCCACGTCGAGGATCTCGGCCCGGGTGCGGGCGGCGTCACGGATCCGCCCGTTGGTCTGTGCCGGTTCGTCGACGCTGGTCATCGGGTTCCTCACGGGTGCCTGGGCGGGGGTGGCCGGTGCGGTGATTGTAGAAGCCCGGGCCGCAGGCGTTCCCGGAGAGGTCTTCCCTTGCCCTGGCCTCCGGTGTTATAGCTAACGTACTAGTTCGTACATTAGCGCTGCCGCTCAGGAGGGCCACGTGGCCAAGGACTCGTATCTCGTCGGACTGATCGGTTCCGGAATCGGTCCGTCGCTCAGCCCTGCCCTGCACGAGCGCGAGGCCCGCCGGCAGGGGCTGCGGTACCTGTACCGGCTGATCGACATCGACGTGCTCGGCGTGGCGCCGGAGGCCGTGGGCGATCTGGTGCGGTCGGCGCGCGACCTCGGCTTCGACGGGCTGAACATCACGCATCCGTGCAAGCAGCTGGTCATCGAGCACCTGGACGCGCTCGACCCGGGGGCCGAGGCGCTCGGCGCGGTCAACACGGTGGTCTTCGGGGCCGACGGGAGGGCGGTCGGCCACAACACGGACGTCACCGGGTTCGCGGCGTCGTTCGCACGCGGACTGCCGGAGGCCTCGCTGGAGAGGGTGGTGCAGCTGGGCGCCGGGGGCGCGGGGGCCGCGGTGGCGCACGCGACGCTGACGCTGGGCGCCGAGAAGGTCACCGTCGTGGACGCGCTCGCCGACCGGGCCGCGGATCTCGCGGGCTCGCTGAACCGGCACTTCGGCGCGGGGCGCGCGGAGGCCGGGACGCCGGACCGGTTGGCGGAGTTGCTGGCCGGCGCCGATGGGCTGGTGCACGCGACGCCGACCGGGATGGCCGCGCATCCGGGGCTGCCGTTGCCCGCGGAGCTGCTGCATGGCGGGTTGTGGGTGGCCGAGGTGGTGTACCGGCCGCTGGAGACGGAGTTGCTGCGTACCGCTCGGGCGGTCGGCTGCGCCGTGCTGGACGGGGGCGGGATGGCCGTGTTCCAGGCTGCGGATGCGTTTCGGTTGTTCACGGGGCGAGAGCCGGACGCTGCGCGGATGCTGGCCGACATCGGGGAGTTGGCCGAGAGCTCGGCGGGTCAGGTTGTGTGACGGGTGCGGGCCGGTTGTGGCTGGTCGCGCCCACGCGGCGGTAGCCGCAAATCGATACAGCCCCGCGCCCCTGAAGGGGCGCTGTAGTGGACGTCAGGAAAGAGGTCATGCGTACTTCCATTGCCACCGTTTCGCTCAGTGGGTCGCTCACCGAGAAGCTCACCGCTGCCTCTCGTGCCGGGTTCGATGGCGTCGAGATCTTCGAGAACGATCTGCTCGCCAGCCCGCTCTCGCCCCGCGAGATACGGGCCCGCTGTGCCGATCTCGGGCTCAGCGTCGATCTCTATCAGCCCATGCGGGACATCGAAGCCGTTCCCGTCGACGAGTTCGGCCGCAACCTTCGCCGTGCCCGGCACAAGTTCCAGCTGATGAGTGAACTCGGTGCCGACACCGTCCTCGTGTGCTCCTCCGTCTCTCCGCTCGCCCTCGACGACGACGATCTCGCCGCCGGGCAGCTGGCTCAACTGGCCGACCTGGCAGCGGAGTTCGGTGTTCGTGTCGCCTACGAGGCGCTCGCCTGGGGGCGGCACGTCAGTACGTACGACCACGCCTGGCGGATCGTCGAGGCGGCCGGGCATCCCGCGCTCGGGACCTGTCTGGACAGCTTTCACATCCTCTCCCGGGGGTCCGACCCCAAGGGCATCGAGGACATACCCGGCGAGAAGATCTTCTTCCTCCAGCTGGCCGACGCCCCGCTGCTCGCCATGGACGTGCTCCAGTGGAGCCGTCACTACCGGTGCTTCCCGGGGCAGGGCGGGTTCGATGTCGCCGGGCTGGTGCGGCATGTGCTGCGTACGGGGTACGACGGGCCGCTCTCCCTCGAAGTCTTCAACGACGTCTTCCGGCAGGCCGAGGCCGGGCCGACCGCCGTCGACGCGCACCGCTCGCTGCTCGTGCTGCAAGAGGCCGTCGGCGTGGGGGAGTTGCCCGCCCCGGCTGTGCCGACGGGAGTCGCGTTCGCCGAGCTCGTCACCCCGGACGCGGAACCCGTCTCGGCACTGCTCGGCGCCCTCGGCTTCGCCCGGACCGCACGGCACCGGAGCAAGCCCGTCGACCTGTGGGAGCGGGGCGCGGCCCGGATCCTGGTCAACACCGGTCCCGCCGCCCGCCGCGACGGCACCCAGATCGCGGCGATCGGCCTGGAGTCACCGGACCCGGCGGCCGCCGCCCGGCGCGCCGAGGCCCTGCTCGCCCCCGTGCTGCCCCGGCGCCGTACCCCGGACGACGCCCCGCTCGACGCGGTCGCCGCCCCCGACGGCACCGAACTCTTCTTCTGCGCCACCGGCCGAGGACCCGAACTCCCCGACTGGCGGGCCGACTTCACCGACGTGCCGCACGACCCCGCACCGGTCCCGGCCCGTATCGACCACCTCGCCCTCGTCCAGCCCTGGCACCAGTACGACGAGGCGACCCTCTTCCACCGCAGCGTCCTCGGCCTGCACGCCCAGGAGAGCGTCGACGTCGCCGACCCCTACGGGCTGCTGCGCTCCCGTGCCGTCACCAACGCCGACGGCAGCGTCCGGATCGCCCTCGGCGTCGGCGCCGCCCCGACCGACGACACCCTGCACGCCCAGCACATCGCCCTCGCCACCGACGACGTGATCGCCGCGGCCCGTGCCTTCCGCGCGGCCGGCGGCAGCCTGCTGCCCATCCCCGCCAACTACCACGACGACCTCGCCGCCCGGTACGAGTTCGCCGACGGCGAGCTGGAGACGTACCGCGACCTCGGCATCCTCTACGACCGCGACGCGGGCGGGGTCTTCCGGCACTGCTACACCCGGACGGTCGGCCGGGTGTTCTTCGAGCTGGTCGAGCGTGATCCCGGCTATCGCGGATACGGCGCCCAGAACGCGCCGGTGCGCCTCGCCGCCCAGCACGCCGGGCGGCCGGCCCGCTGAGCCGCCGGGTGAGTATGCGGTGAGAGGCCGGTGAGGCACAGCCCAGGTTCAGGATCCTTACAGCTTCCATGACTGGCACTCACGAAAATCCTGAATGTTCCTTGTCATTCCGGATGTGACGTTCGTCGAGTTCCCGCCGTCCTAGAGGCCGTAGAAGTCCAGGGCGTTCTGGAAGTCCTGGGCACCCGGGAGTCCTGGAGGCCGTCTGCGATGCCGAGCCCTGTCAGCGCCGAGCCGCTCGTCCGTGTCGAGGGCCCGCCGCCGCCGACCCCGGCGCGGACCCGCACCGAGCGCTACGAGCGCCCGCTCCTCGCCGGTATCGCCGCCGTCGCCGCGCTGCTCTTCTTCTGGGGCATCTGGCACAGCGCGTACCACGCCTTCTACGCGAGCGCGGTCCGCAGCATGACCGACAGCCCGGTGGCCTTCCTCTACGGCTCCTTCGACCCGGGCAACTCGATCACCCTGGACAAGCTGCCCGGCTTCCTGTGGCCGCAGGCCCTGTCGGCGCTGGTCTTCGGCTTCCACCCGTGGTCCCTGGTGATCCCGCAGGCCCTGGAGGGCGTGGCCTCGGTGGTCCTGCTGCACGTGGTGGTACGGCGCTGGGCCGGCGTCCCGGCCGGACTGCTGGCCGCCGCCTTCCTCACGCTCACCCCGGTGACCGTGGGCCTCGGCCGCTCGGTCACCGAGGACGCGCCGTTCGTGCTGCTGTTGCTGCTGGCCGCCGAGGCGACCCAACGGGCCACCGCCCGGGCCAGGTTGCGCACCCTGGTCCTGGCGGGAGTCTGGATCGGGCTGGCCTTCCAGTGCAAGATGCTGGAGGCCTGGGCGGTGCTGCCCGCGCTGGCCGTCACCTATCTGGTGGCCGCGCCCACCACCCTGCGCCGCAGGATCCGGGACCTCGCCGTGTCCGGGGCGGTCATGCTGACGGTGTCCCTGTCCTGGATGCTGGCCGCCGGTCTCACCCCGGCCTCGGCCCGCCCCTACCTCGACGGTACGACGAACAACTCGCCGTTCGCCCTGGTCGTCGGCTACAACTTCCTCACCCGCTTCCACTCGCTGGGCGTCGACGCGGCCGGCACCGGGAGCATCGTCACCGACCAGGCCGTGAAGCACGGGCACGGGCACGTCAGGGCGCCGGGCATGGGGGACAGCGTCTGGAAGATGTTCAGCCCCGGGCTCGCCACCCAGACGGGCTGGCTGTACCCGCTGGCGGCCCTGGGCCTGGCGGCGGGAGTGCTGATGGTGTGGCGCCGCCGGGTCCCGCGCACCGATCCGGTCCAGGCCGGGTTCCTGCTGTGGGGCGTCTGGCTGGTGACGTTCTTCCTGGTCTTCAGCTTCGGCAGCGTGACCGGGCACACCTACTACATGGGTGTCGTGGCGGTCGCCCTGTCGGCCCTGGCCGCGGTGGCCGTGACCCGGATCCGCCGCCGCGGTGTGCTGTGCGCGGTGCTCGCCGTCAACCTCGGCTGGTGCGCGGCCCTCACCCTGCACTACCCGCGCTTCTTCACCTGGTCGGTCGGCGTCGCCGCGGTCCTGGCCCTGCCCGCGCTGGTCGTGTTCGCCGTCGGCGGGTCGCGTCCGCGCAGGACCGCCCTGGCCGTCGCCCTCGCCGCCGTCCTGGTCGTCCCCACCGTCTGGTCCGCGTCCGCGATGTCCCTGCGCTACAACCAGCCCGGCGGCTTCGGCAAGATCGGGCCGACCAGCACCCCCACCCGCAACGCCGCCTCCGCCCTGGACCCGGCCCAGCGGCGCGTCCTCGCCTACCTCGACGCCCATCGCGACGGCGCCCGCTATCTGGCCGCCGTGCCCCGCTGGCAGATGGCGGCGCCGTACATCCTTGCGGACAACGCGTCGATCCTGCCGCTGGGGGGCTTCACCGCCCATGTGCCCTACCCCGCGGCCACGACGTTCCACCATCTGATCGACACCGGCCGGCTCCGCTACGTCCTGCTGACCTCCGCCGACCTCACCCACCGGGCCCGGGGCGCGAAGACACCGGGCAGGGCCCTGATCCGCTGGGCCATCGGCCACTGCTCGCCGCTCCATGTCGCGCGCTACACGCTGTACCGCTGCGGGACCGCCGCGCACGGCGGGTGAGCGGACCGAAGGCCCCGGACCACGCCTGGTCCGGGGCCTTCGTGCTCGTCAGGTTCAGCCGATGTCCGTGAACACGAAGCTGAACTCGGCCGGTTCGGCGTGGAGTTGGTACTGCGGGAGCACGCCCGGACCGCAGGACTGGGAGCCGATGCCGTGCTGGCCGTGGTCGAGGTTGACCCAGACCGTGTCGCCCGGGGTGAGGTCTGTCCGGTGGTTCGCCGCGTCCAACTGCTCGGTGGTCCAGCGGCGGGCCGTGAACCAGAACTCCGGGTCGCCCTCGATCCGCAGCCCGCCGATCTCCGCCCAACGGACGTCCGCACGGGCGCCGTTCTCCTGCGGACGGACGTACGGCGTCTGGAGGCCGTCGACCGTCGACTCCCAACGGCCGACCAGGGCCGCCGACCTGGTGTCCGGGTAGGCCTCCTCGGGCCCGCCGCCGAACCACCGCACCCGGTCGGCCGCCGGCAGGCCGAAACGGACGCCGAGCCGGGGCAGCGGCACCGTCCAGTCGCCGTCGGGGGTGACGGAGACGGTGAGCTTGAGCCGGTCGCCGTCGGAGGTCCAGCGGTAGACGGTCGCCAGCCCGAACTCCCAGGCGGCAGGGGCCACCCGGGTGCGCACGGTCAGCGCGTCCCCGTCCGGCTCCACCGCGTCCAGGCGGTGCCGCATCCGGTGCAGACCGAACGTGCGCCACAACTGGCCGTACCGGATGTCGCTCTGCCAGGCGGCGCCGTCGTCGTTGTCGGTCGTCGCCCGCCAGACGTCCAGGCGCAGTCCGGTCACATCCACGGAGCCGATGGTCCGCAGCGCGCCGCTGCGGGCGTCGAAGGCGGCCGGGCCGAGGGTGATCCGCCCCTCGCCGGACACCGGCCCGACGGTCGCGGCGAGCGCCGGCACCTGCCGTGCCGAGACCGGGATCTGACCCCAGGCCACGACATGACCCTTCGGCCCCCAGGCGGTGTCGGCCGCCAGCAGCGCCCGTACCGTCCACCGCGTCTCGCCGCCGCCCGTGGTCGCGGGCGGCTCCGGCAGCTTCACCTCCGCCGACTCGCCGGGCGCCAGCGCCGGGACGGCCAGACTGCCCGACTCGACCGCCTCGCCGTCGACCTGGTACGACCACTCGAAGGCCAGCGCGGAAAGGTCGGCGAAGTCCTGCTTGTTGGTGACCCTGACGGTGGCGCCGTCGCCGTCGACGGCGACCGGCTCGATCACCTTCTTGTACTCGACGAGACCGGGGGAGGGCCGCCGGTCGGGGAAGACCAGCCCGTCGCAGACGAAGTTCCCGTCGTGCAGTTCCTCGCCGAAGTCGCCGCCGTACGCGTAGTCGTAGCGGTCGTCCTTGATGCCGTGGTCGATCCACTCCCAGATGAAGCCGCCCTGGAGCCGGTCGTACGACTCGAAGATCCGCTGGTAGTCGGCGAGGCCGCCGGGGCCGTTGCCCATGGCGTGGCCGTACTCGCAGAGGATGAAGGGGAGTTGACGGCGTCTGTGGGTGCCGCCGTCCAGGCCCCGGCCGATCCGCTCGACCTCGGCGTGGTCGGCGTACATCCGTGAGTACACGTCGGTGTCACGGCAGTCGATGTCACCCTCGTAGTGGACCGGGCGGGAGGAGTCCCGGCCGTGGATCCACTCGGCCATCGCGGTCAGGCCCCGGCCGGTGCCGGCCTCGTTGCCCAGCGACCAGATCACCACCGACGGGTGGTTCTTGTCGCGCTCGACCATCCGGGCGGCCCGGTCGAGCAGCGCCGGGGTCCAGCGGTCGTCGTCGACCGGGTTGTCCCGCCAGGCCTGCTCGGTGAAGCCGTGGGTCTCCAGGTCGCACTCGTCGATCACCCACAGGCCGTACTCGTCGCACAGGTCGAGGAAGGCCGGGTGCGGCGGGTAGTGGGAGGTGCGGACGGCGTTGATGTTGTGCCGCTTCATCAGCAGCACGTCCTCGCGCATGGTCTCCAGGTCGAGGGCGCGGCCCTGCTCCGGGTGCCACTCGTGCCGGTTGACGCCCTTGAAGAGGACCGCCTTCCCGTTGACCTTGATCAGGCCGTCGGCCGACTCCACGGTCCGGAAGCCGATCCGCAGGGGCACCCGCTCGCCCTCGGTGGCCAGGACCCCGTCGTACAGCTTCGGGGTCTCGGCCGTCCACGCCTCGACCGGGACGGTCACCGGCTCGCCGGTGGCGACATCGATGTCCAGGGCGGGCACGGACACCCGCCCGTCGACGTCGGAGTCGACGCGCAGGGTGCCCAGGCCGGTGGTGTGGTCGTAGGAGGCGTGCACGAAGAAGTCGAGCGCGCTGCCCCGCGGGCGGTGCAGCAGGGTCACGTCACGGAAGATGCCGGGCAGCCACCACTGGTCCTGGTCCTCCAGATAGGAGCCCGCCGACCACTGGTGGACCCGGACGGCGAGGACGTTCCCGGCCGGCTTCAGCAGATGGCCGACCGCGAACTCGTGCGGCAGCCGGGAGCCCTTGAACTCGCCGATGTCCGTGCCGTTCAGCCAGACCCGGGCGCAGGACTCGACACCGCCGAAGCGGAGGACCGCCCCGCCGTCCGTGCCGTCCCAGCCCTCGGGCAGGTCGAAGGACCGCAGGTGGTCACCGGTGGGGTTCTCGGTCGGGACCCTCGGCGGGTCGACCGGGAACGGGTACAGGTGGTTCGTGTAGATCGGTGCGCCATGGCCCTGGAGCACCCAGTGCCCCGGGACCGACACCTCCGCCCAGCCACCGGCGTCGAACCCCGGCTCGGCGAACGAGTCGTCCTCGGCGTCCGCGGTGGGCGACAGCCGGAAGCGCCAACTGCCGTTCAGGGAGAGCGACCCGGCGTCCGAGGCCGGGTACCAGGCGCGCGGCGGCAGGGCGCCCGAGCCCGGTGAGACGTCCTCGACGTAGTCGGTGGCGGAGGTGCGGAAAGTCATCGGTCTCCAGGTCGTGAGTGTGCGGTGTCAGCCCTTGATGCCGGTCTGCGCGATCCCCTGCACCAGCCAGCGCTGGAGGAAGAGGAAGACGAACACCAGGGGCAGGATGGAGATGGCGGTGGCCATGAAGATCAGATGGAAGTTGACGGTCTGGTTGGTCATGAAGGAGGAGAGCGCGATCTGTACCGTCCAGGAGCTCGGGTCCTGGCCGATGACCAGCGGCCACAGGAAGGAGTTCCAGGCGCTGATGAACGTGATCGTGGCGATCGCTGCGAAGAAGTTCAGCGAGTTGGGGACGACGATCCGCCAGTACGCGCCCCAGTAGCCGAGCCCGTCCACGCGTGCCGCCTCCTCCAGCTCCTTCGGGAATCCGAGGAAGTACTGCCGGAAAAGGAAGCAGGTGAAACCACTGAACAGGCCCGGGATGATCAGACCGCGGTAGGTGTCCACCCAGCCGAGGGACGAGACCAGCACGAAGCTGGGCACGAAGGTGACGGCCGTGGGGACCATCAGGGTCGCCAGGACCGCGTAGAAGACCTTGTTGGCGTGCTTGTACGGGATCCGGGCCAGGCCGTAGCCGGCCAGGGAGCACACCAGGAGGGTGCCGAAGGTGGTCAGGACGGCGACGACCAGCGAGTTCACCATGGACTGGCCGAAGTCGACCGTGGGGTCGCTGAACAGCTCGCTGATGTTGCCCCACTGGAAGGAGGGCAGCACCTTCCAGTTCTCGCCCGTGATCTCCAGGTCCGTGGAGAGCGCGTTGCGGACGATCAGGTAGAAGGGGATGAGGAAGAGCAGGGCGGCGACGCCGACGGCGATGTACAGCCCCGTGTTGCCGAGGACGCCCCGGCCCTTCCTGCGCCGCTTGACGGCCTGAGGTGCGGTGGTGGTCACTTGGACTCCTCCCCCCTTCCGAAGCCCATGAACTTGCCCTGGACCAGGGTGACGAGGCAGATGAGCAGGGAGAGGATGACCGCTCCCGCGCTGCCTGCGCCGTAGTCCTGGCTGGTGCCGAGGGCCGACTTGTAGAGAATCATGAGCGGGGTCTGCGCCCAGGTCGCCTTCTGCCCGATGATGTTGAAGAACTCGTCGAACGCCTGGTAGGCGGCGATGAGCAGCAGCAGGATCACCGCGGTCGAGGTGGCCCGCAGCTGCGGCAGCGTGATGTGCCGGAAGGTCTGCCAGCCCGGCTTGGCGCCGTCGATGGCGGCGGCCTCGTAGAGCTCGGCGGGGATGTTCTGGAGCGCCGCCAGGAACAGGATCATGTAGAAGCCCGACTGGATCCACAGGCGCAGGCTCACGATGACCAGCCAGTACCAGGGCGGAGTGGGGTTGGACACCCAGGCGATGTTGTCGACGCCGAACCAGC
Organism: Streptomyces sp. NPDC048277; assembly: GCF_040652235.1. Classification (NCBI taxonomy): domain Bacteria; kingdom Bacillati; phylum Actinomycetota; class Actinomycetes; order Kitasatosporales; family Streptomycetaceae; genus Streptomyces; species Streptomyces sp. NPDC048277. Next base: position 27,909 of record NZ_JBEZLQ010000005.1, read on the forward strand.
CGATGACCGTGTTCGCGAGTCCGAAGCGGACACCGCTGAAGATGGACATCTTCCAGATGAGGGCGGCTGCCACGTACGAGACGGCGGTCGGCAGGAAGAACACCGACCGGAAGAACGCGCGCATGAACCGCAGCCGGTTGACCAGCAGCGCGAGCCCCAGCGACAGCGCCCAGGTGGTCGGCACGATGAACGCGGCGAACACCGAGAAGGTCACCAGCGAGTCGGGGAAATCGCTGTTGGTGAGGATCTGCTTGTAGTTGTCGAAGCCGATGAAATGGCTCGGCGTGACGGTGTAGCGGGCGTCGAAGAAGCTGAGCCAGACGCTCCAGACGATCGGCACGAAGACGAAGACCGCCAGGCCGATGAGGAAGGGCCCGGTGAAGAGCCAGAAGTTGACGGTCGGGTTGCCCCGCAGGCCCCGCCGCGGCCGGGCCTGGGAGGCCTTGGCCGGGGCGGGCTGGGCGACCCCGCGTGTGGTGGTGGTCGACATGTCGTGGTCTTCCCGGCTGCCTATCCGAAGAGCTTCTTGAGCTCGACGTTGACCTTCTTGTCGCAGGTGTCGAGCGCCGCCTCCGGGTCGCCGTTCTTACGGACGGAGGACGCGATCACCTCGGCGAACGCGGTCTGCATGGTCTGGTCGTAGGCGATGTTGTCGAAGTGGCCGTAGTCGGTGAAGAGCTTCACGCCCTCGGCCGCCAGACCCGACTTGAGCTTGGTGGCCGACTGGGCTATCGAGGTGCGCGGCGGGATGTGGAAGCCGTACGAGGTGGCCCAGTCCTCCTGGTACTGCTTCTGGTCGATCCACAGCCACTTGACGTATTCCTTGGCCGCGTCGACGTTCTTGCCCTTGGCGTTGACGAAGATCGACCAGCCGCCGTTGTAGACGGACTGCTTGCCGGCGCTGCCGATCTTCGGGAACGGGAAGATGCCGAGGTCGTCGCCGAGGGCCTGCTGCATCGCGGGCATGGACCACATGCCGCCCCACTGCATGGCGCACAGGCCCTGGTTGAGGGAGGACGGGTCCCAGAAGTCGGTCGGGGCGTCCAGGAGCACGTTGCCGCTGGTGAACAGCTTGCGAAGCTGCTTGAGGCCGCCGACGACGCCGTCCGTGTGGTAGGCGATCTCGTTCTTGTCGCTGATGGTGTCGGCGCCGGCGGACCAGATGATGACGTTCTGGATCGCGCTGAAGTCGTTGCCGAGGAAGATGCCCTTGACCTTGCTGGTGGTCAGCTTGGCGGCGGCCTCGATCAGTTCGTCGAGGGTGGTCGGAACGTCGACCTTCGCCTTCTCCAGCATCGACTTGCGGTAGTAGAAGAACTGCGGGTCGTCGATCATCCGGATCCCGTAGATCTTCCCGTCGACCGTGTGGGAGTTGATGTCGTTCGGGTTGAAGTCGTCCTTGACCGGGTCGATGATGTCGCTCAGGTCGGCCACCTGGCCGGACTTGACCAGCTGCAGCTGCGGGTGGAACTCGAAGACGTCGGGTGCCTTCTTGGTGAGCAGGGCGGCGAAGAGCGCGGACTCGAAGTTGTTGCCCGTGATCCAGTTGGTGCTCACGTCGGCCTTCTTGTACGCCGCCGCGTAGCGCTTGAGGGCCTGCTCGGTCCCCGCCTCGCCGTAGGCGTGGAAGTACTGGGTGAGCTGGGTGCCCGAACCGCTGCCCCCGCCTCTGCCGTTGTTGCCGCCGCACGCGGCCAGCGTGCCGGCGGCGGCCATGCCCGCCGCCGCCCGGAAGAGGGACCGGCGGGACCAGTTGTTGTTGCTCAGTGCCGACATGCTGACGTCCTTGTCTGTCGAGTGCGGCCGCGGCCCTGCGGCCGTGCGAGGCCCTGAAAACCTCGGAAATCCGATGGCTGAAATTGCGCTGCGGAGCGGGACGTTAACCTTCGGCTAATACTTCGGCAAGAGGTTGGACGAAGTCTGCGCGAAACGTTGTACCCGGTTCGGGATGACGAACAGAAGGGAATGCAGGGGAAGTTGAGGGCCGCCGGGTCAGGGAGGGGCCGGCGGCCCTCGGTCGGTGGGGTGCGGGGTTCGTTACTGCCTGGCCCAGGCCTCGTTGGCGCCGCCGTTGCAGCTGTAGAGGATCACCTTGCTGCCGTCGGCGGTGGCCTGGCCGCTCACGTCCAGGCACTTGCCGGACGCCTCGCTGAGGATCTGGCCGTTGGCGTTCAGCAGCCAGCGCTGGCTCGCGTCACCGGTGCGGTCGGCGACGGTCGTCAGGCCTGAACCCGACGCCGTCAGATAGCCGCCTGCGCCCTTCAGGGTGCCCTTCGCGTCGTAGGACCAGGACTGGCCGTCGGCGCCCGTGCAGGTGGCGAGGGCGGCCCCGGAGGCGTCGGCGGTCAGGCACTTGCCGGACTGCTTGCCCGCCAGCGCACCGGTCACGGCCGAACTGCCGTGTCCCTTCTGGTCGAAGACGTACGTCGTGATGGAGCGCGCGGCGAGGGTCGCGGAGACCGTCCCCGAACTCACCGTCGGTTTCGCGACCTTGGCCCAGTCCTCGGTGGCCGAGGTCCGGACCGCCTGGGCGGCCCGCACCGGTGTGCCGCTGTTGAAGTGCAGACTCAGCGGGGTGTCGGTGGTGTTGTGGTTGTTGACCACGACCACCCACTTGCCACCCCGGTCGTACGCCGACACCTCGACCCCGTCCGGCGCCCCGGTCACGTTGTGCGCGACCGAGCCCGGCGTGACGAACTTGCTGTACTGGCCGAGCGCGTAGTACCGCTTGGTGAAGTACAGCGTCTGGTTGCCGTTCGTCGCGTAGTCGGGGTCGTAGTAGATCAGGCCGTCGTTCCAGCCGACGTCGTTCTTGGCGTACGGGTCGGTGCCGTAGCCGCTGGCCAGGGCCACCCACCACTGGAACGCCGAGTCGTGGGCGCTCGCGAAGTCCTTGTAGATGATCCTCGACATCAGCAGGGCGTTGTCGATGGTCGGGTCGTACTCCTGGTTCCAGCCCGTCGAGCCCTTGCCGAAGCAGCAGATCTCCGAGGCCCAGGACTTCTTGCCGACCGACCTCGACGTCTCGTAGACGTTGCCCAGCTGGCCGTCGTTCGGGTTGTTGTACGTGTGGTGGGCGAGCGCGGACACGTACTGCGCGGTGTCGGGCTGCGAGATCCACTGCGGGAGCTCGGAGACGAACTGGGTGGTCTGGCTCGACTCGTCCGCGATGATGGACGTCTTCTGGTGCCGGGCCTGCTGCTCGGCGCCCAACGCCCGCACGATGTCGTCGCGTTGGTCGACCGTGACCTTCATGCCCTCCTGGCCGCACGAACCGAAGTCGTTGTCCGGCTCGTTGAAGGGGCTGATGTAGTCCAGTTTCACGCCCTGGCGGGCGAAGTGGTCGGTGACGTCGGCGACGTACTTCGCGTAGTCGGTCTCGTTCTCCGTCTTCAACTGGCCGCCACAGCTCTGCCCGTTGGTGGTCCACTGGGCGGGCGCGCTGTTGACGAAGCCGATCAGGTCCTGGACGCCGTACTTCGCGGCGTACCTGAGGAACGTCTGCCCGCCCTTGTCCCTGCTCCAGTCGTAGGAGCCGTCGGAGTTCAGGAAGTCCTCGGCGGCCCGGGCCGGGGTGGTGACCGCGACCCCGCCACCGCCGATGTTGTAGCGGTACGAGCTCAGGTTCAGGCCCTGCCTCGAGAACAGCAGCTTCGCCACCCGGGCCTGCACCTCGGGGGTGAAGTGCTGCAGGTCGTTGACCCACCAGGCGCCCGAGGCGCCGATGTCGTCGATGGTCTGCGCGGCATGCGGGGAGACCTCGGCGGCGGTGGCGGTGTCGGCGGCGTTCGCGGGCGGGGAGCTGATCAGGGCCCCGGTCACGGCCAGTGCGGCTGCGGCCGTGGCGAGGACCGATCTCTTGGTGCGCGACAAAACGGCATCCCTTCCGTCGTCATACGGGTCGTGCGGTACTACGGCTCCTTGCGGTGGTGACGGTGCGTCTCACCGTCCGCTGGCCCACCGACTGCAGGGCACCCTCCAGCGCGAACGTGGCCGCGCCCAGGCACACCGGGTCGGTGGGGATGGGGGAGAGGACGATCTCGGTGGCCGCGAACGGCCGTTTGAGCGCGTGCCGCCGGACGGCGTCGCGCACCTCGTCGAGCAGCGGTGCGCCCAGCTTCCTGGCGACCCAGCTGCTGAGCACGACCACCTCGGGGTTGTACAGGTTCACCAGGTCCGAGATGCCCGCGCCCAGGTAACGGGCCGTGTCCCGGACGACCTTGACCGCCACCGGATCGCCCGCCGCGACCCCGTGGGTCAGGGCGTCGATGGTGGCCGTCTGGTCCTCCGGGTGCAACAGCGTGCTGCGCGGGCTGAGTTCGCGCAGGTTGAGCATGATGCCGGGGGCGCCGACGTACGTCTCGACGCAGCCGTGGTTGCCGCAGTGGCACAGCCGCCCGTCCAGGACGAGAGTCGTATGGCCCCACTCCCCGGCGCTGTTGCTCACCCCCCGGTACAGCCCGCCGGCCAGCACCAGCCCGGCCCCCACCCCGGTCCCGAGGTTCACCACCACGGCGTCCTCGTGCCCGCGCGCGGCCCCGAACCACAGCTCGGCCACCGCGCTCGCCCGCAACGGGTTGTCCAGGTAGAGGGGGTAGGCGATGTGCTCGGCGAGCAGGTCCAGCAACGGCACGTCGTGCCAGTCCCAGTTGGGCGCGTACTCGGCGATCCCGGTGTCCCGGTCCACCTGCCCCGGCACGCTCACCCCGACGCCCAGCACCCGCGCACCCTCCACACCGGCCTGGGCGACCACCGAGCCGACGGCCGTGGCGACATGGGCGACCGCCTGCTCGGGGCGGTGCTCGCCGGGGCGCATGTCCTCCTCGGCCCGGGCCAGCACGTTCAGCCCCAGGTCGAACAGCTCCACCCGGACGTAGGTCTCGGCCATGTCGACGCCGATCAGCGCGCCGCCCGCCGTGTGGACGGCCACGAGCCCCCGGGGGCGGCCGCCCGCGGAGTCCTCGAAGCCGACCTCGGTGATCATCCGGAGGTCGAGCAACTCGCCGACCAGGGTGGCGACCGTGGCGACGCTCAGTCCGGTGGCGGCCGCCAGGGTCTGCCGGGAGGTGGGGGACTGGGCGATGATCTGGCGCAGCACCTCGTAGCGGTTCGCGGTGCGGATGTCACGCGATGTGCGCTTCACTCGGCTGCCCCTCCCATCCCGTCACGACCGGGCCGGGGCGTACGACGGCACCGGCGCGGCGCAAGGCTATGGGCTTCACAGGACTTTCGACAAGGGGTTAGGAAAGGGGCCGTAGAAACATCCGGGCAGCAGGCGGGTACCAGGCGGGTGGTACTGCTGTCGTTCGGCCACCTCCCCAAGACGCCGAAACGGCCCGCCAGTTGTCACTGGCGGGCCGTCGCGAGGCCGATCAGGGCATCCGGTTCCACTCGGTGATCACGGGCCAGCCGTGCTCCATGGACAGCCGGCTGACCGTCCCGGTCGCCAGCTGGAACAGCCGGCCCTCGGCGGGCGGCAGCCCCAGCCGGCGGGCGGTCAGGACGCGCAGGAAGTGGGCGTGGGCCACGAGCACCACATCGCCGTCGTCGCGGGCGAGCGCCGCGTCCAGCCCGGCGAGCACCCGGTCGGCCCGGGCCCCGATCCGCTCCGGCGACTCGCCGGGGTGGCCCTCCGGGCCGGGCGGGACGCCGTCGGTCCACAGGTACCAGTCGGGGCGGGAGCGGTGGATCTCCGCCGTGGTGATGCCCTCGTAGCCGCCGTAGTCCCATTCGTGCAGGTCGGGGTCGGTCACGATCCCGGTGAGGCCGGCCAGTTCGGCCGTGCGTATCGCGCGGCCCAGCGGGCTGGCCAGTACCAGTGCGTAGGTCCGGTCGGTGAGGAGCGGGGCGAGGGACTTGGCCTGTTCCTCACCGTGCTGGGTGAGGGGCAGGTCGGTCCAGCTGGTGTGCTGTCCCGACAGGCTCCACTCCGTCTCACCGTGGCGGACCAGGAGGAGGTCCCCCACGGCGCCCTACTCCTTCGACTCGACGGCGTGGCCGCCGAACTGGTTGCGCAGCGCCGCGATCATCTTCATCTGCGGCGAGTCGTCCTGGCGGGACGCGAACCGGGCGAACAGGGAGGCGGTGATCGCCGGGAGCGGCACCGCGTTGTCGATGGCCGCCTCGACGGTCCAGCGGCCCTCGCCGGAGTCCTGTGCGAACCCCTTCAGCTTGTCCAGGTGCTCGTCGTCGTCCAGGGCGTTGACCGCGAGGTCGAGCAGCCAGGAACGGATGACGGTGCCCTCCTGCCAGGAGCGGAAGACCTCGCGGACGTTGTCCACGGACTTGACCTTCTCCAGCAGCTCCCAGCCCTCGGCGTAGGCCTGCATCATGGCGTACTCGATGCCGTTGTGGACCATCTTGGAGAAGTGCCCGGCGCCGACCTTGCCGGCGTGGACATAGCCGTACGGGCCCTCCGGCTTGAGCGCCTCGAAGACCGGCTGGAGCCGCTCCACGTGCTGCTTGTCGCCGCCGACCATCAGGGCGTAGCCGTTCTGCAGGCCCCACACACCGCCGGAGACGCCGGCGTCGACGAAGCCGATGCCCTTGATGGCGAGTTCGGCCGCGTGCTTCTCGTCGTCGGTCCAGCGGGAGTTGCCGCCGTCGACCACGGTGTCGCCCTCGGACAGCAGGTCCTTGAGCTCGTCGACGACGGACTGGGTGGCGTGGCCCGCCGGGACCATCACCCACACCACGCGCGGGGCGTCGAGCTGCTCGACCAGTTCTTCCAGGGACTTGACGTCGGAGACGTCCGGGTTGCGGTCGTAGCCGATGACGGTGTGCCCAGCGCGGCGGATCCGCTCGCGCATGTTGCCGCCCATCTTGCCGAGACCGATCAGTCCGATCTGCATGTCAGTTCACTTCCTAAGCGTGCGGTACGCGGAGACGAGGGCGGTGGTGGACGGGTCGAGGCCGGGCACGTCGGCGCCCTCGGTCAGGGCGGGCTCGATGCGCCTGGCGAGCACCTTGCCCAGTTCCACGCCCCACTGGTCGAAGGAGTCGATGTTCCAGACGGCGCCCTGGACGAACACCTTGTGCTCGTAGAGGGCGATCAGCTGGCCGAGGACGGACGGGGTGAGCTCGCGGGCGAGGATCGTCGTCGTCGGGTGGTTGCCCCTGAAGGTGCGGTGCGCGACCTGCTCCTCCGGGACGCCCTCCGCGCGGACCTCCTCCGCCGTCTTGCCGAAGGCCAGCGCCTGGGTCTGGGCGAAGAAGTTCGCCATCAACAGGTCGTGCTGCGCCTTGAGTTCACCGCTCAGCTCGGCCACCGGCTCGGCGAAGCCGATGAAGTCCGCCGGGATCAGCTTCGTGCCCTGGTGGATCAACTGGTAGTACGCGTGCTGGCCGTTGGTGCCCGGCGTGCCCCACACCACGGGACCCGTCTGCCAGTCCACCGGATGCCCGTCCCGGTCCACCGACTTGCCGTTGGACTCCATGTCCAGCTGCTGGAGATACGCCGTGAACTTGGAGAGGTAGTGCGAGTACGGCAGCACCGCGTGCGACTGGGCGTCGAAGAAGTTGCCGTACCAGACGCCCAACAGGCCGAGCAGCAGAGGCGCGTTGGCCTCGGCCGGGGCGGTGCGGAAGTGGTCGTCGACCAGCCGGAACCCGTCGAGCATCTCGCGGAACCGGTCCGGGCCGATGGCGATCATCAGCGACAGCCCGATCGCGGAGTCGTACGAGTAGCGGCCGCCGACCCAGTCCCAGAACTCGAACATGTTGGCCGTGTCGATGCCGAAGTCCGACACCTTCTCGGAGTTGGTCGACAGCGCCACGAAGTGCTTGGCGACCGCCTTGTCCTCGCCGTCCAGCCCGTCGAGCAGCCACTGGCGCGCGGAGGTGGCGTTGGTGATCGTCTCGATCGTCGTGAACGTCTTCGACGCGACGATGAACAGGGTCTCCGCCGGGTCCAGGTCGCGGGTCGCCTCGTGCAGGTCGGCGCCGTCCACGTTGGACACGAAACGGAACGTCAACTCCCGTGCGGTGTAGGCGCGGAGGGCCTCGTACGCCATCGCGGGACCGAGGTCCGAGCCGCCGATGCCGATGTTGACGACATTCCTGATGCGCTTGCCGGTGTGACCGGTCCACTCGCCCGAGCGGACCCGCTCGGCGAAGTCGCCCATCCTGTCGAGTACGGCGTGCACGGCCGGGACGACATCGACGCCGTCGACCTCGACCACCGTGTCACGCGGGGCGCGCAGCGCGGTGTGCAGGACCGCCCGCCGCTCCGTGATGTTGATCCTCTCGCCCCGGAACATCGCGTCCCGCAGCCCGAACACGTCGGTGGCGGAGGCCAGTTCCTGGAGCAGGGCGAGGGTCTCGTCCGTGATCAGGTGCTTGCTGTAGTCGATGTACAGGTCGCCGACGCGGACGACGTACCGCTCGGCGCGCGCCGGGTCCGTCGCGAACAGCTCACGCAGGACCGGCCGGCCCTCGGCGCGGTGGTCCTCCAGGGCGGTCCACTCGGGCCGCCGGGTGAGCCGGGGAGTGTCAGGCATGGGAAGCGGTCTCCTTGGAGCCGGTGCCCTCGCCCCGCAGGGCGATGGCGTACATCTCGTCGGCGTCGAGGCGGCGGAGTTCCTCGGCGATGAGTTCGGAGGTGCCGCGGACCTTGAGGGCCAGGGTGCGCGACGGCTGGCCCGGCAGGGTCAGGGTGGCCAGCGGGCCCTCGGGGCGGTCGATGACGATCTCGCCGGCGGCGGTGCCCAGCCGTACCTTCGTGACGACCGGGCCGGGGGAGACCACGCGGTCCACCTTGACCTTCAGACGGGCCTCCAGCCAGCGGGCGAGGAGTTCGGCGCTGGGGTTGTCCGCCTCGGCCTCGACGGCCGCCGAGGTCACGTCGACCCGGGCCTGGTCGAGGGCGGCCGCCAGCATGGACCGCCACAGGGTCAGCCGGGTCCAGGCGAGGTCGGTGTCGCCGGGCGCGTAGTTGCGGGCGCGGGTCTCCAGGACCTGCATCGGCCGCTCGACCGCGTACAGGTCGGTGATCCGGCGCTGGGCCAGCGCGCCCAGCGGGTCCTCGGACGGGGTGTCGGGGGCCTCCACCGGCCACCACACGACCACCGGGGCGTCCGGCAGCAGCAGCGGCAGCACCACCGAGTCGGCGTGGTCGGAGACATCGCCGTAGGTCCGCAGCACGACCGTCTCGCCGGTGCCGGCCTCGGAGCCGACCCGGACCTCCGCGTCCAGGCGCGAGGAGGTGCGGTCGCGCAGGGTGCGGGCGTGCCGCTTGATGACGACCAGGGTGCGCGAGGGGTGCTCGTGCGAGGCCTCCTCGGCCGCCTTGATCGAGTCGTAGGCGTTCTCCTCGTCCGTGACGATCACCATCGTCAGGACCATGCCCACGGCAGGGGTGCCGATGGCGCGGCGACCCTGCACCAGCGCCTTGTTGATCTTGCTTGCCGTGGTGTCGGTCAGGTCGATCTTCATGGCCTGCGCCAGCTCCGTCCGTCTCGTGCGAGCATCTCGTCGGCTTCCTTCGGTCCCCAGCTGCCGGACTCGTACTGTGCGGGCTTACCATGCTTTGCCCAGTACGTCTCGATCGGGTCGAGGATCTTCCAGGACTCTTCCACTTCCTGGTGACGAGGGAACAAATTGGCGTCGCCGAGCAGCACGTCCAGGATGAGCCGCTCGTACGCCTCCGGGCTGGACTCCGTGAACGACTCGCCGTACGCGAAGTCCATCGTCACGTCCCGGATCTCCATCGAGGTGCCCGGCACCTTGGAGCCGAACCGGACGGTCATGCCCTCGTCGGGCTGGACCCGGATGACGATCGCGTTGGAGCCGAGCTCCTCGGTGGCCGTCGAGTCGAACGGGGAGTGCGGGGCCCGCTTGAAGACGACCGCGATCTCGGTGACCCGGCGGCCCAGCCGCTTGCCGGTGCGCAGGTAGAACGGGACGCCCGCCCAACGGCGGTTGTCGATGCCCAGCTTGACGGCCGCGTAGGTGTCGGTCTTCGACCTGCGGTCGATGCCGTCCTCTTCGAGGTAGCCGATGACCTTCTCGCCGCCCTGCCAGCCCTCGGCGTACTGCCCGCGCACGGTGTGCCCGCCCAGGTCCTCCGGCAGCCGCACCGACTTCAGCACCTTCAGCTTCTCGGTGAGCAGCGCGTCCGCGTCGAACGCGATCGGCTCCTCCATCGCGGTGAGCGCCATCAGCTGGAGCAGATGGTTCTGGATGACGTCACGGGCCGAGCCGATGCCGTCGTAGTACCCCGCCCGGCCGCCGATGCCGATGTCCTCGGCCATGGTGATCTGCACATGGTCGACGTACGACCGGTTCCAGATCGGCTCGTACATCTGGTTGGCGAAGCGCAGCGCCAGGATGTTCTGGACGGTCTCCTTGCCCAGGTAGTGGTCGATGCGGAACACCTGGTCCGGGTCGAACACGTCGTGCACGACCGCGTTGAGGTCCTGCGCCGACGCCAGGTCGTGGCCGAACGGCTTCTCGATGACCGCCCGTCGCCAGGAGCCCTCGGGCGGGGTTGCCAGACCGACCTTCTTCAGCTGCTGGACGACCTTCGGGAAGAACTTCGGCGGCACGGAGAGGTAGAACGCGAAGTTGCCGCCGGTGCCCCGGGACGAGTCCAGCTCGTCCACGGCCGTCTTGAGCTGCTTGAACGCGGTGTCGTCGTCGAAGTCGCCGGGGATGAACCGCATGCCCTCGGCGAGCTGCTGCCAGACCTCTTCCTGGAACGGGGTCCGGGAGTGCTCGCGCACCGCGTCATGGACGACCTGCGCGAAGTCCTGGTCCGCCCAGTCCCGGCGGGCGAAGCCGACGAGCGAGAAGCCCGGCGGCAGCAGGCCGCGGTTGGCCAGGTCGTAGATCGCCGGCATCAGCTTCTTGCGGGACAGGTCACCGGTCACCCCGAAGATGACCAGCCCCGACGGGCCCGCCACCCTCGGCAGGCGCCGGTCGCGCGCGTCCCGCAACGGGTTGTCCCAGTCGGCGGCGGGCACCACCGGCACCCGCACCTCCTTGGCGGTCTCGCTCATTACGCGTCAACTCCCTTGCTGTCCAGGGACTTCGTGACGGCGTCCAGCAGGTCCTGCCAGGCCACCTCGAACTTGGCGACGCCCTCGTCCTCCAGCTTCGCCACCACCTCGTCGTAGGAGATACCGAGCTTCTCGACGGCCGCCAGGTCGGCGCGGGCCTGCCCGTAGCCGCCGGTCACCGTGTCGCCGTGGATGTCGCCGTGGTCGGCGGTCGCGTTCAGCGTCGCCTCCGGCATGGTGTTGACGGTGCCGGGCGCGACCAGCTCGTCGACGTAGAGGGTGTCCTTGTACGCCGGGTCCTTCACACCGGTGGAGGCCCACAGGGGGCGCTGCGGGTTCGCGCCCGCGGACTCCAGGGACGTCCAGCGGTCGCCGGCGAAGACCTGCTCGTACGCCTCGTACGCGAGCCGCGCGTTCGCCAGCGCCGCCCTGCCCTTGAGCGCGAGGGCCTCGTCCGTGCCGAGGACCGTCAGCCGCTTGTCGATCTCGGCGTCGACGCGGGAGACGAAGAAGGAGGCCACGGAGTGGATGCGGGCGAGGTCCAGGCCCTTGGCGGCGGCCTGCTCCAGGCCGGCCAGGTAGGCGGCCATGACCTCGCGGTAGCGCTCCAGGGAGAAGATCAGCGTGACGTTGACGCTGATGCCCTGGGCGATGACCTCGGTGATCGCCGGGAGACCGGCCTTGGTCGCCGGGATCTTGATCATCACGTTGGGTCGGTCGACCAGCCAGGCCAGCTGCCTGGCCTCGGCGACCGTGGCCGCCGTGTGGTGGGCCAGGCGGGGGTCGACCTCGATGGAGACCCGGCCGTCCCGGCCGTCCGTGGTGTCGTGCACCGGGCGCAGCACGTCGGCGGCGGCCCGTACGTCCTGCGTGGTCATCATCCGCACGGCCTCGTCGACCGTGACGCCCCGCACGGCGAGGTCGGCGAGCTGCTCCTCGTACCCCTCACCCGAGCCGATCGCGGCCTGGAAGATCGACGGGTTGGTGGTGACGCCCACGACGTTCTTCGTCGCGACGAGCCCGGCGAGGTTGCCGGTGCTGATCCGCTTGCGCGACAGGTCGTCCAGCCAGATCGAGACGCCCTCGTCGGAGAGGCGCTTGAGTGCTCCCGCGGTGGCGGTTGCTTCGGTCACAGTGATCATCTTCCCTTACTGAACTGTTTCTGGCTGGTGGATCAGGCGGTGCGGACGGCGGCGAGGGACTCGCGGGCCGCGGCGGCCACGTTCTCGGGGGTGAAGCCGAACTCGGCGAACAGGGTCCCGGCGTCGGCGGAGGCACCGAAGTGCTCCAGGGAGACGATGCGTCCGGCGTCGCCGACGAAGCGGTACCAGGTCAGGCCGATCCCGGCCTCGACGGCGACCCGGGCCTTCACGGCCGGCGGCAGGACGCTGTCGCGGTACTCGCGGGGCTGCTCCTCGAACCACTCCACGGACGGCATCGACACCACCCGGGTGCCGGTCCCCTCGGCCTCCAGGAGGTCACGCGCCGCGACGGCGAGGTGCACCTCGGAACCGGTGGCGATCAGGACCACCTCCGGGGTCTCGGTCGACGACTCGCGCAGCACATAGCCGCCCTTGGCCGCGTCCGGGTTCGGCGCGTACGTCGGCACGCCCTGGCGGGTCAGCGCGAGCCCGTGCGGGGCGGGGTGCGTGGCGTGCCTCTTCAGGATCTCGGCCCAGGCCGCCGCGGTCTCGTTGGCGTCGGCCGGGCGGACGACGTTCAGGCCCGGGATGGCGCGCAGCGCGGCCAGGTGCTCGACCGGCTGGTGGGTGGGGCCGTCCTCACCGAGACCGATGGAGTCGTGCGTCCAGACGTAGGTCACGGGCAGCTGCATCAGGGCCGACATCCGGACGGCGTTGCGCATGTAGTCGGAGAACACCAGGAAGGTGCCGCCGTAGATGCGGGTGTTGCCGTGCAGGGCGATGCCGTTCATCTCGGCGGCCATCGAGAACTCGCGGATGCCGAAGTGGACGGTACGGCCGTACGGGTTCGCCTCGGGGAGCGGGTTGCCCTTCGGCAGGAAGGAGGACGTCTTGTCGATGGTGGTGTTGTTGGAGCCCGCGAGGTCGGCGGAGCCGCCCCACAGCTCCGGCAGCACCGGGCCGAGCGCCTGCAGGACCTTGCCGGAGGCGGCACGGGTGGCGACCGCCTTGCCCTCCTCGAACACGGGAAGCTCGGACTCCCAGCCCTCGGGGAGCTGGCCGGCCACGACCCGGTCGAAGAGCGCGGCGTGCTCGGGCCGCGCGGTGCGCCACTCGGCGATCCGCTTGTCCCAGGCCACGTGGTCCTCGGCACCCCGGTCCAGGGCGCGGCGGGTGTGGGCCAGTACCTCGTCGGCGACCTCGAAGCTCCGCTCCGGGTCGAAGCCGAGGACGCGCTTGGTGGCGGCGATCTCGTCCGCGCCGAGCGCGGAGCCGTGGGAGGCCTCGGTGTTCCGCGCGTTCGGGGCGGGCCAGGCGATGATCGTGCGCATCGCGATGATCGAGGGGCGCCCGGTCTCGGCCTGCGCGGCCTTCAATGCTGTGTACAAGGCGTGAACATCGACATCACCCTCGGCGGTCGGCTCGATGCGCTGGGTGTGCCAGCCGTAGGCCTCGTAGCGCTTCAGCACGTCCTCGGAGAAGGCGGTCGCGGTGTCGCCCTCGATGGAGATGTGGTTGTCGTCGTAGACGAAGACCAGGTTGCCGAGCCTCTGGTGGCCGGCCAGCGAGGAGGCCTCGGCGGAGACGCCCTCCTCCAGGTCGCCGTCGGAGACGATCGCCCAGACCGTGTGGTCGAAGGGGGAGGTGCCCTCGGGGGCCTCGGGGTCGAAGAGGCCGCGCTCGTAGCGGGCGGCCATCGCCATGCCGACGGCGTTGGCGACGCCCTGGCCGAGGGGTCCTGTGGTGGTCTCGACGCCGGCCGTGTGGCCGTACTCCGGGTGGCCCGGGGTCTTCGAGCCGTGCGTCCGGAAGGCCTTGAGGTCGTCCAGCTCCAGCTCGTACCCGGCGAGGAACAGCTGGGTGTAGAGGGTCAGCGAGGTGTGCCCGGGGGAGAGGACGAAACGGTCCCGGCCGGTCCACTCGGGGTCGGCGGGATCGTGCCGCAGCAGCTTCTGGAAGATCGTGTACGCGGCCGGGGCGAGGCTCATCGCCGTGCCGGGGTGCCCGTTGCCGACCCGCTGCACGGCGTCGGCCGCGAGGAGGCGCGCGGTGTCCACGGCACGCCGGTCCAGGTCGGTCCACTCGAAGCTGTCCGATGTCTGCGTGCTCATCTTCAAGAAGTCCTCTTTTGAAGCGTGCCGGCTGGCCTGACGCGTTCAAAAGTAAAAGTCTGACTTTTGAGAGGGAAGGTTGGAGTGTGTCAGCCTGTGGTGAAAGTGGGACACGGATCTTCGACAGGGACGGCACGAGAAGGACATGGCGGACAGAACGCCCGACCGGGCAGGCGACGGTGACGGAATCAGAACCTTCCCCTTCCCGGTGGATCTGAGCGTCGGCGGTGTCGGCATACAGGTCGGCCCGATGGGGACCGGGCGCCGCTGGCACGCCTCCGACGCCCCGCTGGAGCGCGTCCACCGCATCGACTTCCATGTGGTCATGCTCTTCACCGAGGGCCCGGTCCGCCACATGGTCGACTTCGCCGAGTACCAGGCGCAAGCCGGTGACCTGCTGTGGATCCGCCCCGGCCAGGTGCACCGTTTCTCGCCGACGTGCGTGTACCGGGGGACCGTCCTGTCCATGCAGCCCGGATTCCTGCCGCGGGCCATCGTGGAGGCGACCGGCCTCTACCGCTACGACCTGCCGCCCCTGCTCCGCCCCGACCCGGCCCAGCTCGCCGCGCTCCAGGCGTCCCTCGCCCACCTGCAACGCGAGTACGAGGACAACGCGACCCTCCCGCTGAGCCTGCACACCTCGGTCCTGCGGCACTCCCTCACCGCGTTCCTGCTGCGGCTCGCCCATCTCGCGGCCAGCTCGGCGGAGGCGGCCCGGCGCCAGGCCGATACGACATTCACCCTTTTCAGGGACGCGGTGGAGAAGGACTTCGCCACCAACCACAGCGTCAGCGCCTACGCGGACGCCCTCGGCTACTCCCGCCGCACCCTGGTCCGCGCGGTCCGCGCCGCGACCGGGGAGACCCCGAAGGGCTTCATCGACAAGCGGGTCGTCCTGGAGGCGAAGCGCCTGCTGGCCCACACGGACCTGCCGATCGGCCGGGTGGGCGCGGCGGTCGGCTTCCCGGACGCGGCGAACTTCTCGAAGTTCTTCCAGCTGCACACCGGACAGACACCGGTGGGGTTCCGGGCGGAGCTGCGCTAGGGCGGGGGTGCGGGGCTGTGGGGCCGCGGGGGGGAGAGAGAGGGCCGCGGGGGGGTGAGGGAGAGAGGACCGTGGGGATCGTGGGGGTGCGAGGACCGCGGGGGTGCGCCAGGTCGGTCGGCTGTGGCTTCCAGGGGGGTCCACCCCGGCGGACGGCCGGCTCTTGCCGGGGGCGGCGGGCGCGGTGCGTTGTCGCGTCGCCGGGCGGTCGGCGGGTAGGGGGGTGCGGCGGGGTGGGATAAGCCGCGCTGGATACGCCGCGCGGGCGGGCGCGCGGACCTGTGTCCGTGCGCCCGCCCGATGTGCCGGCTCCGGCTTCGCCCCTGTGGGGCGGCGGTGCGCCGGCGGCTGCCCGGAATCCGGGTCAGTACGCGGAGTTGACGTTGTCGATCGAGCCGTAGCGGTGGGCGGCGTAGTTGGCGGCCGCGGTGATGTTGGCCACCGGGTCGGTGACGCTGTGGGCGGTGCCGGTCACGTGGTAGGCGTTGAAGGTGGGGTCGATGACCTGCAGCAGGCCCTTGGAGGGGGTGCCGGCCTTGGCGTTGACGTCCCAGTTGTTCTGGGCGGTCGGGTTGCCGCCGGACTCGCGCATGATGTTGCGCTTGAGGCCCTCGTAGCTGCCCGGAATGCCCTTGGCCTTCATGATCTGCAGGGACTGCTTGATCCAGCCGTCGAGGTTGTTGCCGGAGCCGGACTTCTGCGCGGCGGTGTGGCTGTGGCCGGAGGCGGTGACCGCGGTGGACACGTGCGCCTGCGTCGCTTCGGCGGCCTGTGCGTTCGCCGGCATCAGGGTGAGGGCGGCGGCCGCGGCGCCGGTGGTGGCGAGACCGGTGAGGCCGATGGTGCGCAGGCGGGCGATGCGGGTGCGGGTGTTCGTGGTCATGGAAAAGCAATCCTCCGGTTGGGGGGCATCGTCGGTGTCGGCTGCGGCCGACGATCGCGTGGTGCGAGCCGCGGGCCGCGGTCGAGAGTGGGCGGACCTGGTGGGGGATCCCGTTCGGTCCATCGCCCGTCTCCCGGCGACGACAGCAATGGTTAGCGGCGGGCGGCCCGGGGCGCAATGATGTGACGTACTACCCAACTTAGGAGAGAATGCCCGAAATGCTACTTATATAGTCTTTAGTTCCTGTTCAGGGCGTTTCGCGGCTACGGTCGCGCATAGGATGTGATCTGGCTCCTATGGGTGGCGTCACGCGTTCCAGCCCTCCGGAGGGGCGGAATCCGGGGTGGAAGGCGCCCCGCGAGACCCTGCTCGCGGGGCGCCTGCCCGGCCGGTGTCAGTGGCCGAAGTCGAACCAGTTCACGTTCACGAAGTCCGCCGACTGTCCGCTGGAGAAGGTCAGGTAGACGTCGTGCGTGCCGGTCACCGAGCTGATGTTGGCCGGGACCGTCGTCCAGGTCTGCCAGCCGCCGGTATTGGCCACCGAGAAACTGCCGATGGGGGCGTTGGAGGGGCTGTCGAGCCGGACCTGGACCAGGCCGCTCACCCCGGAGGCCGCGCCGCTCGCCACCCGTGCGTAGAACTGGGTGGCCGCCGTGGATCCGAAGTCCACACCCTTGTAGAGCGCCCAGTCGCCGTTGGCGATGTAGCCGATGTCCTGGCCGCCGCCGGTGTCCGTGGTGGTCTCGGCGGTGACGCCGGACTGGCTGTCGTAGGACTCCGCCTGGATGGCGCTGTAGGCGTCCCGGCTGCCGGTGGGCGGGGTCGTGGTACCGCTCCCACTGGCCGACAGCACCTGGACGTAGTCCACGACCATCGGGTGGCCGGACTCGGTGGCGCTGGTCGGGCCGCCGCCGAAGGCGTCCGGGAAGCCGCCGCCCATCGCCACGTTCAGGATCACGAAGAAGCCGTGGTTCGTCGCGTTCGCCCACGTGGTGGCGTCGACCTGGCTGGAGGTGACCGTCTGGTAGTTGACGCCGTCGACGTAGAAGCGGATCGCCTCGGGGCTCACCGAGCGGTCCCACTCCATCGTGTAGGTGTGGAAGCCGGACTGGCAGGTGGTGTTGGGGCAGGCGGTCGAATTGCCCAGCCCCGTGGTCTCGTTGCAGGGGCCGCCGGGGCTGGTGCCGCAGTGCATGGTCGCCCAGACCTTGTTCAGGCCCTGGACGTTCTCCATGATGTCCAGCTCGCCGACGCCCGGCCAGTTCTGGTAGTTGCCCCGGTAGGGCGCGCCCAGCATCCAGAACGCCGGCCAGTAGCCGTAGGCGGCGGTGCCGGTCACGTTCGGCATCTGGATGCGGGCCTCGACGCGCAGCTTGCCGCCGGCCGGGGGCTGGAAGTCGGTGCGGGTGGTCTCGATCCGGCCCGACGTCCAGTTGCCGGACGAGTCGCGCACCGGGGTGATGTCCAGGTTGCCGTTGCCGTCCAGGGCGACGTTGGAGGTGCTGGAGGTCATCGTCTCGACCTCGCCGGTGCCCCAGTTGGCGGGGCCGCCGGAGTAGGAAGTCCCGGTGTCGTACTGCCAGTTGGAGGTGTTGACGCCGGTGCCGGCGCTGCCGTTGAAGTCGTCGAGGAAGACCTGGCTCCAGCCGGACGGCACGCTGGGCGCCGAGGCGCTGGCGGGGAGGGTCGCGGTGGTGGCGGCCGTGACCGCCAGGCCGACGGTGGCGAACGCGGCGATGAGCGCGCGGCGGACCGGGCGCCGCCGTCTGTGATCCGCAGGGGGTATACCGGAGGTTTCACTCATGGGGTGCCTCTCGGGTACGGAGTGGGGGTGTGCGGGGTGCCCCTGAGAGCGCCGGACCAGATTGAGAGCGCTCTCAAAGTGGGCCCAATGTGCTCTCCGTGCCTCCGGTCGTCAAGAGTTAAAACAAAGAATCTCCTTGCCTCCCCACGGAGTTCACGCACTGAAGGCGCGCCCGGGTGTCAGACCGCGCTGCCGGCCTTCCAGTCCGACCAGGACAGGTTCCAGCCGTTGAGGCCGTTGGAGGCCTCGACGGTCTTCTCCCCGGAGTTCTTGACGATCACCACGTCGCCGATCATCGAGCTCTCGTAGAACTTGTAGCCCGCGACCGAGGAGTCGCTCGCGCCCTTGGCGTCGTGCAGGCCGACACACCCGTGGCTGGTGTTCTCGCTGCCGAAGACCGAGGTGGACGCCCAGTAGTTGCCGTGCACGAAGGTGCCGGAGGTGGTCAGGCGCTGGGCGTGCGGGACGTCGGAGATGTCGTACTCGTCGCCGAGGCCGACCGTGGAGGACTCCATCCGGGTCTGCTTGAACCGCTCGCTGATCACCATGATCCCGGACCAGGTGGTGTGCTGGGCGTTGCCGCCGGAGACCGGGTAGCTGGCGTAGGTGGCGCCGTCCCGCTTCACGACCATCTGCTTGGTGGACAGGTCGACGGTGCTGATCTGCTCGCGGCCGATGTGGAAGGTGACGTCCTTGGACTGCACGCCGTAGACGCCGTCCTGGCCCTCGACGTCCTTCAGCCGGAGACTCAGCGTGATCTTGGTGCCCTTCGCCCAGTACGTCTCCGGACGGAAGTCGAGCCGGGTGTCGCTGAACCAGTGCCCGACGACCTCCACCGCCGGCTCGGCGGTCACGGTGATCGCCTTCTGGACGGCCGCGCGGTCCGTCACGGCATGCGTGAAGTTGATCGACACCGGCATGCCGACACCGGACGTGGAGTCCGCCTCGGGCGTGAAGTAGCCGACGAAGGTCTCGCCGGGGGACTTCGTGGTGAAGGTGGCCACCGTCTCGTCGGTCGCGCCCTGCGCCTTCGCGGTCACCGTGTACTTCGTGCCCGAGTACGGGTTCTTCGCCGACGTCCACTTGGTCTTCGCGTCGTTGAAGGTGCCGGACAGCGTCGAGCCGTCGTTGCCCGCGACCGTCACGGAGGCCAGCGTGCCGTCGGCCACCGTCACCTCGACCGGGCTGGCGAAGTCGGCCTTCCTGGTACCGGAGACGGGCGTGACCGTGATCGTCGCCTTCTTGGTCGCGGACTTCGCGGAGGCCGTCGCGCCCTTCCCGTCCGTCGAGGCCGAGGCGTCGGCGGAGGAACTGCATCCGGCCAGCGCCGCCCCCGCGGGCACCACGCCGAGAGCGGTGAGGATCCCGCGCCGGGACCACTTCCCCGACTGCCGTCCGGACCGGTTCGATATGTGCTGGACGCCCACGACACGCCTTCCTGACTTGTCCACCTGTGTCAGGGCATCCTGCGCCGGTTGTATGGGTGGTTCCTTTGAATCGCGGGGGTGGTCCCTGAGATTCCGATGAAGGAGCCCCGTGATCCCTCTTTCCCGCCCCGGGGCGAGTCGGCCGGAACCCGGGTTGTCCTCGCCTTCCTTCGTGAACAGAGTATGAACGCCCGACCGGCGGCCTGAGTTTCCGGTGAGATCCCCCTCCCGGAAAGGCTTCCCCATCTACCCGATCGGAATAGTAGAGAAGCAGTACGCCGACCCGCCGGAGGTATTCCGTGACCGACGTCCGCAAGCGGCACAGTGTGGCCATCGTGGGAGCAGGAGCGGCGGGTGCCCTCACCGCCGTCCAGCTCTGCGAGACGGCGCACCGCCGCCGGACTCCGCTCGACCTCGTCCTGATCGACCCGGCCCCGGAGGCGGGCCGGGGCGGCGCCTACGCCACCCGCGACCCCCGGCACCGCCTCAACGTGCCCGCGGGCAACATGAGCGCCTACCCGGACGACCCCGGGCACTTCGTCCGCTGGCTCTGCCGGCACGGCGAACCCGCCGTCACCGGCGCCGACTTCGCCACCCGCTACCGCTACGGCGCCTACCTCGCCGACACCCTCGGCCAGGCCCTCGTCCGCGCCCACGGCACGGTCGCCGTGCGCCGGCTGCGCACCCGCGCGGAGAGCTGTACCGGCACCCCCGACGGACGGGTGGAACTCCATCTGGCCGACGGGGGACGCCTGGTGGCGGACAGCGCGGTCCTCGCCACCGGACCGGCGGGCGCCACCGCCGGGTGGGCCCCGCCCGCCCTGCGCACCTCGCCCCGCTTCATCGCCACCCCCTGGTCCCCGGGCGCCCTGGACCCGGTGCGGGACAGCCCCGACGACATCCTCCTGGTCGGCACCGGACTGACCGCCGTGGACCTCGCCCTCACCCTCGACCGCCCCGGCCGCACCGTGCACGCCCTCTCCCGCAGCGGACTGCTGCCCCAGCCGCACGCCCTCGGCCCGTCCGGCGCGATGCCCGCCCCGGACGGCCTCGACGACACCTCGCTGGGCCGGCTGCGCCGCGCGGTCTACCGCCAGGTGAGCCGCTCCGTCCGCACCCACGGCGACTGGCGCCCCGGCCTGGACAGCCTCCGCCCGCACACCGCACGGCTGTGGCGCAGCCTCACCCCCGAGGAGCGCGAGGAGTTCCTGGCCCGCGAGGGCGCCCTGTGGAACAGCCACCGCCACCGGATGGCCCCCGCCACCGCCGAACACGTCTCCCGCGCCCGCACCGCCCGCCGGCTGCGGGTGCACACCGGTACGGTCGTCCGGGTCACCGGCGCCGAACACGGCCCCCTCACGGTCGAGTTGTCCAACGGGCAGGCGCTGCACACCGGTTGGGTGATCGACTGCACCGGACCGGGCCGGCGTCTCGACTCGCCCCTGTGGCAGGCCCTGTTCGGCTCCGGCCTGGCCGTCCCCGGCCCGCTCGGCATGGGCGCGGCCACCCGCGACGGACAGCTCCTCGACGCCCGGGGCCGGACCGCGCGCCCCCTGTTCACGCTCGGCGCGCCGCGCCGGGGCGAGCTGTGGGAGACCACCGCCATCCCCGAAATCCGCGTCCAGGCCGCCGAGTTGGCCCAGCGGCTGCTGCCCGTGCCGGGGCACGGGCGGGCTTCCCGGCGGCCCGTCGACGGCCATGGACTGCCCCTCTCCACCCACGCCGAGGCGGCCGCCGCCTACCGAGGCGGTCTCGACCGGGTGCTCAAGGTGCGCTCCGGCGCCGAGGGTGCCTTCGCCCGCGCGGTCGCCCTCGACCCCGGCTTCGCCCTCGGCCACGCGGCACTCGCCCTGCTGGGCCACGAGTGCGCCGCCGCCGTCGACGTGCCCCGCGCCCTCGCCGACGCCCAGCGCGCGGCCCGCGAGCGCTCCGACGAACGGGAGCGGTCCTTCGTGGCGGTGGTCACCCGCCGGGTGGCCGGCGACGACGGGGACGAGGCCCTCGTACGGCATCTGCGGGAGCACCCGGGGGACGCGCTGGCACTCGCGGCGGCCGTGCCGACCATCGCGTTCTCCGGAGTCGGTGATCTGCACGACGACGACGCCCTGGGGCTGCTCGAACTGACCTCGCCCGCGTACGACGGACACTGGTTCCACACCTCGCTGCTCGCCTTCCTGCGCCAGGAGGAGGGACGGCTGCACGAGGCGGGCGAACTGGCCCACCGCGCGCTCGCCGCCGAGCCCGCCTCCGGGCACGCGGTGCACGCCCTGGCACACGTCCACTACGAGTCCGGCGCGCACGAGGCGGGCCGGGACTGGCTCGACGGATGGGTGTCCGGGCGCGGGCGGGGCGCGGTGCACCGGGCGCACTTCTCCTGGCACATCGCCCTGCACGAACTCGCCCTGGACGACCCGGCCGCCGTACGCCGTCGCTGGTTCACCCAGCTGGCGCCGGGCCGGGTGCGCGGGATGCGGGCGCTGGTGGACTCGGGTTCGCTGCTGTGGCGGGCCCGGCTCAGCGACAGCTGGGACGGGGAGCTGCCGACGGCGGACGTGCTGGACTCGGTGGCCCGGGAGGTACTGGAGCGGCCCGCCACCGCGTTCACCGCGCTGCACGCGGCCGTCGCCCTCACCGCCGCCGGGGATCTGCCGGCGCTGCACCGGCTGCGCGACCACGCGGCCGGCGCCGATCCCGTGCAGCGGGAGGTGATCGCACCGCTGTGCGAGGCCCTCGCGGCGCTGGTCGAGGAGCGCTTCCACGAGGCGGCCCGGGGGCTCGACGCGCTGCTGCCGGTGCTGCGCCGGGTCGGCGGCAGCGCGGCCCAACGCGAGGTCGTGGAGGAGACGTTGCTGTACGCCCTCGTCGCGGCCGGCCGCTGCGACGCGGCCCGGCGGCTCCTGGACACCCGGCTGGACCGCAAACCGGCGCCTCGGGACCGCAGGTTGCGGGCGGCGCTGCCCTCCTGAGCGGTGCGCGGTGGCCGCCGGGGGCATACGGGTCCCCGGCGGCCGTCTGCGATCATTCTCATGTCGTGGAGAGGGAACCTCCGGGCCGGAAACGCCCTCTCCGGAGTCGAGACAGAGCTCGGCTCAGGACCACGCACCGCCGTCACTCCGGGGGACCCGTATGCCCAGCCGCCGCCGTTTCCTCACCGGGGCCGCCGCCGCGCCCGTCGCGCTCGCGGCGGTCACGGCGTGCGAGGACGGGGACCGGGCACAGCCCGCCCGGCAGGCCAAGCACACCGTCGAGCCCGCCGCGGCCGCATCCGCCGCGCCGGGCCCGTCGGACCGGCTCAACTTCGTGGTGATCCTCGCCGACGACCTCGGCTACGGCGAACTCGGCTCCTACGGCCAGCAGCTGATGCACACCCCGCGCCTGGACGCCCTCGCCGCCGAGGGCCTGCGCTTCACCCAGGCCTACGCGCCCGCCCCGGTGTGCGCGCCCTCACGCTGCTCGCTGCTCACCGGCCTGCACAGCGGGCACGCGACCGTGCGGAACAACCCGTTCGGACCGGGCGGCCAGGGCGCCCTCACCGAGAAGGACTTCACCTTCGCGGAGGCGCTCAAGGCGCTCGGCTACCGCACCGGCCTGATCGGCAAGTGGGGCTTCGGCCCCAACGCCCCGGACCAGCCGAGCCATCCCAACGCGCGTGGTTTCGAGGAGTTCTACGGCTACCT
Source organism: Streptomyces sp. NPDC048277 (assembly GCF_040652235.1). NCBI lineage: Bacteria > Bacillati > Actinomycetota > Actinomycetes > Kitasatosporales > Streptomycetaceae > Streptomyces > Streptomyces sp. NPDC048277. The sequence goes on from NZ_JBEZLQ010000005.1 coordinate 50,995, forward strand.
CACCCACCACCACGCCCATGACTACTTCCCCGAGTACCTGTGGCACAACGGCAGCCGCGAGGAGATCCCCGCCAACAAGGGCGGCGCGCAGAAGGTCTACGCCCCCGACCTCATGTCCGAACGTGCGCTCGGCTTCCTGCACGCCCACCGCGGCGAGCCGTTCCTGCTCTACCTCGCCCCGACCCTGCCGCACGCCCCGAGCAAGGACCCGCACACCGGCGAGTACGCCGACCGCCCCTGGACCGGCCCCAACGAGCGGCACGCGGCCCAGGTGACCTCCTTCGACACCATGGTCGGCGCCATCACCGACCGGCTCACCGAACTCGGCCTCGCGGACCGCACCATCGTCCTGGTCTCCAGCGACAACGGACCGCACGAGGAGGCCGGCACCGACCCCGATCTCTTCGACGGCAACGGTCCGTTGCGCGGCTACAAGCGGAACCTGTACGAGGGCGGCATCCGCGTCCCCTTCATCGCCTGGTCCCCGAAGCACGTCCCGACCGGCACCACGGACCGGCCCACCCCGCTCACCGACCTGCTGCCCACCCTCGCCGAGCTCGCGGGCGCGCCCGCCCCGACGGACGTCGACGGCCTCTCCATCGCCCCGCTGCTGCGCGGCTCCCCGCACACCGCCCACCACGACAGCCTGTACTTCTACCGCAACCACGCGGGCGTCACCGCACGCCAGAACGCCGTCGACCACGGCCGGGGCGACCGGCTCGCCGAGGCGCTGCGGCGCGGCGACCTCAAGGCGATCCGGTTCGCGCCGGGACGGAGCCTGAGCGCCCCGGACGACCAGTGGAACGTAGAGCTGTACGACCTCGCCCGCGACCCCGGCGAGGAGCACGACCTCGCCGCCGCACGGCCCGCCCAGGCGGACGCCCTGGTGAAGCTGATGCACGAGTCGTGGGCGCCGGTGTACCCGCGCAGACCCTTCGGGGTGACCCTCGAAGTCACCGGCCGGGGAGTGGAGTTCACGGTCACCGCCACGCTCGCGAACGGCTCCGCACGCCCCTGGCAGGCCGCCCGGCTCACCCTCGACGCCCCCAGCGGCTGGCTGGTCCACGCACGGGACGCGGCCACCGCGACCCGCCTGGACCCCGGCGAACACCTCACGGCCCACTGGCGGGTCACCCGCCCCCAGGTCTCCACCGCCACGACGCTCACCTGCCGGGGCACGGCCCACCACGCGGACGACGAGGTGACGTACACCGCCACGGCGGCGGTCGGCTGACGGAACGTCTCCGTCGGGGCCCCGAATCGATCACGTGTCGGAAACGGGTGCCGTCCGCCGTCGGGCCGGCGGGCAGCCTGGGGGCATGGGGGACGACGGACTGCGGGACCATCGGCAGGAGCGGACCGTACGGCGGGGCGAGCCGCGCCCGCTCGTACCGGAGGACCCGACGGCCCGGGGGAGTTCGCTCGGGAAGGGCGGGGCGGTGGGCTGTCTGTGGAACGGCTGCCTGGCCGTGCTGGTGACCGCCCTGCTGATGGTGGTCGGCGCCTGGGCATGGTTCGGTGCCATCGGCCCCGCCCACTACCGGAGCCAGGCCCGCGCCGACCTGCGGGCCTCCGTGGCCGGGTCCGTGTCCCGGCTGCGGAAGTCCGCGGCGGACGGCACCCTGCTCTACACGGAGATCGACCAGGACATGCTCGGCGCCCCGTACCGGCCGCACGCGTGGGTGCGCAGACAGGGCAGCACCGTCATCGTGACCGCCTGGGTCACGGGCGTCGCACCGGCTGTTTTTTTCGGCGACACCGAGGTCAGCGGCTGCTACGAGTTCCGGGTCAGGCCGCCGGCGGTGTCGGTCCGGCAGCTCTCCGACAAGGGCTGCGCCGGCGCGTCCGAGGAGACGTCCCGGCTGTCGGCCGAGGAGGCCGCCGACGTGGTCGCCGCACTGCGCTCCGCCTACGCGCACGGCGGACCGGAGGCGGCGTACGACGACCCGGTGTGGCGCAGCCGGGGCGTCGAACCCACGAGGAAGTACGCGGAGACAGGCCGGCTGGTGGTCGACGCCTGGCTGATGACGAACGAGTGGCCGCTGGGGCGGGACTGCTACGAGTTCCGGGCCCGGGCCGGGTCCGTGACCGCCAGGAAGCTCGCCTCCGGAACCTGTCTGGCACCCGACTGACCCCGGACGCCCGCCGGCACCGCCCACCACTGGTCCGGCCGGTCCACGACCACCGCGTCCGGACCGGTGTCCAGGTACCGGGCCAGACGCAGCAGGTACGCCGCGATGCCCGCCGCGCCCTGCATCCACGACGTGCCCGGCGGCAGCAGCGGGGACTCGATGCGGTACTCCACGAAGCGCCAGCGGGCGCCGGCCCCGTCCCTGACCGCCCGCTCCACCAGTGCGTCCCCCATGCGGAGGGCGGCGCCCACCAAGGTGTCCGCCCTGGGTGTCCCCGCGCCGTCCTGCGCCGCGTCGAGGAGGACGTCCCCGACACCCGCCGTCCCGCAGCAGCGGCCGTCGTTGTCCCAGAAACCGGGGCGCAGCCGCTGCGGAACTCCCGAGGTGAGGATCGAGGTCAGGCAGCGCTGCCGCAGTTCCCCGACGTCGTGCCCGGCCACCTCGGCCACGCCCGCGTGGGCGAGCGCCGCGAACAGGTGCGAGGTGCCCGCCGGACCGTGGCACCAGGTGTACGTGACCGGTTCCACCTCCCGCTTCGACGGCGGGATCGTGTGCGGGACGATGAAGCCGTCCTCCGCCAGCGAGCCCACGGACAGCACATGCCGGGCTCCTTCCACGGCGGCCGTGACGAAGTCCTCGCGGCGCAGCGCCGTGCCCGCCACGGCCAGGGCTGCGGCGACCCCGGCGGCACCGTGCGAGTAGTTCGGGCTCCGCGACTCCGAGTGCGGCGCGATCCCCCAGTCCAGGCCCGCCTCCGTGCGGTCCGCCATCCGCAGCAGCGCCTCGCCGCCGGTCGTCGCGATCTGCTCCGTGTACTCGCCGCCCGCCCAGACGGCCGTCATGACCACGCCCGCGACGCCCATGATGATGTCGGTCAGGGGTGCGTCGGAACCCGGTACGAAGGCTGTGGTGGTCCGCCAGCCGTCGGGGCCGGCCAGCTCGGCCAGCCGCCGCAGCACGGTCGTCTCGCTCCCCGGGGCGAGGAGCCGCAGTGCCGTGGCATGGCCCGCGAGGCCGATGTAGAGCGAGGGTTCCGTGGTGATGTGCGCCTGTGCCGAGAGGCGGTGCCCGATCCCGGTGGCCAGGGCCTGTTCCGGCTCGCTCAGCGGCCGGTACCGCGCGATCTCCGCCAGCACCGGGGCCAGGCCCGCGATCCCCGCGTACAGCGAGTCCCGGTCCTCGTCGGGGGCCGGGTCCGGGCCGTCCTGCGCCACCTCTTCCGGCAGCCAGGGGCCCTCGTCCTCCCGCACCTGGTCCAGCACCCACGACCAGGCGGCCTCGCCCAGCTCCCGGTACACCTCGCTCGTCGTCACCCGGCCACGCTACCCGGTCTGGTCCGTCCGCTCCGGCTGCCAGCCCAGTGCCCGGGAGATCCCCCGCGCGGCCAGCCGCACCGCCGGGACCAGCGTGGGTACCTGGGCGTCGGCCTGGGGTACCACCACCGAGACGGCCGCGGCCACCTGCCCCGTCGCCCCGCGCACCGGTGCCGCCACCGACAGCGCGTCGTCGGTGACCTGACGGCTGCTCACCGCCACGCCCGTGCGCCGCACTTCGGCCAGCGAACGGCGCAACCGGGCCGGATCCGTGATGGTGTACGGCGTGAAGGACGACAACGGCCCGGCACAGTAGTCCTGTTGGAAGACGGGCGTCTCGTGCGCCAGCAGCGCGAGTCCCACCCCCGTCGCATGCAGCGGCCAGCGGGCGCCCACCCGGATGTGCACGCCCACCGCCGAACGCCCCGACAGCCACTCGATGTAGACGACCTCGGATCCGTCGCGCACCGCCAACTGCACGTTTTCGTGCGTCGCTTCGTACAGATCCTCCAGGTACGGCAGCGCGACCTGGCGCAGGGCGAGACCGCGCGGTGCCAGCGCGGCCAGCTCCCAGAGCCGCAGCCCCACGTGGTAGAGGCCGTCCGTGTCCCGCTCCAGCGCGCCCCACGCGGTGAGCGCGCCGACCAGCCGGTGCGCGGTGCTCAGGGAGAGCCCGGCGCGGCGGCTGATGTCGGTGAGGCTCAGCGCCGGATGCCCGTGGTCGAACGCGGCCAGCACCGCGAGCAGCCGGTCGTGGGCGGACCGGGCGGCGGCGGTCATGGCTGGTCGGCGACGCGCAGCAGCAGGGCGTGCAGCGTCTGGCGCTCGGCGGGGTCGAGCGGGCCCAGCAGGTCGTTCGTCACCCGCTGGCCCGCCTCGTCGGTGTCCCGCAGGAACGCCCGGCCGGCCTCGGTCAGCACCACGATCCGGCTGCGGCGGTCGTCGGGGGAGGGGCGCCGCTCGGCGAAGCCCAGCTTCTCCAGGTCGTCGACCAGGCCGACGATCGCGCTCGGGTCGTAGCCGAGCCGGGTGCTCAGCTCCCGCTGGAGCGCGCCCTCCGAGCCGGCGAGGAAACGCAGCACCGCGTAGTGGCGCAGCCGCAGCCCGGACTCCTGCAGGAACGTGTTGAAGAACTGCCCGGAGCGCAGGCCCAGGCGGTACAGCAGGTAACCCGTGTCCGCGTGCAGCCCGCGCATCCACGGCTCGTCCGCGTCGATGGTCTTGGGGGTGGCGTGCTGGCGTGTGATGGCTGACTCCCTGGCTCGATGCGTCCTGGTGATTCCAGCATGACGCACCCATAGGTCACCAACAACTATTGACGTCAACAATTATTGCTCTTAGCTTCGATCTCGAAGCCGCACCCCATGCGAAAGGGACCCACCCGTGCCCAGCATCGATCTCACCGGCAAGGTCGCCGTCGTCACCGGCAGCGGCCGGGGTCTCGGCCTCGCCTATGCCCACGCCCTGGCCGCCCACGGCGCGTCCGTGGTCGTCAACGACGTGGACGAGGCGGTGGCCGAGGCGGCCGTGAAGTCCATCACCGAGGCCGGCGGCACGGCCGTCGCCGAGGTCGTCCCGGTCGGCACGAGCGAGGCCGCCGAGCGGCTCGTGAACCGCGCGGTGGAGGAGTTCGGCCGCCTCGACATCCTGGTCACCAACGCCGGCATCCTGCGCGACAAGGTGCTGTGGAAGATGACCGACGACGACTTCGACGCGGTCGTCACCACCCACCTCAAGGGCACCTTCACCTGCGCCCGCGCCGCCGCCGTACGGATGCGCGAGCAGGGCGAGGGAGGGACGCTCGTCCTGGTCGGCTCCCCGGCCGGCCAGCGCGGCAACTTCGGCCAGACCAACTACGCCGCCGCCAAGGCCGGCATCGCCGCCATGGCCCGCACCTGGTCGATGGAGCTGGGCCGGGCGGGCATCACGGTCAACGCGATCGTCCCGGTGGCCGCCACCGCGATGACCGAGACCATCCCCGCCTTCGCCCCCTACATCGAGGCGATGCGCAACGGCGACCCGCTCCCGGACTTCCTGCGCAAGGGCGAGGGCTTCGGCACCCCCGAGGACTGCGCGGCCGTCGTCCCCTTCCTCGCCTCCGAGGCCGCCCGGGGAATCACCGGCCAGGCCATCGGCATCGGCGGCGACAAGGTGGCACTCTGGTCGCACCCCCAGGAGATCCGGGCGGCCTACGCCGACGGCGGCTGGACCCCGGACACCCTGGCCGACGCCTTCCCCACCTCGGTCGGCGCCGAACTCCAGACCGTGGGCATCCCCGCGCCCAAGCTCCCGGAGGCATGATGGACATCGAGGCACTCACCGCGATCGACGTCCACACGCACGCCGAGGTCTCCTCCCAGGGCCACTCCTCCCTCGACGAGGACCTGCACGACGCGTCCTCCGCCTACTTCAAGATCGAGGGCAAGCGGAAGCCGACCATCGAGGAGACCGCCGCCTACTACCGCGAGCGGAACATGGCCGCCGTGATCTTCACGGTGGACGCCGAGTCCGCGACCGGCACCGCGCCCGTCCCCAACGAGGAGGTCGCCGAGGCCGCGGCCGCCAACTCCGACGTACTGATCCCCTTCGCCTCCATCGACCCCTTCCGCGGCAGGGCCGGTATCAGGCAGGCCCGCCGCCTGGTCGAGGAGTACGGGGTGAAGGGCTTCAAGTTCCACCCCAGCATCCAGGGCTTCTTCCCGAACGACCGCGCGGTGGCGTACGGCCTCTACGAGGTGATCGAGGAGACGGGCGCCATCGCCCTCTTCCACACCGGCCAGACGGGCATCGGCGCCGGGGTCCCGGGCGGGGGCGGTATCCGCCTCAAGTACTCGAACCCGCTGCACGTGGACGACGTGGCCGCCGACTTCCCCCAGCTGAAGATCATCCTGGCGCACCCCTCCTTCCCCTGGCAGGACGAGGCCCTCGCCGTCGCCACCCACAAGCCGGGCGTGCACATCGACCTGTCCGGCTGGTCGCCGAAGTACTTCCCGCCGCAGCTGGTGCAGTACGCCAACACGCTGCTGAAGGACAAGGTCCTGTTCGGCTCCGACTTCCCCGTCCTCACCCCCGACCGGTGGCTCGCCGACTTCGCGAACCTGCCGATCAAGGACGAGGTCCGGCCGAAGATCCTCAAGGAGAACGCCGCCCGTCTGCTCGGGCTGACCAAGCCATAAGGGGCCGCAGATGCGCAACGAGGGACTGGGCTCGTGGCCCGCACGCCGGGCCCGCAAGACCCCGCACCGAACGGCGCTGGTATTCGGTGACCGGTCGACCGACTACCGCACGTTGTACACCCGCACCACGCGCCTGGCCCACGCCCTGCGCGCCCGGGGCATCCGCCGTGGTGACCGCATCGCCTACCTCGGCCCCAACCACCCCGCCTACCTGGAGACCCTGTTCGCGGCCGGCACCCTGGGCGCGGTCTTCGTCCCGCTGAACACCCGCCTGGCGGGCCCCGAGATCGCCTACCAGCTCACCGACTCCGGCGCCAAGGCGCTCCTGTACGCCCCCGCGCACGCCGGTCTGGTCGCCGGGCTCCCCGGCACCAGCGACGTCCGGACCTATGTCGAAGTGGGCGCCGAGTACGAGGAGCTGCTGGCGGCAGCGGCGGACGACCCGATCGACGAACCCGTCGCCCCCGACGACACCTGCATCATCATGTACACCTCGGGGACGACCGGCCGCCCCAAGGGCGCGATGCTCACGCACGGCAACCTGACCTGGAACGCGCTCAACGTCCTCGTCGACACCGATCTGATCGCCGACGAACGCGCCCTGGTCTCCGCCCCGTTGTTCCACACGGCGGGCCTCAACATGCTCACCCTGCCGGTCCTGCTGAAGGGCGGCACCTGCGTCCTGGTGGAGGCCTTCGACCCGGAAGCGACCTTCGACCTGATCGAACGCCACCGGATCACCTTCATGTTCGGCGTACCGACGATGTTCGACCAGGTGGCCCGGCACCCCCGCTGGCCGGCCGCCGACCTCTCCTCCCTCCGCATCCTCACCTGCGGCGGCTCCCCGGTCCCCACCCCGCTGATCGCGGCCTACCAGGAACGGGGACTGACCTTCCTCCAGGGCTACGGCATGACCGAGGCCTCGCCCGGCACCCTCTTCCTCGACGCCGAGCACGCGACCGGCAAGGCGGGCTCGGCGGGCGTACCGCACTTCTTCAGCGACGTACGGGTGGTACGGCCCGACCTCACCCCGGTCGACGTCGGCGAGCCCGGCGAGGTGGTCGTCCGCGGACCCCATGTCATGCCCGGCTACTGGGGACTGCCCGAGGAGACCGCGGCCTCCTTCGCCGACGGCTGGTTCCGCAGCGGGGACGCGGCCCGGGTCGACGAGGACGGCTACGTCTTCATCGTCGACCGCCTCAAGGACATGATCATCTCCGGCGGCGAGAACATCTACCCCGCCGAGATCGAGGACCTGCTCCTCGCCCACCCCGACATCGTCGAGTGCGCGGTCATCGGCGTACCGGACGACAAGTGGGGCGAGGTGCCGCGCGCGGTGGTCGTCCCCCGCGAGGGCGCCGCGCTCGACCCCGACGAGGTGCTGGCCTCGCTGGCCGGGCGGCTCGCCAAGTACAAGCTCCCCAAGTCGGTGGTGCTCGCGGACGAACTCCCGCGCACCGCCTCCGGAAAACTCCTCAAGTCCCGTGTGCGCAAGCGCTACGGCTCCAACTCCTAGGCAGGAAAAGCGACATGAGCGTCACCGTCAACGGCCTCGACGAACTGAAGAAGCTCGCGGGCAGCGACCTGGGCACCAGCGACTGGATCGAGGTCACCCAGGACCGGATCAACACCTTCGCCGACGCGACCGGCGACCACCAGTGGATCCACGTCGATCCGGAGCGCGCGGCCGAGGGTCCCTTCGGCGCCCCGATCGCCCACGGCTACCTCACGCTGTCGCTGTTCATCCCGCTCTTCACCGAACTGCTGGACGTCCAGGGGGTCACCACGAAGGTCAACTACGGCCTGAACAAGGTCCGTTTCCCGTCCCCGGTGAAGGCCGGCTCCCGCATCCGGCTGTCCGGCCGGCTGGCGGAGGTCGAGGAGGTGCCCGGCGGGGTGCAGATCGCCGTCGACGGGACGATCGAGATCGAGGGCGCGACGAAGCCTGCGGCGGTTTTGCAGAGTCTGTCGCGGTTCTACGCCTGACCGGTGCGGTCAGGACGGGTGCGGTCAAGCCGCCGGTGGTCCCTCTTCACCCGCTCGGGCGCAGGCGCCTCACCTTTCACAGGCCGGGTGAGCTGCGAAAAGAAAAATGCGGGGGGCAACCGTCGCGCGGGACAGTCTGGCTGGCTGTACCTTTCTCACAGTGACCTTCGTCAGATTTCCATGTCAGCGAAGGCCAGTGCCCCACGCCCCACTTGATGCCCACTTAGGGAACGCCGTGACCATTCCAGCAAGAACCACTGCAGCAACGACTGTACAGTCGATGGTCGCCGCCGGGTCTCCCAAGGCCACGCTGCGTCTTGACACTCCGTCCGACCCGAAGAGCGTCCGAGGAGTGCGCCGAGCCCTTTCGTCCACCCAGGCAGCCAGAGGGGCAGGGGTGACCTTCCAGTCATCCATCTGAAGCCACATCCGCCGAAGTCGCCCGACACCCCGTGATGACCGGGCCCGTCGTCCCGCTGCGCCAGCTGGTGCTGAAGGTGCACAGCCGGTGCGATCTCGCATGCCGCCATTGCTATGTCTATGAGCATGCCGACCAGAGCTGGACGTCCAGGCCCCGGGTGATCTCCGAGGAGATCGTCTCCCGGACGGCGCTGCGACTGGCGGAGCACGCGAAGGCTCACGGACTCGCCTCCGTACAGGTCATCCTGCACGGAGGCGAGCCCTTGCTGGCTGGTCCGGCGCGCTTACGGTTCGTCTGCGAGCAGCTGCGCGACGCGCTGCACGGCATCGCCGACCTGGATCTGCGCATCCACACCAACGGCCTCCAGCTCACGGAGCGTTACCTCGACCTGTTCGCCGAGTACGACGTCCGGGTCGGGATCTCCCTCGACGGCGACCGCGCGGCCAACGACCGCTACCGCCTCCACCGCGACGGCCGCAGCAGCTACGACCAGGTGCTCGCGGCGATCGCCCGCCTCCAGCAGGACCGCTACCGGCACCTCTTCGCGGGCATCCTCTGCACGGTCGACGTGCGCAACGACCCCGTCGCCGTCTATGACACGCTCGCCGGGCTGCGGCCGCCGCGCATCGACTTCCTCCTCCCGCACGCCACCTGGGACACCCCGCCGCCACGTCCGCAGGGCACGGTCACCCCGTACGCCGACTGGCTGCTGGCGGTCCACGACCGGTGGACCGAGCAGGGCTGCCCGGTCCCGGTACGCCTCTTCGACTCGGTGATCAGCACCCTCGGCGGCGGCCCGGCCCGGACCGAGTCGATGGGCCTGGAGTCGGCCGACGTCGTCGTGGTCGAGACCGACGGCAGCTATGAGCAGGCTGACTCCCTCAAGACCGCGTACGACGGCGCGCCGGTCACCGGCCGGGACGTCTTCCGGCACTCCCTCGACGAGGTCTCCCGGCACCCCGGCATGACCGCACGCCAGCACGGACTCGACGACCTGTCCGCCCAGTGCCGAGGCTGCCCTGTGGTCCGCTCCTGCGGCGGCGGCCTCTTCGCGCACCGCTACCGCGGCGACGGCAGCGGATTCGACAACCCGTCGGTCTACTGTGCCGATCTGAAACGGCTCGTCGAGTCGCTGGGCACGCGCACCGGAGTCGACGCCGGCCGCCCGGTCGACGGCTTCGACGCCCTGGCCGACGGCACCGACGACGGCACCGCGGTACGGGCCCTGGCCGAGGTCCGGCAGCACGTCACCCTGGGCCTGCTGAAAGAGCTCAACACCGAATTCGCGCGTCCCGCGGGGAAGTTGTGGGAGCCGGCCTGGCAGCTCGCCCTCGACCTCCAGCTGCGCGACGAGCGTGTGCTCACCTCCTTCCTGTCGCACCCCTACACCCGCCCCTGGGCCGTGCGCTGTCTCGATGCCGCGGCCTCTCCCGACCACCTGGCCTCGCTGGTGGCCGCCGCGGCCCTGCCCGTCGGCGCGGTCGCCTCGGTCGAGGTACCGGTCGCCGACGGCTTCGCCCAGCTCCCCGGGGTGGGGCGCCTGCGCGTCGAGACCGCCGACCAGAGAGTCGAGTTGACCGCCGACGCCCTGCGGAGCGCCCGCTGGGAGCCGCTGCGCCGGCTGCCGTTCGGGGAGATCGACGTCGTCCTCGACGACATCGACCCGCACCGGGACACCTTCGCCGCCCCCGTCCTGCCGCGGCTGACGGACGACGAGGTCGCGCTCTGGCGTCAAGTGCTCGTACAGGCATGGGAGTTGATTGCCGGTGCGCTGCCGGGAACCGCTGCCGGAATGTCGGCCGGGCTGCGCGCGCTGACCCCGCTCGGCGCCCCGCCCGGACCCGGCACCACCTCCGCCGGAGGCGGCTTCGCCGCCCTCGGCCTGCACCTCGCACCCCGCGACCCCGAGCCCGTCCGCGCCGCCGCCGACCTGGTGCGTGGATTCCGGCTCGGCATCCTGGACGTCCTGCTCGACGAATGCGAACTGTACGACGAGGACGACGCGCCGACCGGAGCACTCCTCGCCGACACCTACGCCCGCGCCGCCACCGACGCCCTGTACGACGACCCCTCCTCGGCCGCCCGCACCCGGGCACAGTGGCGGGAGCTGTCGGACTCCGCCTCGCTGACCGCCCTCGGGCGGCGGTTCGTCGAGGGCATCGGGCGGTCACTGTGAAGGGCGGCGACGCCGGCACACTCGCCGAGGACCTCGCGGAACTCGGCGTCCGCCCCGGAGCGACCCTGCTCGTCCATGCCTCCCTGCGCCACCTGGGCGCCGGCCCCGAGACGGTCCTCGCCGCGCTGCTCGAAGTCCTCGGACCCGACGGTACGGTCGTCGTGCCGACCTTCACCGCCGGCAACTCCGACACCTCACCGTCGTACCTGAGCCGCACTCGCGACATGACGGAACGTCAACTGGCCTCCTACCGCTCGCAGATGCCGCCCTTCGAACGGGACCGGACCCCCTCCGAGGGCATGGGGCGGCTGGCCGAGGCCGTGCGGTGCGCCGCGGGGGCCGTGCGCAGCGCGCATCCGCAGACCTCGTTCGCGGCCCTCGGCGCCCGGGCACGGGACCTGACGGGCGGGCACGACGAGGAGTGCCACCTGGGGGAGCGGTCACCGCTCGCGCGGCTGGAGCGGGCGGGGGCGCAGGTGCTGCTGCTCGGAGTGGGCTACGAGGTGTGCAGCGCCTTCCATCTCGCCGAGTACCGGGTCGCCGAGCCGCCGAGCCGGGAGTACCGGTGCGTGGTGCTGCGGGACGGGAGACGCACCTGGATGTCGTACAAGGACGTCGGCCTCGACGACCGTGACTTCGCCGCCCTGGGAGCGGACTTCGAGCGGGAGGTGCCGGTCGTCGGGCGCGGGCGGGCGGGTGCCGGCGAGGCACGGCTGTTCCCGCTCGCGGCGGCCGTACGGTTCGCCGTCGGCTGGCTGTCCGAAAATCGCTTGTACGGGGTTTTCCGCTAGCCGTCACAAAACGCCGCACGGTTCTTACACTGAGTGTCCGCGCCCCGGACGACGGGGCGGGGGATCGGGGGATCCTGTGGAGCCGTTGGAACCGACGGGGGCGGACGCCACCGTGCCCTATTTCTTTCTCAGTTACGCGCATGTGCCGCGAGACGGCTCCGACGAGACCGACCCGGATCTCTGGGTGCACCGACTCTTCCGTGATCTGTGCGTGCACATCCGGAACATGACCACGGTGCCCGCCGGCTCGGCCGGTTTCATGGACCGGACCATGCGCGCGGGACAGATCTGGAGCCAGGAACTCGCCGATTCGCTCACGTCGTGCCGGGTGTTCGTCCCGCTGTACTCCCCGCGCTATTTCATCAGCCCCTGGTGTGGCAGGGAGTGGACCGTTTTCGGCCAGCGGCAGGCCCGGTACCTGAGACCGGACCAGCTCCGGGACCGCAGCCGGATATCCGACCTGCGCGGCCGGCCCACCGCTGTCGTACCCGCAGTGTGGGCTCCCGTCCCCGAGCACCGGATGCCCGAGTGCGTGCAGGACCTGCAGTACTACGGACCCGAACACACCGAACGCTACAAGCGGTTCGGGCTGTACGGACTGGCCAAGCTGAGCTCGTTCCGCAGCGACTACCAGAAGGCCGTACTGCTGCTGGCCCAGCGGATCGTCGAGGTGGGAGAGAACATCGTCGCCGAACGGGGCGATCCGGAGTCCCTGGACTCCGCGCACGACGCCTTCGCGCCCCGCACGGCGGTGCGTTCGGCGACCGGGCGCGGGCTGCGGATCAGTGTGGCGGCCGGTTCGCACGCGCGGCTGCCCGACGGCGCCGGCCCCGCCCACTACGGCCCCACCCCGCTGGACTGGCGGCCGTTCCACCCGGCCTACCCGTATCCGGTCGGCAAGCTGGCGTCCGAGATCGCGGCCCGCCTCGAATTCCGGCCCGACGTCATGGAGTTCGACCATGAGCGCGCTCCCGCCGAGGGGCCGGAGGTCCTGCTCCTCGACCGCCGGCTGCTGCGCGATCCCGAACACCGCACCAGACTGGGCGAGTTCGACGCCCGCGGCGCGGGGGCGACCGGCGTGGTCGTGCCGTGGAACGGGGCCGACCCCGACGCCGTCGCCGAACACGAGGTGGCCGCCGAGGTGGAGGCCGTCCTGCCGGAGCGCACCCGCCGCCAGCGGCAGGCCCGCCGCCCGGTCGTGATGGGCCCTGACCACCGGGCCCTGGGCGAACACCTGCCGCGCGTCATGCAGTGGGCCGCGACCGAGTACCTGAAGACGGCCACCCCCCGGACACCGCCCGGGGAGAGCCCGCCACGCTTCCGGCTGGGCGCCGGGGGCACGGCCATGACAGCCGACCAGCACACCGACCAGCACGGACACTGCCGGGACGCCGGGGAGGAAGACCGCGATGAGCCTTGAGGAGCAGGACGGCCGCGCAGGCCGCATCGTGACGTTCTACTCGTACAAGGGCGGCACCGGGCGCACGATGGCCCTCGCCAACGCCGCCTGGATCCTCGCCGCCAACGGCAAACGCGTCCTCGCCGTCGACTGGGACCTGGAGGCGCCCGGACTGCACCGCTTCTTCCATCCGTTCCTCGACCCGGCCACGGTCGGCGCCACCACCGGTGTCATCGACCTGCTCACCGAGTACGCCTGGGCGGCCACCGGCGACGACGGCGACGAAGATCGCCCCGAGGACTGGCACCGCGAGTACGCCCGCATCCAGCGCCACGCCGTGTCCGTGGAGTGGCCGTTCCCCGAGCCCGGCACCCTCGACCTGGTCACCGCGGGCCGGCAGAACCGCGACTACTCGGCGATCGTCTCCACCTTCGACTGGGACAACTTCTACGACCGGCTCGGCGGCGGCCTGTTCTTCGACGCGCTGCGCGAGGACATGCGGCGCAACTACGACTACGTCCTCGTCGACAGCCGTACCGGACTCTCCGACATCGCCGACATCTGCACCGCCCATCTGCCCGACCTGCTCGTCGACTGCTTCACCCTCAGCGACCAGAGCATCGACGGCGCCGCCGCGGTCGCCCGCGACATCCACGACCGGTTCCGCAGCCGCCGTATCCGCATCCTGCCCGTGCCGATGCGGATCGACGAGGGAGAGAAGGAGAAGGCCGACGCCGGCCGGTCCCTCGCGCGGGCCAAGTTCGACGGGTTCCCCTCCGGCATGGCCGAGGGCGAACTCGCCTCCTACTGGGGATCGGTGGAAGTGCCGTACCGGCCCTACTACGCCTACGAGGAGACGCTGGCCACCTTCGGCGACGAGGCCGGCAACCCCACCTCCCTGCTGTCCGCCTTCGAACGGCTCACCAGCGTGATCAGCGACCAGGCCGTCACCACGCTGCCGCGCATGGACGAGGACGTACGGCTCGGCATCAAGCGCCGCTTCACCCGCACCCGCTCCTCGCTCCCCGCCGACCTGCACCTGAGCTATGTCGCCGAGGACCGCATGTGGGCCGACTGGATCGGGGTGCTGCTGTCGCGGGCCGGGTTCCGGGTCATTCCCCGGTACGTCGGCTGCGAGGGCGACGGCGCCGAGCGGCCCGCGGACCGCACCGTCGTCGTGATCTCCCCGGCCTACCAGCGGTCCGCGCGCGCCCGCCAGGTGTGGGAGACGGCCACCGGCAACGACCCCACCGGACGCCGCCAGGTCGTGGCGGTCCGGGTCGGCGACTTCCGGCCGACGCCGGCGTTCGGCGAGTGGTCCTCCGTCGACCTGGTGCGCACCAACGAGAAGAACGCCGCCTCCGCCCTGCTGCGGGCCCTCGGCAAACCGCCGCTGCCGGTCGAGCTCTCCGACGACAGCATCACCCCCGACGCCCGCTTCCCGGACACCGTCCCCAGGATCTGGAACGCCTCCCCGCGCAACGCCACCTTCACCGGCCGCAGCGCCCTGCTGGAACACATCCGCGACGACCTCGGCAGCAGCGGCTCCGGCACCTCCTCCACGGCCTACGCGCTCTACGGCCTCGGCGGTGTCGGCAAGACCCAGATCGCGCTGGAGTACGTCCACCGGTTCGCCGCCGACTACGACCTGGTGTGGTGGATCCCCTCAGAACAGAGCGAACTCATCGTCTCCGCGCTGGCCGACCTCGCGCCCAAACTGGGGCTGCGGGTCGGCGACGACGCGGCGCAGGCCGCACAGGAGGTGCGGGACCATCTGCGTCAGTCCAGCCCGACCCTGCGCTGGCTGCTGGTCTTCGACAACGCCGACGAACCGCAGGAGGTCAGCCGGTACTTCCCCGGTGGCAACGGCCACGTCCTGGTGACCTCCCGCAACCAGACCTGGCTGCAGTACGGCGAGGCCCTGGAGATCGACCTGTTCCTGCGCGAGGAGAGCATCGAGCACCTGCTGCGCAGGGCCGCCGACCTCACCCCCGACGCCGCCGACCGGGTCGCCGAGGCCGTGGGCGACCTGCCCCTGGCCCTGGAACAGGCGGGGGCCTGGCTGGCCGAGACCGGCACGCCGGTCGACGAGTACCTGGCGGAACTCGGCGAACAGGCCGAGCGCGTCCTGTCGTTCAGCCAGCCCGCCAACTATCCCGAGCCGGTCGGCGCCACCTGGAACGTCTCCATCGAACGCCTCAAGGAACGCTCTCCGGCCGCCGTACGGCTGCTGCAGCTGTGCGCGTTCTTCGCCGCCGAACCCATCTCCATGAAACTCCTCTACGGCGACGAGATGATCCGCGTCCTGGCCGCCGAGGACCCCTCCCTCCAGGAGAAGATGGTCCTCGGCCGGATCATCCGGGAGATCGGCCGGTTCGCGCTCGCCAAGGTGGACCGCTCCCCGGGCTCGATCCAGGTGCACCGGCTCGTACAGGCCGTGATCCGGTCCCAGCTGACCCCCGTGGAACAGCTGGAGGCCCAGCACGTCGTGCACCGCATCCTCGCCGGCGCCCGGCCCACCGGCGAGGAACCCATCGACGACCCGGAGAACCAGCCCGTCTTCGCCGCCATCTGGCCGCACCTCGACGCCTCCGAGGCCAGCACCTGCGACGAACCCGAGACCCGCCAGCTCCTGCTCGACCGCGTCCGCTACCTGTGGAAGCGCGGCGACCTGAACGCCGCCCTCGCCTTCGCCGGAGGCCTGCGCACGCTCTGGGAAGGGCAGTTGAGGACCAGCCGCGAACGCGTCGCGGAACTCACGGAGGCCGGCGGCACGCAGGTGAGCCGGCCGGTGCCGGACGACGGCCGGCCACCGCGCACCCTTCCCGAGGAACGGCGCTACCTCACCAACCTCCAGATCCAGCTGCTGTACCTGCAGTTCCACATCGCCAACGTGCTGCGCTCCCTCGGCAAGTACGTGGAGGCGGCCGAACTGGGCTCCGACACCCTGGCCAGCCAGCGCTCGCTGCTGACCTCCGGACACCCGCACATCCTCATGACCGCCAGCGGCCTGGCCACGGACCTCGGCAGCATCGGGCGGTTCAACGACGCCCTGGACATGGCCACCGAGGCCTACCAG
Source organism: Streptomyces sp. NPDC048277 (assembly GCF_040652235.1). NCBI lineage: Bacteria > Bacillati > Actinomycetota > Actinomycetes > Kitasatosporales > Streptomycetaceae > Streptomyces > Streptomyces sp. NPDC048277. Next base: position 67,468 of record NZ_JBEZLQ010000005.1, read on the forward strand.
GGCTTCAACGAGAGCTTCGGCGAGGACCATCCGCGCACCCTCAGCGCCAACAACAACCGGGCCGTCTGCCTGCGCCTGCTCGGCCGCTTCAACGAGGCACGCGACGTCGACCAGGAGATCTACGACCGCCGCCGCAACGACCTGGGCGCCCAGCACCCGCACACCCTGATCAGCATCACCAACCTGGGCCGCGACCTGCGCGAGACCGGCGAGTACGACGCCTCGATCTCCCTGCTGCGCAGCAGCTACGAGTCGTACAAGGAACTCTTCGGCGAGGTGTACCCGGAGACCCTGCGCAACGCGAAGAGCCTCGCCGTCTCGCTGCGCAAGGCCGGGGTCGTGGAGGAGGCGCGGGCGCTGACCCTGCAGACCCGCGAGCACTACCGGCGCCGGGAGACCCCGCCGACCACCCCGGACGTGCTGGACTGCACCCTCAACTACGCGACGGACCTGTATGCGACCGGCGCCCGGGACGAGGCCCTCGCCCTGGCCCAGGACATCGTGCGGCAGTACCGCATAGCACCCGGCGAGCTGCATCCGGCGACGCTGGCGGCGGTGAACAACTGCGGGATCTTCCTGCGGGGTTCCGGCGAGGCGGACCAGGCCCGCATGCTGCTGGAGCGCAACCTCGGCGTGCTGCGCAAGGTGCTGGGCGACGGCCACCCCTACACGCTGGCCTGCGCGGTGAACCTGGCCAACACGCTCGCCGAACTGGACGAGCTGCGCCGGGCGGAGGAGCTGGAGCGGCTCGCCGTCGCCGGGTTCCAGGCGGCCCTCGGGTACAAGCATCCGGACACCGTCGTCTCGCGCGCCAATCTGGCGGTGACCCTGCGCGCCCTGCGCCGGATCCCGGAGGCGGACCAGCTGCAGGAGAGCGCGCAGGCGGACCTGGAGCGGCTGCTGGGGGAGGAGCATCCGCACACCGTGACGGTACGGGAGGGCAAGCGGATCCACCGGGACCTGGAGCCGCCCCTGGTGTGAGGGGCCGTCAGATACGGTCGGCGGCCAGCCGGCCGCGCCCGCCCAGCAGCCAGGTCACGACGTCCGGCAGCACCCGCAGCGACGCGAAGTGCGCAGCCCGCGGGTGCAGTACGGCCCTGCCGCCGGGAATGCGTTCGGCCAGCCATCGGGTGTGGCTGGCCGGTGCGAACACGTCCTGTTCGCCGTGCCAGAGGAGCACGGGCACGGAGATGTCGGCGAGCGAGAAGCCCCAGGGGGTGCAGAAGGACAGCGCGTCGTCGACCCAGCCGTCGGCGGACACGCTCAGCGCCTCACGGTAGTTGCGCAGCAGCATGGCCCGGATACCGGCGTCGGCGACCACCCGCAGGTCCGACTCGGTGAGCTCCCACCGCAGTTGGGTGAGCAGCTTGCGCGGGTCGGTGCGGATGGCGACGGACCGCTTGCGGAGGCTGGCGGCCAGCTGCTCGGGGCCGGCGAGCGCCTGGAGGTACTCGTGGACGTTGGAGGCGGCCATCCCGGCGAACCAGTCCAGCCCGTCGGCGTCGCGCGGAGCGAGGCTCACCAGCACCGCGACCCGGGTCACCCGGTCCGGCAGCAGCGCCGCGCAGGCCAGGGCGTGCGGGCCGCCGCCGGAGCGGCCCACCACGGCGAACCGCTCGATGCCGAGGGCGTCCGCGATGGCGGCGACGTCCGTGGACACATGGGCGACCTGACGGCCCGCCAGCCGGTCGGAACGGCCGTAGCCGGGACGGTCGTAGGTGATCAGGCGGACCCGCTGGTGGTACAGCAGCATCGGCCGGGGCGCGGGGCCGAGCCGGCTGCCGGGCGTGCCGTGCAGCAGGAAGACCGGCGATCCATGCGGATCGCCGGACACCTCCACCTCTAATCGCCGACCGTCACCGCTGTACACCTCGGTACGCATCCGCGGCCTCCTCGAAGCCCCCGTCAACTGCGGTATGCCCTGCCGTCGTGCAACGGCCATTCCCCATGGTGACCCAGATCATCCGGGTGTGCGGAGTTTTGGCGATATCGCAGAGGCCGGGGGCGGAGGAGCGACCCTCGTACGTGATGATCCGTCAGGAACCCACCACATCCACGAAGATCGGGTTGGAGTAGAACCACGTGTCCGCCCACGGGTCGCCGTTGCCCGGCTCGTGCGGGATCGGGCCGTGCGGGTCGATCGACGCGCCCAGGTAGCCCGTGCCGCCCCGGTTGCCGTCGCTGCCGCGCAGACGGACGTAGAAGGACTCGTCGCCCGCGGTGATCGGGACGCGCAGCGTGTAGGTGCCCTTGCGGCCGGACACGTCCGTCGTCCGGACGACCTTCGTGTCGGGCGCCTGCCAGGTGTCGCGGTCGGCGAGCGGGCCGCGCACCGCGCCCCGGATGACGTCGACGTGCGCCAACTGGGGCAGGATTCCCTGGGCGTTGGCCCGGGACGCGGTCGTCACCGTCACGTACAGGGTGATCCGCTCGCCCTTGCGGACCCGCAGCCGGCCGCCGAGGGTGACGCCGTCGCCGTGGTCGCAGTCCCGCTTCAGCCGGACGTCGAGACCGTCGAGCAGGTGGCCGTGGTCCAGCCAGACCCGGCCCGCGCGCAGGCCCGCCATCACCGCGCGGTAGCCGTAGCGGGTGACGCCGACGTGCGTGCGGCTGAACTCGCCGGGCCAGAAGTCGCTGCCGGGCTGCGTGGTGTCGGTGTTGACCGGGTCCGGCAGCCTGCCGGTGTTGTCGAAGTTCTGCCCCGCCGCCCAGTCGCCGTTCTTCCAGGTGTCGAAGACCGTGCGGTGGTTGTCGGAGTTGGTGGTGATCGTGAAGAGTCGGCCCTCCGACAGCATCGCGTCCCACAGGCCGCCGACCGTCGCCGTCGCCCAGTCGAAACCGCCGTACGTGAGGTACGCGTCCACCGGGTAGCCCGCCCAGGACTGGGCGGAGGGCTTGTTCTGGTACTCGCCGCGGATCGCCGTGGTGCCGCCCCAGCCGGGGATCGCGGCACCCTGGGCGCCGGGCGCGCCCTCCATACCGATCATGATCTCGGCGGCCGCGTCCCGCCAGTTGCGGATCTCGTGCGGGGAGTCGATGCCGAGGCGCAGCGGGTGGTTGGCGAGGACGAGGACGTCGTCGACATAGCCGGTGCGACGCTGCTCGGCCAGCCACTGGATGCCCTTGACGGCGTGGGCCTCGTTGCGGGCGGTGTCGGCCGCGCCGGCGGAGCCCTCGGTGTAGCCGAGCAGCTTGCCGTCGTAGGCCAGCTCGAACCGGGTGAGCAGGTCGGTCTCGTTGGGGCCGGGCGCGGCGAAGACCGTGCAGTGCTCGGCGGCCGGGATGTACCACTCCAGGCCCTGGAAGATCAGCTGGCGCGGGTTCTCGGCACGGGCCTTGAGGATCTCCGCGTGCTCCATCTTCGCGCCGTAGTAGGCGTGCCCGAAGTTGGAGTGCTCGTTGAACACCATCCAGTCCAGGCCGTACTTGGCGGCGGCCTGGGCCTGCTGGGAGAACGTGTACTTGGCGTCGTGGCTGTACACGGAGTGGACGTGGTGGTCGCCGACCAGGTAGGCGAGGCGCGGGTCCTCGCCGCCCAGGTCCCGGCCGCCGGCGGAGGCGGCGGCGGGCGCGGCGAGCGCGGGGACGGCCGCCCCGCCCAGCGCGAACGCGGCGCCGAACAGGCCCGCACGGCGCAGGAGTCCGCGTCTCGACACGCCCTGGGCGTCGAGTTCGGCGGCGGAGACGGAGGGATCGGCCCAGGTGGGCAGCTGCTGCTCGGTCATGAGAGTGGTGATCCTCGTAACGGGGGTCAGTGGGTCATGAAGGAGGAGACGGGCAGGGCCCGGGAGACGATCCGGACGTCGCCGAGGCGGCCGTGCAGGATCTGGTCGATCTTGTCCGCGTACTCGTAGCCGCCGAGCAGCCAGGGCTTGCCGGACGAGGCGATGCCGATCGCGGGGGCGTGCGGGTTGCGGGCCACCGGGCAGCCCTGGACGTACATGACCGTGTGCCGGCCGTCGTTGACCACGGCCACGTGCCACCAGATCTCGGGGTCGGTCTCGTCGCCCCAGTTGGTGGCCAGCTGCTGCTGGTTGAGCGGGTGCGCCGCCCACTGCGGGCCGGGGCCGTCGGAGAGGGAGAGCGTGGCGAGGGGCTCGTCGGGGTCGTCGGTCACCGTGCCCACCGAGCCGTTGCGGCCGGTGCGGCTGACCAGTCCGGACCAGGCGTTGTGCGAGGCGTTCCAGTCGGCGGGCAGCCGGTAGAACGCCTCGATGGTGTAACCGTCCTTGAACGTCGCCGAGTTGAGCGGGGCGCCGTCGATCGTCTTCAGGTACGCGCCCTTCAGCGGGGACTTGTAACCCGTGAACTCCAGGCTGCCGTGGCCCGGCTGGTCCGGGTGGTGGTCCGCCGACCAGCCGAGGGTGCCGCCGCCCACCGAGACCACGGTGAGGTCGTTGCCGTTGCCGGACAGGTCACGGACCGTACCGGAGACGGCCGAGTCGAACCGCCAGTAGGCGGCCGTGCCGCGGACCAGCAGCTGCGAGGCGGGCCGCGCCGGGCGGACCGGCACCGGGTCGAAGCCGGCGAAGCGGTCCGCGAAGTCGATGCCGACGGAGAAGCGGTCCTCGTCGCCGCTGAGCTCGATCTCCTGCCGCTCCAGCTCGTTGAGGCCCTTCTTGGCCCGGCCGAGGATCCACGGCGAGACCGTCTCCACGTCGATGACGTCGCGGTCCAGGTCGAAGTGGTAGAGGCGGATCATCGCCGCGCCGCCGAAGTAACGGTTCTGGTAGTTCGTCAGGTGCAGGTGCACCTCGTTGCCGGCCGCGTTCGTGCGGGTGGCGCGGCGCGCGGGCCAGTAGTGCCCGTTCAGGGTGAGGAAGATCTGGTCGTGCTCGTTGATCAGCTGGTCCCACAGCTGCTGCCCGTACGACGACAACGTGTCGTCGTCCACGACCAGTTCGTGGGTGGTGAGGATGACCGGCGTCTTCGGGTGCTGGGCGATGACGTCCTTCGCCCAGGCGTAGCCCTTCGCCGACAGCCGCCAGTCCAGCGCCAGGACGAGCCACTCCCGCCCGGCCGCCTGGAACAGGTGGTAGGTGTTGTAGCCGTCCGAGGAGGCGCCCCCGAACGTGGACTTGTCCTGGAAGCGCTGCGGGCCGAACGCGTCCAGGTACGGCGTGTCGCCGCGCTGGTCGTCCGTGGACGACCTGATGTCGTGGTTGCCCGCCAGCACGCTGTAGCCGACCCCGCGCCGGTCGAGGATCCCGAACGCGTCGCTGATCGCGGTGAATTCCTCGACGGCGCCGTTCTGGGTGAGGTCACCGAGGTGCGACAGGAAGACGATGTTGTCCTCCTTGGCCTGCTCCAGCAGATACCGCAGGGAGGCCTCGATCGGCGCCGGGTTGATGCTCGGACCGTCGAAGAGGTACTGGGTGTCGGGCATCACCGCGAGGGTGAAGCGCCGGCTCTCGGTGTCGGGCCGGAAGCCGGACCCCGAGGCCGCCTCGGCGACGGTCGGCAGCGCGACCCCGGCCGTGGCGGCGGCGCCGAGGAGCGCGGTGGCCCTGAGGAAGGTGCGTCTTCCGGCTCCGGCCTGCGCGGCCTCGCCCTGGGGGTGGTCATGCGAAGTACACACGAGTGCTCCGTGGGTAAGCAGAAGTGACGGCGAAGGGCGTGGGGGGATCTCAGAGGACGCGCAGGGTCCAGCTCCAGCGGTGGACGCCCGGTGCGACGAGGTAGGAGGGGAAGGTGTCGGGACCGCACGAGGCCGTACCGAGGCCCCGGTGTGCGGCGTCGATGTGGACCACACAGCCGGCCCGCGGCACGAGTTCGTCGTGGTGCGTGACGGCGGTGAGGTCCTCGGCGCGGTAGCGGGTGACGGAGACCTGGCGGGGCTCGTCGAGTTCGACGGCGAGTCCGGTGGCGTCGGACGCCGACAGCGTGAACCGCCGTACGCCGTGCCGGCCGCCGCTCTCCTGGGGCCGGAGGTAGGGGGTGAACAACTCGTCCACGGGGAGCGAGTGGTGGCCGACCGGGGCTCCGGCGGCGCGGTCCGGGTACGACTCCCAGGGACCCTGACCGAACCACTCCAGCAGATCGAGCCCGGCCACCGTCTCGAAGACCGAACCCACCCGGGCCACGTCGTCGAACTCCTCCGGGAGCTCGGCCGACTCGTCGACCCGGACACCGCCCTCGACCGGCGTGAACTCCTGCTGGTGCCGTACGACTCCCACGGTGCCGGCGTACTCCGCGAGCACGGTCACCCGGTCGCCGTTGTGGCGTACGGAGACCACCTTGCGCACCAGCTGGTCCAGGCCCCAGGTCCGCCAGCGCAGCGCCATGCCGCCCAGCTCGTCGTTGTCGGTGGGCGCCCGCCACAGCGACAGCGTCGGCGCGACCGTGAGCAGCGGGTGCAGCAGCAGCCCCTCGCCGTCCACCTCGACGGCCGGTCCCGCCGCCACCGGCTCGCCCACGGGGTCCGCGGCCCGGAGCCGGATCTGCGGCGCGCACACCTCCGTACCGGCCGGCGCCCACGCCTGGTCCTCGGCGACGGTGACCCGCAGCGTCAGCCACGCCTCCCCGCCGTCCGCGGGTACCTCGAACGGCAGCGGTACGGCCGCGGTCTCACCGGGCCGCAGCTCGGGCAGCTCGGCCGGGCCGGTCAGGGTACGGCCGTCGGCCAGCGCCAGCTCCCAGGTGCCGGTCAGCCAGTCCAGGCCGCGGAAGTGCTGGTGGTTGGCGAGGACCACGCCCTCGTGCTTGAAGCACCGGATGCGGACCGGCGAAGCGATCTCCCGGTGCTCGTACATCGCGGGCTTGGGGGTGCGGTCGGGGAAGACGATCCCGTCCGCGACGAACGCCCCGTCGTGCAGGGCCTCGCCGAAGTCGCCGCCGTACGCCCAGCGGTGGCCGGGCGCGGCGACACCGTTGTCATACAGTCCGGCGCCCGTGCGCCCGACCGGTCTTCCGTCGCTCACCCGCTGGAGAATTCCGTGGTCCCAGAACTCCCAGATGAACCCGCCCTGAAGACCCGGAGTGGACTCGATGGCGGCCCAGTGGTCGGCCAGCGTGCCGTTGCTGTTGCCCATGGCGTGCGAGTACTCGCACTGGATCAGGGGCTTGGTCTGCTCCCCGGACAGCGCGTGCGCCACGCAGTCCTCCAGGGACGCGTACATCGGGCAGGCGATGTCGGACGCCACGTCCGGGTCCGCCCAGCCGCGCTTGGCCGCCCCCTCGTACTGGACGGGCCGGGTCGGGTCGTGCCGCCGCACCCAGCCCGCGGCCGCGTCGTGGTTGGCGCCGTAGTCGGACTCGTTGCCCAGCGACCAGACGATGATGGAGGGGTGGTTCTTGTCGCGCAGCACCATGCGTGAGACGCGGTCCACGAAGGCGTTCAGATAGCGCGGGTCGTCGGCGATCTCGTGCGCGTGGTCGTGGGACTCGATGTCCGCCTCGTCGACGACGTAGAAGCCCAGTTCGTCGGCGAGGCCGTACAGGGCCGGGTCGTTCGGGTAGTGCGAGGTGCGGATCGCGTTGAACCCGAACCGCTTCAGCACCACCAGGTCCGCGCGCATGTCGTCGTACGACACCGTCCGCCCGGTGAGGGGGTGGAAGTCATGGCGGTTCACCCCGCGGATGAACACGCGCTCGCCGTTGACCAGCAGGTCCCGGCCGACGATCTCGACGTCCCGGAAGCCGATGCGCTGGTACGACGTGTCGGCGACCGTGCCGTCCGCGCGGTGCAACCGGACGGTCAGCCCGTACAGTTCGGGCTCCTCCGCGTTCCAGGTGCGCACCTCGGGCACGACCGCGTGGATTCGGGCCTCGCCGAGGAAGTCGGAGACCCGGTCGTCCTCGGTGTTGAGCCGGTCGAACTCGGCGTCCTGCGCGAGGAGTTCACCGTCCAGGTCGGCGGTGACGTACCAGCCCCCGGGCAGCGCCCGGTCGCCCGCCGCGTTCCGCACCAGACAGTCCACCCGCAGTTCGCCGTCCTGCCGCGCCCGCACGGTCACGTCCGCGAGATACAGCGGGTCGGTGGTGTACAGCAGCACGGAACGGGTGATCCCGCCGTGCCACCAGTGGTCCTGGTCCTCGATGTGCGTGGCGTCCGACCACTTGACGACGGTCAGCCGCAGCACCGACCGCTCCCCGGGGCGCACGACCCCGGTCAGGTCGAACTCGGCCGCCAGATGGGAGTCCTTGGAGACGCCGACGGGCCGCCCGTCGACCTGCACGAGCAGCACGCTCTCCGCCGCGCCCACCTGGAGCACGATCCGCCGTCCGGCCCACTCGGCGGGGACGTCCAGCTCACGCTCGTAGACCCCGGTGGGGTTGGCGGCGGGGGAGAGCGGGGGGAATGCCGGGAACGGCATCTGCACGTTCGTGTACTGCGGCAGGTCGTCCGTGCCCTGCACGGTCCAGGCACCGGGGACGTGTGCCGTCGACCACGCACCGCCGACCGGCGCGTCCGGAGCGGGCAGCAACTGGAAACGCCAGTCGCCGTCCAGGGGGAGTGCTCCGGAGCGCCGGTCGACGGCGTTCATGGGCAGCCGCCCCCAGGAGGTCACCTCGGGTGCCTCCCAGGGGCGGAGTGCCGTCAGGGGGTTCAGCTGCGGTTGTGCGTCGGTCATGACCATTCCGAAGTCGGTGCGGGCGGCGGTAGGACCCGGCCCGGCAGGTTCCAGGCGGGGTCGGCGGGGATGCCGAGACGGTCCAGGACGGTGGGGGCGATGTCGACGAGCCGGGGCGCGTCGAGCCGGGCGGCGGCGGGCCTGCCGGGGTCGGCGCCGCCCGGCTCGGCGAGGACGACGAAGACCTCCCGTTCGGCGCGGGTGTCGCCGCCGTGTCCGCCGGTGTCGAGGTGACCGTGGTCGGTGGTGACCAGCACGGTCCAGCGCTCGCCGGCACGGCGGGCCTCGATCGCGGCCAGCAGCCGTCCGAGGTGGCCGTCCTGGGCGAGCAGAGCCTCGTCGTAGGCGGCGGAGAAGGGGCCGGAGGCGTGTGCGGCCTCGTCGGTGGCGCCGAAGTACACGAACAGGACGTCCGGGGCGTCCTGTTCACTCAGCCAGTCAGCGGCGGTGCGCGCGACACGGCGGTCCGCGGATGCGTAGCCGTCGGTCTCGCCGTCGTGGTGCACACGCAGGCCGACGGCCGGGCCGAGGACACCGCGATGGACCAGCTCGGGCCAGGACACCGCGGCCGCGGTGCGCAGACCGGGGCGGGCGGTGGCCGCGCGGCTGAGGAAGTCGGGGTGGCGGGTGAGGTCGGCGCCGGCGAAGTCGTTGCCGGTCACCCCGTGCCGGTCGGGCCACACCCCGGTCAGCACGCTCGACCAGCCGGGCCCGGAGTCGGTGTAGGCCATGCTGGTCGACGGCCCGTCCGCGGCCTGGCCGTCCGCCTCGCCGTACGGCAGCAGGCTGGTGCCGTACGCGCCCGCGGCCATCAGGCCGTGCAGCACGGGCGCCGCCGCACGGCCGCGGGCCAGCCGGTCGAAGCGCAGCCCGTCCATCCCGACCACGAGCACCTTGCCGCGCCCCGGCCGCCCTGCCGCCCCGTCGTACGGCACCGCCCACCCCCTCTCTCGCGACACGGATCAGGTGCCCTGTACCGCGCCCTCGGTGGCCCCCGCGATGAACCCCCGGGCGAAGATCGCGAAGACGATGACCAGCGGCAGCGCCGCCATCAGCACACCGGCCATGACCATGCTGTAGTCGGTGGTGTGGCCGACGTTGAGCTGCGCGAGCTCCACCTGGAGGGTCACGTGGTCGGGGTTGGTGAGCACGATGAGCGGCCAGACGTAGTCGTTCCAGGCGCCCACGAAGGCGTAGATGGCGAGGAAGGACAGCGCGGGCCTGATCATCGGCAGCGCGATGTTCCAGTACTGGCGGAAGAACCCCGCGCCGTCGATGCGCGCGGCGTCGAGCAGTTCGTCGGGGACGCCGTTCTCTATGTACTGGCGCAGCCAGAAGATGCCGAAGGCGTTGGCGAGGGCGGGCGGGACCAGTGCCTGGAGCGTGCCGACCCAGCCGATCTTGGACATCAGGATGAACTGCGGCAGGACGGCCAGCTGCAGCGGCAGCATCATGAACAGCAGCAGCGTGCCGAAGAGGATCTTGCGGCCGGGGAAGTCGAACTTGGCGAAGGCGAAGGCCGCCAGGGAGTCGACGAACAGCACCAGGACGGTGGTGACGCACGCGACGATCACCGTGTTGAGCATCGACCCGAAGAAATCGATGGTGTTCAGCACGTGCCGGATGTTCTCCAGCAGGTGCGAGCCGAAGGTCAGCTTGGGCGGGCTCTTGTAGATGTCCTGGGTGGTGTTGGTCGCCATGACGATCGTCCACAGGAACGGGAAGACCGAGAGCGCGACGGCCAGCATCAGGAAGATGTGGGCGGTGAGGCCCTTGGGGCGGCGCAGCCGCCGCTTCCCGGTGGCCGGCCGGGTCGTGTCGGCTGTCGTCATGACTTCCTCCCTCGCTGCGTGATGCGCCAGTTGACGGCGACCAGCACGATGATCAGTACGAAGAAGGCCCACACGATGGCGGCGCCGTAGCCGTAGTCGTTGTTGAGGAACGCCGACTGGTAGAAGTACAGCAACGTGGTCAGACCGGCCTGGCCGGGGCCGCCGAGGTTCGCGTTGGCGGCGTTGCTGGCGAACAGGACCTGGGGTTCGCTGAAGCTCTGCAGGCCGTTGATGGTCGAGATGACGACGGTGAACAGGATGATCGGCCGCATGATCGGGACGGTGATCTGGAAGAAGGTGCGGATCGGGCCGGCGCCGTCCATCTTCGCGGCCTCGTAGATCGACGCCGGGATCGCCTGGAGACCGGCCAGGTAGATGATCATGTTGTAGCCGGTCCACATCCAGGTCATCAGCAGCGCGATGACCACCTTGATCAGCCACGGGTTGCTCAGCCACGGCACGGGCGAGATGCCGACCGTGCCCAGGATCGCGTTGACCAGACCGAAGTTGTTGCTGAACACCGCGCCGAAGAAGATCGCCACGGCCACGATCGAGGTGACGTTCGGAACGTAGAGGGCGATGCGGTAGAAGCCCTTGAAGCGGCGCACCGAGTGCAGCAGTGTCGCGAGCACCATCGCGCCGAAGAGGGTGGGCACGGTGGACAGCACCCAGATGACCAGGGTGTTGCGGATCGACAGCCAGAAGACCGGGTCCGACCACAGGAACTTGAACTGCTGCAGGCCCACGAACTGCATGTCGCCCAGGCCGTCCCAGCGCTGGAAGGCCAGATACAGCGAGTAGAAGACCGGGAAGAACGAGAACGCGATGAAGATCAGGTAGAACGGCGAGATCGCCAGGTACTGCCGCCAGTACGACAGCGGGCCGCGCCGCCGGGGCCGGGCCCCGCCCGCGGGCGGGGTGCGCCGCGGGCGGAACCGGGCCGGGCCCGGCCCGCCGCGGTGTTCGGGCACCGCGGCGGGACCGGTCACCGGAGGTGACGTCACCTCAGCTCACCCCCTGCCGCCGGGCGATCTGCTTGGCCTGGCTGACCGCGTCCTTCCAGGCGTCGTCGGGCTTCTTGCCCTTGGCCTCGATGTTGGTCAGCTCCGTCTTGTAGGGAGCCATGACGGCGGCGTCGGCCGGGGCCTCGTAGGCGGACGGGACGGCCTTGGCGGCCGGACCGAAGACCTCGATGATCTTCTGCCCGCCGAAGAAGGCGTCCGGGCCCGTCATGGCCGGCATGGCGTAGGCGGCCGGGGCGGCCGGGAAGATGGCGGCGTCGGTGAAACCGCGGGCGTCGTTGGCGGGGCTGAGGATCCAGCTGATGATCTTGAACGCCTCTTCGGGGTTCCGGCACTGCTTGGGCAGCGCCAGGTAGGAGCCGCCCTGGTTGGCCGGTCCGACGGGCATCGCGCACACCCGCCACTTGCCCTTGGTGCCCGGCGCCGCCTGCTCGATGTCCAGCGCGTGCCAGGCCGCGCCGAGCTCGGTGAGGAGGTTCTTGCCGACGGCGGCGTTCCAGGTGTTGTCGTTGATCTTGGCGTCGAGGCCGAGGGTGTACGGACGCACCGACGTGGTCCACGCGGCGCGGATGTGGTCCTGGTCGCCGATGAAGTGGTTGTTCTTGTCGATGAACCGCTGGGTGCCCTGGCCGACGGTCATGTCGAACATGGAGCTGATGTTGTTGACCAGGTAGGTGCCCGGGTTCTTCTTCTGCAGCTCGGTGCCGAGCGCGAAGTAGTCCTCCCAGGTCTTGACCAGGGCGGCGACCTTGTCGGGGTCCGTGTCCACGCCGGCCTTGGCGAACAGGTCCGCACGGTAGAAGAGCGCGGTGGGGCCGATGTCGATCGGGAAGCCGATCTGCTTGCCGTCGCTGGTCTGCGCGAGCTTGGTCTTCCAGTCCAGGTACTGGGACGAGAGCTTCTTGAAGCCCAGCTCGTTCAGGTCGAGGAAGCGGGAGGCGTTGGGCAGGAAGGACGCGATGTCCTCGCCCTTGATGCCGGTGATGTCGGGCACCGAGCTGCCGGCCGCGAGGGTGGTGGTGAGCTTCTGCTTGAAGTCGCCGCCGATGGAGGCGGTGGTCAGCTTGACCTGGCTGCTGAAGTGCGTCTTGGCCTCGGCCACCACCTTGTCGCTCAGGGCGCCACCCCAGTACCACAGGGTGAGGTCCTTGCCGTTCTTGGTGCCGCCCGATCCTGAGCCGCCGCATGCGACGGTGAGACCGGACGCGGCCGCGGTGAAGACGGCGGCCTGGAGGAAGCCTCTACGAGAAAGGTCCACGGGTCACTCCTGTTGTTCCTGTTCGACGTGCCAAGGGGGTACTAGAGCGGGCCAAGGGGGTTGGAGAGCGGGCCAGGGAGACGGGAAGGTCAGTGCCGCCGTTCGGAGGCGTGCGGTCCGACGAGCGTGCGAGGGGCGGGCGGGGTCACGGGGGCGTGGCGCACCGGCGGGCCGACGTCGGCCGGGATCCGGTCCGCCAGGAAGCCGTAGGAGCGCTTGAGGTCAGGGTCGGTCAGCGAGCGCCACCAGCGGTCGACGCCGTACCAGCCGGGGGCCGCGAGTGCTCCGCCGTGGTGCTGGACGGACAGTCCGGCGGCCAGGACGGCGAACCGCAGCCGGTCCGCCAGCGGCCAGCCGCCGAGCGAGGCGGTGACGAAGCTCGCCCCGAAGACGTCGCCGGCGCCCGTCGCGTCGAGGACGTCCACGGCGAGGGCGGGGACCTCCGCGTACTCGCCGGTGGTCTGGTCGACCGCCACCGCGCCGTCCCCTCCGCGGGTCACCACGGCCACCGGGACCAGTTCGGAGAGGGTACCCAGGGCCGCGACCGCGCTGTCGGTGCGGGTGTAGGCCATGGCCTCGGTCTCGTTCGGGAGGAAGGCGTGGCACAGGGCCAGCTGGTCGAGGAGGTCGGTGGACCACTGCTGGGTCGGGTCCCAGCCGACGTCGGCGTAGATGTGGGTGCCGTTCGCGGCCGCCTTGGCGATCCACTCGCGCGGTTCCGCCTCGATGTGCACCAGGGCGGTGCGTGCCTCGGGCGGGTCGCCCATCAGCACGTCCTGCGAGTACGGCGGCTCGGAGCCGTGGGTGACCAGGGCCCGGTCGTCACCGTGGGCGAGCGAGACGGTGACCGGGGTGGGCCAGTCGTCCGCGATGCGCGAGAGCGAGAGGTCGATGTGCTCCTGGTCACACAGGATGTCCCGGCCGTACTCGCCGTAGAAGTCGTCCCCGAAGACCGTGGCCAGCGAGGTGCGCAGGCCGAACCGGGCCGTGGCCACCGCGAGGTTCGCGATGCCGCCGGGGCCGCAGCCCATGCCGGCCGTCCAGATCTCCTCGCCCGGCGTCGGCGGCTTCCCGAGCCCCGTGAGGACGAGGTCGTAGAAGAGCAGCCCGGTCAGCAGCACATCGGGCCTGTCGTCGTCCACGCGCACAGCCTCTCGTCAAAACTCGTCATTTTGATGACGGGAATCGTGCGCCGCTCCGCGAGATTGGTCAATACCCGAGCAGAACTGAGCATGGATTTGATTGAAGATGACGAGTAGTGTTCGCCGCGTGCTGGCAGAACGACGACATCAACTCATCCTGCGGGCCCTGCGCTCCGGCGGCCCCGCTGCTGTGACCGACCTCTCCGAACAGCTGGGTGTGAGCCCCGCCACGATCAGGCGCGACCTGGTCAAGCTGGAGGACGACGGGCTTCTCACGCGTGTCCACGGCGGTGCCGTCGTCGAGGAGGGCGACCAGCCCTTCGCCGAGGTGGCCGAGGTACGGGTGGCCGAGAAGGACGCCATCGCCGCGCATGCCGCGGCGATGGTCGCCGACGGCCAGTCGGTCCTCCTGGACATCGGCACCACCGCCTACCGGCTGGCCCGCCAGCTGCACGGCCGCCGCCTCACCGTGATCACCAGCAACCTGGTGGTCTACGAGGAGCTCGCCGACGACGAGGGCATAGAACTGGTGCTGCTCGGCGGCATGCTCCGCCGTGAGTACCGCTCCCTGGTCGGCTTCCTCACCGAGGACAACCTGCGCCAGTTGCACGCCGACTGGCTGTTCCTCGGCACCAGCGGGGTGCGCCCGGGCGGACAGGTGATGGACACGACGGTCGTCGAGGTGCCGGTCAAGCGCGCCATGATCAAGGCGAGCGACAAAGTCGTCCTGCTCGCCGACGCGGCGAAGTTCCCGGGTACGGGCATGGCGAAGGTCTGCGGTCCCGAGGACCTGGACGTGGTGGTGACGAACGCGTCGGTCGACCCGGCGACCCGGTCCGCCCTGGAGGAGGCCGGTGTCGACGTGGTCCTGGCAGGAAAGGCTCAACCGTGAAACTGACGATTCTGGGCGGCGGCGGGTTCCGCGTGCCGCTCGTGTACGGCGCACTGATGGCGGACCGGGGCGAAGGCCGGGTCACCGAGGTCGTGCTGCACGATCTCGACGACAGCCGGCTGCACGCGGTCGCGCGGGTGCTGGCCGAGCAGGCGGCCGGCGTCCCCGACGCCCCCGCCGTGACCGCCACCACCGATCTGGACGAGGCCCTCACCGGCGCCGACTTCGTCTTCTCGGCGATCCGCGTCGGCGGCCTGGAGGGCCGCGCGAACGACGAACGGGTCGCCCTCGCCGAGGGCGTCCTCGGCCAGGAGACCGTCGGCGCGGGCGGGATCGCCTACGGTCTGCGGACCGTCCCCGTCGCCGTCGACATCGCCCGGCGGGTGGCCCGGCTCGCCCCCGACGCCTGGGTCATCAACTTCACCAACCCCGCCGGCCTCGTCACCGAGGCCATGTCACGGCACCTCGGCGACCGCGTCATCGGCATCTGCGACTCCCCGGTCGGCCTCGGCCGCCGTATCGCCCGGGTGCTCGGCGGGAACCCGAAGGAGGCCTGGATCGACTACGTCGGCCTCAACCACCTCGGCTGGGTACGCGGTCTGCACATCGCGGGCCGCGACGAACTCCCGCGGCTGCTCGCCGACCCCGATCTGCTCGGCTCCTTCGAGGAGGGCAAGCTCTTCGGCGTGGACTGGCTCCAGTCCCTGGGCGCGATCCCGAACGAGTACCTGCACTACTACTACTTCAACCGTGAGGCGGTCCGCGCCTACCAGCAGGCCGAGAAGACCCGCGGCGCCTTCCTGCGCGACCAGCAGGCGCACTTCTACGAGCAGGTCCGGAACCCGGGGGCGAAGGCCCTGGAGACCTGGGACCGCACCCGCGCCGAGCGCGAGGCCACCTACATGGCCGAGAACCGGGAGACGGCCGGCGCCGGCGAGCGCGACGCCGACGACCTGTCCGGCGGCTACGAGAAGGTCGCCCTCGCCCTGATGCGGGCCATCGCCCGCGACGAGCGCACCACCCTGATCCTCAACGTCCGCAACCGCGACACCCTCGCGGCCCTCGACGGCGACGCCGTCATCGAGGTGCCCTGCCTGGTCGACGCCAACGGCGCCCACCCGGTCGCCGTCGCCCCGCTGCCCGACCACGCCACCGGCCTGGTCTGCTCGGTCAAGGCGGTCGAGCGCGAGGTGCTCGCCGCGGCGGAGTCCGGCTCCCGTACGACGGCCGTGAAGGCGTTCGCCCTGCACCCGCTGGTCGACTCGGTGAACGTGGCCCGCCGGCTGGTCGAGGGGTACACCGAGGTCCACCCGGGCCTCGCGTATCTTAAGTAGCCAGCCGCCCGGAAAGCGCTTTCCATCCCTCTTCTGGAGACTTCCATGCACGACGAACGCCGCCGGATCGAGGAGCGCGTAGAGCGCCTCCAGAACCAGCGCATCAGGCCCGCGATCTACGCGGCCACCGTCCCCTTCGAGGTGGCGGCCTGGCAGGCCCCGGGAGAGCCGGTCTCCTTCGAGGAGGCCGCGGCCGCCCCGTACGAGCCGTTCGCCATGGACACCCCGTGGGGTCCGCCCTGGGGCACCACCTGGTTCCGGATGCACGGAGAGGTGCCCGCCGAGTTCGCGGGCCGCCGCGTCGAGGCCGTCATCGACCTCGGCTTCGTCGGCGACTGGCCCGGCAACCAGGCCGAGGCCCTGGTCCACCTCACCGACGGGACCCCGCTCAAGGCGGTCAACCCGCTCAACCAGTACGTGGCGATCGCGAACCCGGCGACCGGCGGCGAGGTGATCGACTACCTGGTCGAGGCCGCCTCCAACCCGGACATCCTCGCCAACGACTTCCGCGAGCCCACGCCCCTGGGCGACGTCCTGACCGCCGGCGACAAGCCGCTCTACACCTTCAAGCGCGCCGACATCGCCGTCCTCGACGAGGACGTCTGGCACCTCGACCTCGACATCCAGGTGCTGCGCGAGCTGATGCTGGAGCTCGGCGAGCACGACCCGCGCCGGCACGAGATCGCGCACGCCCTCGACCACGCGATGGACCTGCTGGACCTGGACGACATCTCCGGCTCGGCCGCCGCCGTCCGCGAGGCCCTGAAGCCGGTGCTCTCCAAGCCCGCGCACGCCAGCGCGCACATCGTCTCCGGCGTCGGCCACGCGCACATCGACTCGGCCTGGCTCTGGCCGATCCGCGAGACCAAGCGCAAGACCTCGCGCACCTTCTCCAACGTGACCTCGCTCGCGGACGAGTACGAGGAGTTCGTCTTCGCCTGCTCGCAGGCCCAGCAGTACGAGTGGGTGCGCGACAACTACCCGCAGGTCTGGGCCCGCATCCAGGAGTCCGTGAAGAAGGGCCAGTGGGCGCCGGTCGGCGGCATGTGGGTCGAGTCCGACGGCAACCTCCCCGGCGGCGAGGCGATCGCCCGCCAGCTCGTGCACGGCAAGCGGTTCTTCATCGAGCACTTCGGTATCGAGACCAAGGGCGTCTGGCTGCCGGACTCCTTCGGCTACAACGCGGCCTACCCGCAGCTCGCCAAGCTGGCCGGCAACGAGTGGTTCCTCACCCAGAAGATCTCCTGGAACCAGACCAACACGTTCCCCCACCACACCTTCTGGTGGGAGGGCATCGACGGCACCCGCATCTTCACGCACTTCCCGCCGGTCGACACCTACAACGCCCGCTTCAGCGGCGAGGAGATGTCCCGCGCGGTCCGCAACTACGCCGAGAAGGGCGCCGCCACCCGCTCGCTGGCCCCCTTCGGCTGGGGCGACGGCGGTGGCGGCCCCACCCGCGAGATCATGGAGCGCGCCCGCCGTCTGAAGGACCTGGAGGGCTCCGCGAAGGTCGAGGTCGAGCACCCGGACGCGTTCTTCGCCAAGGCCCGCGCCGAGTACGAGGACGCGCCCGTCTGGGTCGGCGAGCTCTACCTGGAGCTGCACCGCGCCACCTACACCTCGCAGGCCCGCACCAAGCAGGGCAACCGGCGCAGCGAGCACAAGCTGCGCGAGGCCGAGCTGTGGGCGACCACGGCCGCCCTGCACGCGCCCGGTTACAGCTACCCGCGGGAGAAGCTCGACCGGCTCTGGAAGACGGTCCTGCTCCACCAGTTCCACGACATCCTGCCCGGCTCCTCGATCGCCTGGGTGCACCGCGAGGCCGAGGCCGAGTACGCCCGCGTCGCCGCGGAGCTGGAGACGCTGACCACGGAGGCCGTGGCCGCGCTGGGCGGCGGCACCGCCCGCGTCTTCAACACCAGCCCCTACGACCGCGCCGAGGTCGTCCGCGACGCCGCCGGCACCCCGGTCTACGTCGAGGTCCCGGCGAGCGGCAGCGCCCCGCTGACGGCCGCCACCGAGGCTCCGCGGCCGGTGACCGTCGAGGGCCGGGTCCTCGACAACGGACTCGTCCGGGTGGAGATCGCCGAGGACGGCACCCTGTCGTCCGTGTACGACCACCGGGCCGGGCGCGAGGTCCTCGCGGGCCAGGGCAACCTGCTCCGCCTGCACACCGACCTCCCCAACTACTGGGATGCCTGGGACGTCGACAAGCACTACAAGAACCGCTACACGGACCTCCTGGACCCCTCGGAGATCACGGTCTCCGACGAGGACCCGCTGGTCGGCTCTATCCGGGTCACCCGCCCGTTCGGCAACGGCTCGACGATCGTCCAGACGATCACCGTGCGCGCCGGCAGCCCCCGGATCGACTTCGCGACGGACATCGACTGGCACGAGGCCGAGAAGTTCCTCAAGGCCGGCTTCCCGGTGGACATCCGCGCCCCGCACTCCTCCGCCGAGATCCAGTTCGGCCATGTCCAGCGGCCGACCCACACCAACACCAGCTGGGAGGCGGCCCGCTTCGAGGTCTCCGGCCACCGCTGGGTGCACGTGGGCGAGCCCGGTTACGGCGTCGCCGTCATCAACGACTCGACGTACGGCCACGACGTCTCCCGCACGGTCCGCGAGGACGGCGGTACGACCACCACGGTCCGCCTCTCCCTGGTGCGCGCCCCGCGCATCCCGGACCCGGGCGCCGACCAGGGCCGCCACCGCCTCACCTACGCCCTCCTGCCGGGCGCCACCATCGGGGACGCCGTCGCCGAGGGCTACGCCCTCAACCTGCCGCTCCGGGTGGCCGACGCGGCGGGCGAGCCGGAGCCGGTCGTCTCGGTGGACGGAGAGGGCGTGACCGTCGAGGCGGTCAAGCTCGCCGACGACGCCTCCGGCGATGTCGTGGTCCGGCTCTACGAGTCCCGGGGCGGCCGGGCCGAGGGTGTTCTGCGCACCGGCTTCCCGCTCGCGGGCGCCCAGGTCACCGACCTGCTGGAGCGCCCGCTGGAGACCGCGGACACCGACGGCGACACGGTCGCCGTGGCGCTGCGGCCCTTCCAGATCCTGACGCTCCGTCTGCAGCGCGCGGACGCGGGCCGGTAGCACCTGCCGAGCGGGCCCGGTGCTGTGCACCGGGCCCGCTCGCCCCCAACTGACCTTGTACGTAACGGAGTTCAGCCATGCCCATGCAGCAGTGGTTCACCGACGCCAAGTTGGGGATCTTCGTCCACTGGGGGATCTACGCCGTCGACGGCGTCCAGGAGTCCTGGTCGTTCTACGACGACATCGTGCCGCACGACCAGTACATGTCCCAGCTCGGCCGTTTCACCGGAGCGACGTACGACCCGCGCGTCTGGGCCGACCTGTTCGCCCGCGCCGGCGCGAAGTACGCGGTGCTGACGAGCCGTCACCATGACGGTGTGGCCCTGTGGGACACGGAGTACGGCGACCTCGACCTCGGCAAGGACTACCTCGGCCCCTACGCCGAGGCGCTGCGCGAGCAGGGGCTGAAGGTCGGCCTCTACTACTCGCACTCCGACTGGAACCACCCCGACTACGCCTCCACCCGCAAGCCGGGCCGCCCGCCGGAGCTGGAGGACAACCGCTACTCCGAGGTGGCCGCCGAGGACGAGGACCTGGACGCCTGGGAACGCTTCATCGCCTACCGGGACGGCCAGATCACGGAGCTGGCCTCCCGCTACCGGCCGGACCTGATGTGGTTCGACGGGGAGTGGGACCGCAGCGAGGAGCAGTGGCGGATCCCCGAACTCGCCGCGCTGATCCGCTCGTACTCGCCGCATGTCGTCTTCAACGCGCGCATGCTCAGCGAGGGGGACTACGCCACCCCCGAGCAGGGCGCCCCCATCGTGCCGCCGGACGGCCCCTGGGAGCTGTGCCTGACGATCAACGACTCGTGGGGCTACCAGCACCACGACCACAACCACAAGTCCCTCGCCCAGCTCATCCGCTACTTCACCGAGACCATCGGCGGTGGCGGCAACCTGCTGCTCGACGTCGGCCCCATGGAGGACGGCACCATCCCGCAGCCGCAGGTCGAGCGGCTCGAAGGGCTGGGGGAGTGGATCCGCAAGCACGCGGAGGCGGTGTACGGCACCGGGCGCGGCCTCCCGGCCGGGCACCACTACGGCCCCAGCACCCTCTCCGCGGACCGCCGTACCCTCTACCTCATCCTGTTCGACGTCCCGCGCGCCGAGATCGGCGTCCGCGGCCTCGCCACGAAGATCAGCAGGGTGACGGTGGTCGGCAGCGGCACCGAACTCGGTCACCGGGTGGTCGGCGGACTGCACGAGGCGGTCGGAGTGCTGTGGATCGACCCGCCGGCCGAGGCCGACCTCGACCCGTACGCCACCGTCCTCGCCGTCGAACTGGACGGCGAGCTGGAGCTGTACCGAGGATCCGGCCGGTTCTGAGGGACTTCGTCACCAAAAGCCGGAGATTCTCATATGAAGAATTAAGAGATCGGTAAATGCGCTGGTCACGGCGGCTTTTCGGGCCGCCGTGACCCTGGCGGTTCGCCTCTTGGACACCTTGAGTTCGCCTGGCACCCCTGGGATGCGTGACGGCAGGGACGAGAGAGAGGCATCACCGTGCGAGACCCGCGAATGTCAGCGATCGCCAAGGGGCTGAAGCGCCGCGGACGGCTCATGGCGCAGGCGGTGAGTCCGCCGCGCAAGACCCTCGACGCGATCCCGACCCAGCGCCCGGTCGAGCGGCAGCAGGCCCCCGGCGGCTATGTGGCCCCGCTCGCCCCGCGCCTGGTGGAGTCCCCGGTCTTCGTCCTCTCCTCGGTGCGCTCCGGCTCCACGCTGCTGCGCGTCCTGCTGAACAGCCACAGCGGCATCCGCGCCCCGCACGAGATGCATCTGCGCACGGTCCACGTCCGCATGTCCCGGGAGTTCACGGCGGACGCCATGAAGGAGCTCGCCCTCGACCGGGACGAGCTGGAGCACGTCCTGTGGGACCGGGTGCTGCACCTGGAACTCGCCCGCAGCGGCAAGGACGTCATCGTCGACAAGACCCCGCCCAACACCCTCATCTGGCCCCGGCTGCACCGATGTTGGCCCGAGGCCCGGTTCGTCCTGCTGCTGCGCCACCCCGGCGCCGTCATCCAGTCCCTGACCAGCCGCCGCACCGAACCCGACCACGAGGCGATCCGCACCGAGGTCCTGAGCTACGCCGAGAAGCTCGAAGAGGCCCGGCTGTCCCTGCCCGGCGCCCATGTGATCACCTACGAGGACCTCACCGCCGAGCCGGAGCGCGTCACCCGCGAGCTGTGCGCGTACCTCGGCGTCCCGTGGGAGAGCGGCATGCTCGACTACGGCAAGCAGGACCACGGCACCTTCAAGCCCAAGCTCGGCGACTGGTCCAGCGAGATCAGGTCCGGAAAGATCCAGGCCGCCCGCCAGGCCGACCCCACCGCCGAACTCCCGCCCCGGCTCGCCGAGATAGCCAAGGCGTGGGGGTACCCGGTCTAGACACCCCCACGCCGGTCGGCCTCCTCGCTCAGCCGGTGAAGCCGGCCGTGATCGAGGTGAACTGCCAGTTGTTCTGGCTGATCCCGGAGCAGTTGCTCACCACTCCGCCGCCCGCGCAGCCGCGGTCCCGGTTGACGGACCAGAACGCGAGCCGGGCGATGTGGTGCGAGTTCGCCCAGTCACGGATCTGCGTCCAGACCGCCGGGGTCGTGGTCTCCTGCTGGTCCGACAGGCCGTTCATGCCGGAGATCCCGATGTGCGCGTAGGCCGTCGCGTCGTCCCAGCCGAACGTGGACTTCAGCTTGGCCTTCAGCCCCTCGGCCGCGTTGACGGTGTTGCCGTACATGTCGGAGCCGCCGCCGAAGTCGAACGGCATGATGGTGAAGACGTCGATGCCGGCGCCGATCGACTGAGCCTGCTCGATCAGCCTGTTGCCGTAGTACGTCGGCTCGGTGGTGGACGTCCCGAAGGTGACGATCGTCCTCAGCCCGGGGTTGTTGGCCTTGACCGTCTTCAGCGCGGTCAGGATCCTGGCCTGCACGGCCTCGTTCTCGAACTCGTCGGTGTTCTCGATGTCCATGTCCACGGCCTTGAGACCGTAGGCGTCGATCACCTTCTGGATCGCCCCGGCCAGCGCGCTCGCGGACGAGCAGTTGGCGCCGAGCTTGCTGCCCTGCCAGCCGCCGAACGAGGGCACGATGTCACCGCCGGCCGCCCGGATCTGGTTGATCGCGGTCTGGTCGGCACCGCCGGTCAGCGCCCGGCTGCCGTCCCAGGCCGGGGTGCAGCCGCCCGAGTCGAGCACGAAGGCCATCGTGAACCACTTGACGCCGGTGGCACTCATCACGGTCGACGGGCTCGGGGGATCGCCCCAGCCCTCGTAGAGGTAGGGCGCGGCCTGCTTGAAGCCGGTCCCGCCACCGCTGCCCGCGTCCGTGGTGACACTCACGGAGTTGGAGGCGGCCGAGGTGTTCCCGGCCGCGTCCCGCGCCTTCACCGTGAAGGTGTAGGCCGTACTGGACGACAGCCCGCTCACCGTGGCGGAGGTCCCGGAGACGCTCAGCACCTGGCTCGACCCGCGGTAGATGTCGTACGCCGTCACCCCGACGTTGTCCGTCGCGGCCGACCAGGACAGCGACACGCTGGACGAGGTCTTCCCGGTGGAAGTGAGGTTCGTGGGCGCGGTGGGCGCCTGGGTGTCGGAACTGCCGCCCGGCCCGTCGAGGCTGATGTCGTCGGCGTAGTACGTCCCCTGCGCATACCACCCGTGCACATAGATCTCGGCACTGGTCTGCGAGGCACCGGTGGTGAAGGAGACGCTCAACTGGCTGTACTGGGACGGCGAGGTGGTCCAGGTGGAGGCCCCGCCGGTCACCCCGAGGTAGACGTACGACCCTCGGACCCAGCCGCTGAGCGAGTACGTGGTGTTCGGCTGGACCGCGACGGTCTGGGTGCACTGGGCGTCGTCACTGGAACTCGGGGCCCCCGCGAGGGCCTTGGAGCCGCCGTGCACCGGGGAGGACACGACCGAGCCGAGGTTCCCGGTGCACGACCAGGGCGAGAGACTCCCCGACTCGAAGCCGGGGTTGGAGAGGATGTTGGCCGCCTGCGCGGTACCGGGCAGCGCGATGGCCCCGGCGAGCGCGAGAGCGGCGGAGCCGAGCAGTGCGAATATCCGACGTCTGGAACGTCCGAGTGAGTTGCGCACGCGATCTCCCTGAAGGAATGGGGGTGTTCGGGAGTGCACGAAGGTGCGAGAGGGTGCGCAACAAAGTTGGTATGGACCAATCCGTCTGTCAAGAAGACAGGCGTGAATTGGTCCATACCGGTGAGATGAAGCGCCCCGCCAGGGGCGCGAGGAACTGCGCGATCAACCACAACGGACCCGCAGTCGGCGTCGAACCTAAAGGGGCAGCACCTCAGCCGCCGCCTCCACCGAACCCACGGCCACCGACGCAGCCACCG
Organism: Streptomyces sp. NPDC048277; assembly: GCF_040652235.1. NCBI lineage: Bacteria > Bacillati > Actinomycetota > Actinomycetes > Kitasatosporales > Streptomycetaceae > Streptomyces > Streptomyces sp. NPDC048277. Next base: position 90,981 of record NZ_JBEZLQ010000005.1, read on the forward strand.
GCGCCGGCAACACCACCTCTTCGGTCTCATCCCGCCGCACAGGAACCGACGGCAACACGGGCCGCGGCCCCGACACCACCGCGTAGTCCTGCCCCAGGAACGGCGGCTCGATCACCCCGGGGTCCTCGCCCAGCGCCAACTGCACCGCGGCCCACGGCGCGTTGACCCCACAGAGTGACAGCTGGTGCAACCCGCCCGCGGGACGCGTGTTGACATCGAGCAGTACGGGCTGGTCGCCGTACATCCGGAACTGGATGTTGGACAGGTAGTGCAGCCCGAAGCCCTCGGCGATGACCCGCGCCGGCTCCAGCCACTGCTCGTCCAGCGTGAACCCGCGCCGACGGCCCTTCTTCGTGCGGCCGACCGCCAGCCGGACCCGGTTGTCGGGCCCGGTGAGGCAGTCCACGGACACCTCCGGCTCCTCCAGACGCGGCATCACCAGCCAGTCCACCGGCTCGTCGGCTCGCCGCAGCGCGTCCACGACCAGGTCGAGCTGGACATAGGGCCCGGGGAACCCGTTCAGGTGAAAGAGCGAGAAGGGAGCGCGTGTGATCACACGGAAGCCCACCCCGCCCGCACCGGCGGCCGGCTTGAAGCACGCCTTGTGCCCGTCGGCCTCCAACTTCTCGACCGCGGTGACCAGTTCGTCCGCCGTGCGGACCCGCCACCACGGGGGGACCGGCACACCCACCGAGGCGACCGCCTCGTACGCGGTGGCCTTGTCCTCGAAGACCGCGGTCCCCTCCGGGGTCGGTGCCAGCAGCGCCGTACCGACCGCCTCGAAGTCGGCCCGGTGGGCGACGATCGCCGACTGGTGCAGCCGGGGCACGAAGACATCGATGCCACGGCGCTGGCACTGGTCGAGCGCGTACTCGACGTAGCCGGCCGGGGACAGGCCCCGCGGCTCCAGGTCGGCGGTGTCGGCGGCGGCCAGTACGGGAGAGTCGGCGTCACCGTGCGTCGCATGGATCTCGACCGCCCGGTCGCTGGGATTTTTCCGCAGCTGATCCATGAAGAACACGTTCTCCGCGTACGTGCGGTTGAGCCAGACGCGTACGCGAGAGCGCATTAATGCCGCCTTTCGGGGTTTTTGGGCAGGGCTCAGCGGGCCCGTGCCCGGGCAGGGTGGTTGGAGGGACACCAAACCGCCCTGGGCGAAGGGAAGTTCGTGGCGGAGGTGTTGAGGGGGATCATACGGCTTTCAAGGGGCCCCGCGTGCAACGTGGGTGTTACGGATTTCCCCGGACTGTCCACGCGCGTTTTCCTGCGACGTCCACGCCGGTTTCCTTGACTGCCCGACTGCGGGCTCCCGCCATGTCGGCGGGGTCCCCTTGTTCCCCGGACCCGTAGTGTGCTGTGGTGGGTGACGACGACATGATCGGAAGGGGTACGGGGTGGAGTCCACGGCCGGTGCCGGGCGGTTGCTGGCCATCAGCGACCTGCACATCTCGTACCCGGAGAACCGCGAGCTCGTCGAGAAAATGCGTCCGGAAACGGACCAGGACTGGCTGATCGTCGCCGGTGATGTCGCGGAGACCGTCGCCGACATCCGCTGGACGCTGGAGACCCTCGCCGGCCGCTTCCGCAAGGTGCTGTGGGCGCCCGGCAACCACGACCTGTGGACCCACCCCAAGGACCCGGTCACCCTGCGCGGGGTCGCCCGCTACGAGCACCTCGTCGAGCTCTGCCGGGAGCTGGGCGTGGTCAGCCCTGAGGACCCCTACCCCGTCTGGGAGGGTCCGGGCGGCCCGGTCGTCGTGGCGCCGCTGTTCCTGCTGTACGACTACTCCTTCCTGCCGGCCGGCTGCGCCACCAAGGAGGAGGGCCTCGCCTACGCGCACGGCACCGGCGTCGTCTGCAACGACGAGTACCTGCTGCACCCCGACCCCTACCCGACCCGGGATGCCTGGTGCCGGGCCCGGGTGGAGGCCACCGAGTGGCGGCTCGCCGAGCTGCCCGAGGACCTGCCGACCGTGCTGGCGGGCCACTACCCGCTGGACCGGCACCCCACGGACGTGCTGTGGTACCCCGAGTTCGCCATGTGGTGCGGCACCACCCGCACCGCCGACTGGCACCGCAGGTTCCGCGTCGACACCATGGTCTACGGTCATCTCCACATCCCCCGGACCACCTGGCACGACGGCGTCCGCTTCGAAGAGGTCTCCGTGGGATATCCCCGCGAATGGCGCAAGCGCTCCCGGCCGCCGGGCGAGCTGCGCCGTATTCTGCCGATGGAGGTCGGAACCGGTGATCGAGGAGCTGCTCCCGGACTCGGTGGTGGTCGTGGAGATGCTCGGTGACGAGGCGATCCGCGAGGCCCCGCTCTACCCCGAGGAGGCGGCGATCGTCGCGCGTGCCGTGCCCAAGCGGCGCCGCGAGTTCTCCGCCGTGCGCGCCTGCGCCCGGCGCGCCATGGAGAAGCTCGGAGTGCCTCCGCAGCCGGTCGTGAGCGGCGAGCGGGGCGCACCGCGCTGGCCGGCCGGACTGATCGGCAGCATGACCCACTGCGAGGGCTACTGCGCCGCCGCCCTGGCCCGCGCCGGCGACCTGGCCTCCCTCGGCATCGACGCCGAACCGCAGGGCCCGCTGCCCGAGGGCGTCGGCGAGTCCGTGCTGCTGCCCTCGGAGCAGGAGCGGCTCGGCCGGCTCACGGCCGAGCGGCCCGATGTGCACTGGGACCGTCTGCTGTTCAGCGCCAAGGAATCCGTCTACAAGGCGTGGTTCCCCCTCACCGGGAAGTGGCTGGACTTCATGGAGGCGGACATCGAGCTGTTCCCGGAGCCCGGCGGGCGCCCGTACGGCACCCTGCGCGCCCGCCTCCTGGTCCCCGGCCCGACGGTCGGCGGGCAGCGGCTGGAGGTCTTCGAGGGCCGCTGGAGCGCGGGGCACGGCATGCTGGCCTCGGCCGTGGTGGTGCCGCACCCCTGACCGCCCCGCCGGCTCAGGTGGGTGGGCACCAGTCGTGCAGCAGCCGGAAGAACGCCTCCTCGTTGCCCATCAGCCCCGCGCGGGCCAGTGCCTCCTCGGCCTCGGCGAGCACGGCCGGTGGCACGAGCAGGGGCCGGCCCTCGTCCGGCGGTCCGTCGAAGGCCGCGCGCACCGTGTGCAGCAGCCGCAGATAGGCCTGGACGGCGGTGCGCTCATGGTCGGTCAGTACGGCGGTGGGCATGGGTCGGCTCTCCCCGTCGGTCGTCGCGGTCACACGCCCTGGCGGCGCGGGCCCACCGCGTGTGCGGTGCGCACCCTCCAGCTTGCCGTCCGCCACTGACAACGCCGTCCGGCCACACCTCGGTTCGCCCGCTCAGCCGACGCGGAACCGCACCGGCGAACCTCCCTGAGGGAACGTCTCTCCGCCCTCCTGGCAAGGGAATTCGGCCGTGCCGGCCTCACTTCCCCGGATAGCCCAGTGACGCCTCGATGCGCCCCGCCACGTCGTGCCGCCGCACCGGCCCGCGCAGGGCCGAACCGGCGAGCCAGGTCCGGCACTTGCTGGCGAGCAGCAGCCCGAAGGTCTCCGCGTCCCGCTCCTCGGCCCGGTCGCAGCGGGTGCGGGCGGCGACCCGCTGCACGGCGGCCTGGACCGCGGCCTGATCGGTGCTCATGCCCGTGCCCGTGCCCTTGCCTTTGGCCATGCCTTCGCCGAGGAGCCGCGCGGCCACCCCGACCCCCTCGACGTCATGGCCGTGGTGTCCGGCGTGCATGTGCCACAGTTCGTGACCGAGGATCACCAACTGGTGGTCGGGAGCGGTGCGTTCCTCGACGACGACCAGGTCGCGGTCGGTCAGGTCGAGCCAGAGTCCGCTGGCCGTGCCGGGCGGGAAGACGGCCGTACGGAACAGGACGGGACGGCCGCGGCGGCGGCCCATCGCGTCGCACAGTGCCCGGTACAGCTCCTGCGGCGGGGTGGGCGCGGGCAGGGTCAGCTCCCCGACCAGCCCGCCGCTCAGCCGGCGCATGTCCCTGCCGATGCCCACTGTTCTCCCTCAGCTCAGCTCACGATTCGGGCCGCTTGACGCTCTCCAGGAGCATGTCCAGCCATTCGGCGACCTTGTCCCGGTGCTGGTCGGTGGGCAGCTGGGCGGCCCGCCAGGCGATGCCGCGCACCCCGTGGTCCTGCAGCAGCCGCTGCAGCGGGTCCTCGGCGGCGTCGGCCGCGGCCCGCTCCCGGTCGGCCAGCTTCTGCAGCAGCTCCTGCTCGACCCGCTGGAGGGCGCCCGCCAGGGCCTCCGGGTCCTCCGCGGTGAGGAAGCCGGCGTGCACCCGGAAGAAGCGCTGGAGGGCGTCGCAGTGCTCCATGGTCGGCCGCCGGTCGCCGTTGAGCAGGGCGCCGGCCTGCTGCCGGGACATGCCCGCGCCGTCGGCGATCTCCTGCTGGGTGTGTTTCCGGCCGTTGGGCTTGAGACGGGTGCGGCGCAGCAGGTCGAGGCGTTGCAGGAAGCGCGCCTGGACGTCGGGCTCGCCCGCGGGCCGGCCGCTCAGCAAAACCCTGACCACGGACTCGGGGACACCGCAGGCGTAGGAGAGCCGTCCGACGTCGAAGACGTCGGCATGCCGTACGCCGAGCCGGTCGGCGAGCGCGGTGACGCGGGCGACGTCGGCCGGCAGCTGGGCGGTCGCCGTGGCGCCCGGATCCTGGTAGCCATCCGTCACCGACAGAACTCCTGTGTCTCTCAGGGGAAGCAGGGGCTTCTCACAAGCCGTGAACTCACGGGAGATTAGCGGGTCGTTCGAACTCACATCCAGGTCTCGCCACAACTGTGGCCAATTTCGGCCGCCAACAGGCATGAAATGCCACGATAGTTGACATGACTCTGGGTGGGGCAGCAGGATCACAACGCCGCGAGAAGGCCGCATAGGCAAGAGGGGTGACCTCCCGATGGCATATCAGGCAGGTGGGCGGCGGCCGGCGCCGCGGCCCGTCCCCGAGCGTCCCGAGGCCCAGGCCTATCTCCAGGACTACGCGTTGCTGCTGGACGCCGTCCCCTTCCCGTCCCTGGTCGTGGACCACCGCTGGGACGTGGTGCTGGCCAACGGCGCGTTCGAGACACTTTTCGGGGCGGTCGCCCCGCACCCCACCGCCATGCCCGGGGACAACTTCCTCCGTTTCGTCCTGTTCCACCCGGACGCCGGTTCGGTGCTCGGCGCGCACGAGGCCGGCTGGTGCCTGCCGATGCTCGCGCAGTTCAAGACCACCCTGGAGCGGTACGGCCACGACCACGAGCTCCAGTCGATCCGCCGTGAGATCGCCCAGGACCCCATCATGGAGGCCGCCTTCCGGCACGGACTGCCGCACTGGCTGCGTGCGGTCGGCGAGGACGGCGCACAGCTCGACGGTGCCGTCCGGTCGCTCCAGCATCCGGACCCGCAGCTGGGCGCCACCGAATGCCGGGTCGTCGGCGAGACGCCCAAGACCCTTCAGGACATGGGCTACGCGCGTTACACACTGGTTCTGCGCGCCGCCCCCCGCCCCACGGCCGCCCCGCGCCGCTCCCGCCGGCCCGGCGGCCTGGGCGCCCATCTGACGGTCGTACCCACTTCCGAAGCCTGACCCGGCACCGCCGGCGTTCAGGTCGCCGACGGCGCCGGGCCGGACGTCCGCGTCGCCCCTGTTCCGGTCAGCCCTTTCCGGTCAGCCCTGTTCCGCGGCCACGACCAGGACGAGCGGCACGCCCCGGCAGGGCACCAGCCGGGTCCCGCCGAACGTGCCCGGCCGCCCGCTCTCCAGGACGGCCGCGAAGTCCGGCCCCTTGGCCAGCGAACCGGCCAGCCGCGCCGGGTCCGCCGACGCCGCCACCCGGCCGCGGGCATTGACCAGCCGGGCCGGTCCGGGCAGCTCCCGCAGCAGGGGCAGCGCGGCCGCCTCGAAGTGCCGTAGGTACACATCGGCCGCGGCCACGCCCAGGAAGCGGCCGGCGAGCTCCACCGGCGCGGACAGCGTGAGGCTGTACTCGTCCGAGCAGAGGTAGTCGACGTACGGACCGGCCACCGCCCGCCGCCCGGTGTCCCGGGGCAGCGCGAACCAGTCCCAGTGGGTGTAGTCCGAGTAGGCCGAGGTCCGCGGATCGAGGTCGAGGAGCAGCGGCCGTACGTCCCCCTGGGCGTCGGTCTGCCACCACTCCAGCCAGGCCGGGACGTCGGCCAGCAGACCGGGCGCGGCCACGAAGCCCACGCCGGAGACCAACTCCTGCCGGGTCAGGCGCAGATGGAGCCCGGGGCGCAGCGCGGCGAGGTCGGCGGTCACGGGCCGGCGGCCCCCGGCGGCCACCCGGGCCAGCAGCGCCGCCGTGTCGGCGCGGGTCTGCGCGACGGCGTCGAACACCGCCTCCAGGGCGCGGCCGACCCGCGCGGCCACGTATTCCTCGGCGCCGGCGTCCAGCGTCGTGGTCGCCGGACCGGAGGGGGCGGTGCTGCGGCTCATGGTGCCCTCCAGCGGACGGGGGACCGGGCGCGGCGCGGCTACAGGGCCAGACGCAGGGCGATGAGCCGTGCCGTCGAGTCCCGTACGCACCGCTCGGCCAGTTCCCTGGCCGAGGCGTGGGCCCCATCCTGCACTGCCGAGATTACGGAGTGGTGACGGTCTGCCACCTCTTCACGATATTCGTCGTCGCCGAGCACAAGGCAGAGCAGCGCCCCGACCTCCGTCTGGAGCGCGACCTGTGCCCGGGTGAGCCGGGCGGACTGGGCGGCGGCGGCCAGCTCCACATGGAAGCGGCCGTACACCCGGCTGCGCGCCGCCGCGTCCGGTGCCTTGCGCAACTCCTCGGTGGTGCGCCGGAGCTGGTCGAGGTCGTGCTCCTCGGTGCGCTCGGCGGCGAGGTGCGCGGCGGTGCCGGACAGGGCCGCCCAGTGGTCGCCGAGGTCGCGCAGTTCCTCGGGGCTCCAGCCGCGCAGCCGCTCCCTGAGCCGCCGCTGGTCGGGCACCTCGGGGGAGGACACGAAGCTGCCGCCGCCGCGGCCCCGGCGCGTGACCACCAGACCCTGCTGGCGCAGTGCCATCAGCGCCTCCCGCAGGGTCACCGTCGACACCCCGAGCTGTCCGGCCAGCTCCGTCTCGCCGGGCAACTGCTCCCCGTCGGCGAGCAGGCCGAGCTCGATGGCGTCGCCGATCCGGCGCACGACGGCCTCGACCCGTGCCCCGCTGTCCACCGGGGCGAAGACGGCCTTTCGGGCGCCGCCGTCCGTCTGCTGCTGTCTCACGGCCCACCACCCTATGCGTTGACCCAACCTTTACCCCGGAAGGGTCTTGAGCTTTGAACTATGACTTCATATCTTTCCGGTCACCATGTGCAACGCAAGAGAGCTGCAGAAAGGTTCCCGCCCATGGAGGCCAGTGCGATCCGGTTGCGGGATCTGCGGAAGTCGTTCGGCGACACGAGCGCCGTGGCCGGGGTCGACCTGGAGATCCGCGACGGCGAGTTCTTCTCGATGCTCGGCCCGTCCGGCTCCGGCAAGACCACCGTCCTGCGGATGATCGCCGGCTTCGAGATCCCCACCTCGGGCGTGATCGAACTCGCCGGGCAGGACGTCACCCGCCGCGCCCCCTTCGAACGGGACGTGCACACCGTCTTCCAGGACTACGCCCTGTTCCCGCACATGACCGTCGAACAGAACGTCGCCTACTCCCTCAAGGTCCGCGGCATCCCCAAGGCCGAACGCCTGGTCCGCGCCCGCAAGGCCCTCGCCGAGGTCCGCCTCGACGGATTCGGCGCCCGCCGCCCCTCCCAGCTCTCCGGCGGCCAGCGGCAGCGCGTCGCCCTCGCCCGCGCCCTCGTCGGACGCCCCCGCGTCCTGCTGCTCGACGAACCCCTCGGCGCCCTCGACCTCAAACTGCGCGAGCAGATGCAGATCGAACTCAAGGCCCTGCAACGCGAGGTGGGCATCACCTTCGTCTTCGTCACCCACGACCAGGAGGAGGCCCTGACGATGAGCGACCGCGTCGCCGTCTTCCACCAGGGCCGCATCGAACAGGTCGGCACCCCCGCCGAGATCTACGAACGCCCGGCCACCCCGTTCGTCGCCTCCTTCGTCGGCACCTCCAACCTGCTCACCGGCGACACCGCCCGGCGCGTGCTCGGCGAGGACGGCACCCACAGCATCCGGCCCGAGAAGATCCGGGTCCTCCAGGAGACCGCCGACCCGGACGAGGAAGGGCACGCCGACGCCGTCGGCACCGTCGCCGAGGTGGTGTACCTCGGCGACGCCACCCGCTTCCTGGTCGACCTGGACGGCGGCGGCCGGCTCACCGCGCTCCAGCAGAACCTCGACACCTCCGCCGAGGACGTCGCCGCCTACCGCGGCACCCGCGTCCGGCTGCGCTGGCAGCGCCGCCACACCGTCCACGTCCCCGACTGATCCGCCGACCGTCGCGTCCGGATCCGCCGTCCCGCACGCCCGGATCCGCCGTCCCTCACGTATGGAGTACGTCGTGCGCCTCACCCGTCCCCTCGCCTCGGCCGCCACCGCCGCCCTGCTGCTGGCCGCCACCGCCTGCGGCTCCTCCGGCTCCGGCTCCTCGACCGGCTTCAACCCGCCCGACCTCAAGCCCCTCGCCAAGCTCGGCAAGACCGAGGGCGAGGTGAACCTGATCGCCTGGGCCGGCTACGTCGAGGACGGCTCCGACGACCCCAAGGTCGACTGGGTCACCGACTTCGAGAAGCAGACCGGCTGCCAGGTCCACTCCAAGGTCGCCGCCAGCTCCGACGAGATGGTCAAGCTGATGAAGACCGGCGAGTACGACGCCGTCTCCGCCTCCGGCGACGCCTCCCTGCGCCTGATCGCCTCCGGCGACGCCGCCCCCGTGAACACCAGCCTCGTACCGAACTACAAGGACGTCTTCAGCGGCCTGAAGAACGGCGCCTGGAACTCGGTCAAGGGCCAGATGTACGGCATCCCGCACGGCCGCGGCGCCAACCTGTTGATGTACAACACCCAGAAGGTCAGCCCGGCGCCCACCTCCTGGGCGGCCGTGTTCGACGACGCCGGCACGTACAAGGGCCATGTGACGGCCTACGACTCGCCGATCTACATCGCCGACGCGGCCCTGTATCTCAAGGCCACCAAGCCCGAGTTGAAGATCAAGGACCCCTACGCGCTCGACCAGAAGCAGTTCGACGCGGCCGTCGCCCTGCTGAAGAAGCAGAACGCGGACATCGGCGAGTACTGGAGCGACTACCTCAAGGAGATCTCCGCCTTCAAGAGCGGTGACTCGGTGGTGGGCACGACGTGGCAGGTCATCGCCAACCTGGCCGCCGGCGAGGGCGCCAAGGTCAAGGCCCTCGTGCCCAAGGAGGGTTCGACCGGCTGGTCCGACACCTGGATGGTCTCCGCCAAGGCCAAGCACCCCAACTGCGCCTACAAATGGCTCGACTGGATCGTCTCCCCGAAGGTCAACGCCGAGGTCGCGGAGTACTTCGGCGAGGCCCCGGCCAACGCCAAGGCCTGCGACCTGACCAGCGACAAGAACTTCTGCGCCACCTACCACGCGGCCGACGAGAGCTACTGGAAGCGGATCGCCTTCTGGAACACGCCCATCGAGCAGTGCCTGGACGGCCGTACGAACGTCACGTGCGTGCCGTACGCCAAGTGGGTGCAGGCCTGGACCGAGATCAAGGGCTGAGCCATGACCGTGCTCACCCGGACCGCGGGGGCGCTGTACCGGCGCCCCCGGCTCCGCCTCGCCCTGCTGCTCACCGCCCCGCTGCTGTGGCTGGCGGTGCTCTACCTCGGCTCCCTGGCCGTGCTGTTCGTCTCCGCGTTCTGGACGACGGACTCCTTCACCTCCGAGGTGGTGAAGGTCTGGTCCACCGACAACTTCCGCGAGCTGTTCACCACACCGGTGTTCCGGCAGGTGATCCTGCGCAGCGTGGGAGTGGCCCTGGCCGTCACCGCCGTGTGCGTGGTGATCGCCTTCCCGGTCGCCTTCTACACGGCCCGGGTGGCCAGGCCGAGCCGGCGCCCGCTCCTCGTGGTCGCCATCCTCACCCCGCTGTGGGCGAGTTACCTGGTCAAGGTGTACGCGTGGCGGCTGATCCTCTCCGAGGGCGGCCTCGCCGACTGGATGCTGAAGCCGTTCGGGCTCAGCGGCCCGGGCTTCGGCCTGCCGGCCACCGTGCTGACGCTGACCTACCTGTGGCTGCCGTACATGATCCTGCCGATCCACACCGCGCTGGAGCACCTGCCCGACAACCTGCTGGACGCGTCGGCGGACCTGGGCGCCCGCGCCTGGCGGACCTTCCGCTCGGTCGTGCTGCCGATGGTGCTGCCCTCGGTCGCCGCCGGGTCGGTGTTCACCTTCTCGCTGAGCCTCGGCGACTACATCACCGTGCAGATCGTCGGCGGCAAGACCCAGCTCATCGGCAACCTCGTCTACGCCAACATCGAGCTCAACCTGCCCATGGCCGCAGCCCTCGCCACCGTCCCGGTCGTCGTCATCGTGCTGTACCTGCTGGCGATGCGGCGCACGGGTGCGCTGAGCAGCCTGTAGAGGAGTCCGCCGTGCAACTCTCCCGTTCCGCGCGGATCGCCGTGCGTGTGGCCGCCGGTCTCGGCTTCGCCGTGATCTACGTGCCGTTGCTCCTGGTCCTCGTCAACTCCCTCAACCCGGACCGCAGCGCGAGCTGGCCGCCGCCCGGTCTGACCACCCGCTGGTGGTCGGCCGCCTGGCACAGCTCAGGGGCCCGCGAGGCGCTGTGGACCTCGGTCAGGGCCGGCCTCGGCGCCACCGCGATCGCCCTGGTCCTCGGCACCCTCGTCGCCTTCGCCGTCGCCCGCTACCGCTTCTTCGGCCGGGACGCCCTGTCCTTCGTGGTCGTCCTGCCGATCGCGCTGCCCGGCATCGTCACCGGCATCGCCCTCAACTCGGCGTTCAGCACGGTCCTGCAGCCGCTCGGCGTCGGACTCGGCCTGTTCACCGTGGTCGTCGGACACGCCACCTTCTGTGTCGTGATCGTCTTCAACAACGTGGTCGCCCGTCTGCGCCGCACCTCCGGCACGTACGAGGAGGCGGCGGCGGACCTGGGCGCCGACACCTTCCGCACCTTCGTGGACGTCACCTTCCCACTGGTGCGCTCCGCGCTGCTCGCGGGCGGACTGCTCGCCTTCGCGCTCTCCTTCGACGAGATCGTGGTGACGACGTTCACCGCGGGGCCGGGCGTCCAGACCCTGCCCCTGTGGATCTTCGACAACATGACCCGGCCCCAGCAGGCGCCGGTGGTCAACGTGGTGGCGGCCGTACTGGTCCTGCTGTCGGTGATCCCGATCTACGTCGCCCAACGCCTGTCCGCGGACACGGCCACGGCAAGCCGGGTCTGAGCAGAACCAGTCAACAAGCCGGATGTCGGGGCACCTCCCGAACCCGAACCCGAAGGAGTCCCCGTATGTCGACGAGCCCTCCCCCCGCCACCGCCGAACCCGGCGGGCAGGACGCGGCGGATGCTGCGCAACTGGCCGCTCTCGGCTACCGCCAGCAGCTGACCCGGGCACTCGGCCTGTGGCAGAACTTCTCGGTCGGCTTCACCTACCTCTCGCCCCTCGTCGGCGTGTACTCGCTGTTCGGCTACGGCCTGGCCACCGGCGGCCCCGTCTTCTTCTGGTCGATCCCCCTCGTCCTGATCGGCCAGGGGCTGGTCATGCTGACCTTCGCCGAGGCCTCCTCGCAGTACCCGATCGCCGGCGGCATCTACCAGTGGACCAAGCGGCTCGTCGGCCCGCGCTACGCGTGGCTGTCCGGCTGGATGTACACCTGGGCGCTGCTGGTCACCATCACCTCGGTCGCCTTCCCGATCGCGGGGTACGCCGGACCGCTCCTCGGCTACCCGGTGAACCACGCCACGACGGTCCTGACCGCGGTCGTCGTCATCGTGTTCTGCGGCGCCGTCAACCTCGCCGGGGTCCGACGGCTGGCCCTCGCCGCGACCGCGGGTGTGGCCGCCGAGGTCGTCGGAACCGTCGTCCTCGGTCTGTACCTGCTGTTCTTCCACCGCCACCAGGGCATCTCCGTCGTCGGCCACAGCCTCGGGGCGGGCGGCTCCGGCGGCCAGACCGGCGCCTTCCTGGCCGCGACACTGTTCAGCGTGTGGATCTTCTTCGGTTTCGAGGCGTGCGGCGACATCGCCGAAGAGGTCAAGGACCCGTCCAGGAAGATCCCCCGGGCGATGGGCATGACCCTCGCCGTGGGCGGCCTGGCCACCGTCGTCCTGACCCTCGGTCTGCTGCTGGCCGTCCCCGACATGGGCGCCGTGCTCAGCGGCAAGGACACCGACCCGATCGGCACGATCCTCGACGCCTCGCTCGGCACCGTGGGCGCCAAGTTCGCCCTCGCGCTGATCGTGCTCGGTTTCGTCTCCTGCGTCCTCGCCATCCAGGCGGCCGCGACCCGCCTCGTCTACTCCTTCGCCCGGGACGGCGTCATCGCCGGCTCGCGTGCGTTCTCCACGATCCACCCCACGTTCCACATGCCGCCCGGCGCGATCGCGGTCGCCACCGTCGTGCCGGCCGGGATCACCCTGCTGCCCTCCGCGTCCGTGGCCCGCATCATCACCTTCGCCGTCGTCGGCATCTATCTGGGCTTCCAGAGCGTCGTGCTCGCCTCCGCGATCGCCCGGGCGCGCGGCTGGCAGCCGTCGGGAGCCTTCCGGCTGGGCCGCTGGGGCTGGCCGGTCAACCTGCTGGGTCTGGTGTACGGCGTGACCGCGGTCATCGTGCTCAGCATCAAGACACCGGCCAACGGCACGGGATTCTTCGACCGCTGGCTCGTCCCCCTCTCGGTCGGCATCGTCCTCGCGGCGGGCATTCTCTACCTGCTGATCGCGCGCCCTCGCGAGCACATCCGCGACGACGCCCGCGTCCCCGCAGGGGCGGCGGACGCGATTCCCGCCGGCGCCGAGCCCACCGAGCCCTCGTAACGGCAGTCCCGACCCCGACCCGGACCCTTTACGCAAACAGCTTGCGTTACTTGCGCTATTCTTGCGCGCATGACACGACGACTTGCGGAAGTGGCCAAGAAGGTCGGGGTCAGCGAGGCCACGGTCAGCCGGGTGCTCAACGGCAAACCCGGGGTCTCCGAGGCCACCCGGCAGGCGGTGCTCTCCGCCCTGGACGTCCTCGGCTACGAGCGCCCGACCCAGCTGCGCGGTGAACGCGCCCGGCTCGTCGGTCTGGTCCTGCCCGAACTGCAGAACCCCATCTTCCCGGCGTTCGCCGAGGTCATCGGCGGCGCGCTGGCCCAGCTCGGCCTCACCCCGGTGCTGTGCACGCAGACCAAGGGCGGGGTCTCCGAAGCGGACTACGTGGAGCTGCTGCTGCAACAGCAGGTCTCGGGAGTCGTGTTCGCCGGCGGGCTGTACGCCCAGGCCGACGCGCCGCACGACCACTACCGGCTGCTCGCCGACCGCAACATCCCGGTGGTGCTGGTCAACGCGGCCATCGAGCACCTCGGCTTCCCGGGCGTGTCCTGCGACGACGCGGTGGCGGTGGAACAGGCCTGGCGCCACCTCGCCTCCCTCGGCCACGAGCGGATCGGCCTGGTCCTCGGCCCCGCCGACCACGTCCCCTCGGCCCGCAAACTGGCCGCCGCGCAGGCGTTCGGCAAGGTCCCCGACGAGTTCGTCGCCCGCGCCATCTTCTCCATCGAGGGCGGCCACGCGGCCGCGTCCCGTCTGATCGACCGCGGGGTCACCGGCATCATCTGCGCCAGCGACCCCCTCGCCCTGGGCGCCATCCGCGCCGCCCGCCGCAAGGGGTACGCGGTCCCCTCCCGTATCTCCGTCGTCGGCTACGACGACTCGGCGTTCATGAACTGCACCGAGCCCCCGCTGACCACGGTCCGCCAGCCCATCGAGGCCATGGGCCGTGCGGCCGTGGAACTGCTGAACGCCCGGATCGGCGGGACGGCCGTACCGGCGGAGGAGCTGTTGTTCGAGCCGGAACTCGTGGTCAGGGGGTCGACCGCGCAAGCGCCGAAGGTCTGATCTCCACCAGATCCAACCCGCTGTCGAATAATTACAGATTCTGCGCGACATCTTGCGGAGCCATGTCGCCGGTGCTTGAGTGTGCGGCGCCCACCGGTTCCGGTGCGGCGCCCACCGCTCCTGTCTGGGGGGTCCACCGATGTCCAGCACCGGGTTCCGCCGTGCTCTCGTCGCGATCGGCGTCTGCTCGTCCCTAGCCCTCTCCGCCTCGGCCTGCGGGTCGGGCGACGACGACACGGCGAGCGGCCGGACGCGGATCACCGTCAACTGCGAGCCGCCGAAGAGCGCCAAGGTCGACCGGTCGTTCTTCGAACAGGACATCGCCTCCTTCGAGAAGCGGAACCCGGACATCGACGTCGTCGCGCACGACGCGTTCCCCTGCCAGGACCCGAAGACCTTCGACGCCAAGCTCGCCGGCGGCCAGATGGAGGACGTCTTCTACACGTACTTCACCGACGCCAGGCACGTCGTGGACATCGGCCAGGCGGCCGACCTCACGCCGTACCTCAAGGAGCTGAAGAGCTACGGCACCATCCAGCAGCAGCTGCGGGACATCTACACCGTGGACGGCAAGGTCTACGGCATCCCGCGCACCGGCTACTCGATGGGCCTGATCTACAACCGCAAACTCTTCCGGCAGGCCGGCCTCGACCCCGACCGGCCGCCGACCACCTGGGACGAGGTCCGCGCCGACGCCAGGAAGATCGCCGCACTCGGCGACGGGACGGTCGGGTACGCCGACTACAGCGCGCAGAACCAGGGTGGCTGGCACTTCACCGCCGAGCTGTACTCGCAGGGCGGTGACGTGGTCTCGGCCGACGGCAAGTCGGCGACCGTCGACACCCCCGAGGGCCACGCGGTCCTGCAGAACCTGCACGACATGCGCTGGACCGACGACTCGATGGGCAGCAAGCAGCTCCTCGTCATCAACGACGTCCAGCAGCTGATGGGTTCGGGCAAGCTCGGCATGTACCTCTCCGCCCCGGACAACATCCCGATCCTGGTCAAGGAGAAGGGCGGCGACTACAAGGACCTCGCGCTCGGCCCGATGCCCGGCGGCAAGGGCACGCTCATCGGCGGCGACGGCTACATGTTCAACAAGAAGGACACCCCGGCCCAGATCCGCGCCGGACTGAAGTGGCTGGACTCGATGTTCCTCACCCCCGGCGACGGCTTCCTCGGCGACTACGCCCGCGCCAGGAAGAACAACGCGCCGGTCGGCCTGCCCGAGCCGCGCCTGTTCACCGGCGCCGCCGACGCCAAGGACCAGGCCGTCAAGAAGGCCAACGCCAATGTCCCGGTGGAGAACTACCAGGCGTTCCTGGACGGCAACCAGTCCCTGCAGATGAAGATCGAGCCGCCGGACGCCCAGCAGATCTACTCCGTCCTCGACGGCACCGTCTCCGCCGTCCTCACCAAGAAAGACGCCGACATCGGCCAGCTCCTCAAGGACGCCAACGACAAGATCGACGGCATCCTGGCCCGGGGCTGACCGCGATGACGAAGACGGCCGCACGACGACCCGCCCCCGCGCCGGTCGCCGTGCCCCATGCCCCGGCGCCGCCCCCAGTAGCGCCGAGGGCGGCCGCCGCATCGACAGGTGCGCACCCCGCAGATTCCTTTGCGGCGGCCAAGCTTCGCCCTGTTCTCCTGGTACCGATCCTCGCGTTGTCGGCCGTCGGGCGGCTGAACCACGCCTCCGGTGTTGCGCCGGAGTGCCCCGCGAACGGTCTTCGGGGTCGGAGGGCGCGCTGGTCTGCCTCGGCGATCCACGTCTTACGGCCAGGCGGCCCGCGTGAAGTCCTCAACAGGGCTGTCCGCCCCTGCGGTCCTCGGCTGCAAGCGCCCCGACGGGTAGCTCTCTCGGCACGATCCACTGGTCGTGCAAAGTCACACCTCGCCGATAACAGGCGCTCCGCTGTGACCGACAAACTCACTGTATCACTCATGGCGAGCGCACTGTTGCCCAACGTGATCGGGACCGGCCTCGCCAACGAGACCCTGCGCTTCCTGCACCTGCCCACCTCGAACTGGACCAACGGCGCCGACACCGCACTCGTCTCCCTTGTCGTCGTGGCAACGTGGGCCAACATGGGCGGCACCGTCCTCATCTACCTGGCCGCCCTCCAGTCCATCCCCGGCGAGCTGTACGAGGCCGCCGAACTCGACGGCGCGGGCCTCCTCCAGCGCATCCGGCATGTGACGGTCCCTCAGACCAGGTTCGTCATCCTGATGCTGATGCTCCTTCAGATCATCGCCACCATGCAGGTGTTCACCGAACCGTTCGTCATCACGGGGGGCGGCCCGGAGAACGCCACGGTCACCGTGCTCTACCTGATCTACAAGTACGCCTTCCTCTACAACGACTTCGGCGGCGCCTGCGCCCTCAGCGTGATGCTCCTGGTGCTGCTCGGCGTCTTCTCCGCCGGGTACCTGCGGCTGACCCGCTCCGGGGAGGACGGATGAGCGGCACCACCCGCACCCTGGTCTCACCGGCCACCCTGGCCCGCTCGCGCGGCAGGGCGATCTACTGGACCGTCTTCACCGGAGTCGTCCTGCTCTTCGCCCTCGCCTTCCTGTTCCCCGTGTACTGGATGGTCACCGGCGCGATGAAGTCCCCGGACGAGGTCGCCCGGACCCCGCCCACCCTGGTTCCGGCCCACTGGCAGCTGTCCGGCTACACCGATGCCTGGGACCTGATGCAGCTCCCGGAGCATCTGTGGAACACGGTGGTGCAGGCCGCCGGCGCCTGGGCCTTCCAGCTGGTGTTCTGCACGGCCGCCGCCTACGCCCTGTCGAAGCTCGGGCCGGCCTTCGGGAAGGTGATCCTCGGCGGCATCCTGGCCACCCTGATGGTCCCGGCCCAGGCCCTGGTCGTCCCCAGGTACCTGACCGCCGCCGATCTCCCCTTCCTCCACACCAGCCTGCTCAACGACCCGCTCGGCATCTGGCTGCCGGCCGTCGCCAACGCCTTCAACCTCTATCTGCTCAAGCGGTTCTTCGACCAACTGCCGCGTGACGTCCTGGAGGCCGCCGAGATCGACGGCGCCGGAAAGCTGCGCATCCTGTGGTCCGTCGTGCTGCCCATGTCCCGGCCGGTCCTCGGGGTCGTCTCGATCTTCGCCCTGGTCGCGGTGTGGCAGGACTTCCTGTGGCCGCTGATGGTCTTCTCCGACACCGACAAGCAGCCCATCAGCGTGGCCCTGGTCCAGCTGGCGCAGAACATCCAGCTCACCGTACTCATCGCCGCGATGGTGATCGCCAGCATCCCGATGGTCGCGCTGTTCCTCGTCTTCCAGCGGCACATCATCGCCGGGATCAGCGCGGGCGGCACCAAGGGCTGACGCCCTTCCTCCGACAGAAAGGCACGCACCGTGGGACAGACCGGCCATGCCCCGAAGGACCGCGAGGGCCACGAGGACCGCGAGGGCCACGACTGGTGGCGCTCGGCCGTCATCTACCAGGTGTACGTCCGCAGCTTCGCCGACGGTGACGGCGACGGCACCGGCGACCTCGCGGGCGTCCGCGCCCGGCTGCCGTACCTGGCCGAACTGGGCGTGGACGCACTGTGGTTCAGCCCCTGGTACCCGTCACCCATGAAGGACGGCGGGTACGACGTGGCCGACTACCGGGCCATCGACCCGGCCTTCGGGACCCTCGCCGAGGCCGAGAAACTCATCGCGGAGGCGGGGGAGCTGGGCATCCGGACGGTCGTCGACATCGTCCCCAACCACGTCTCCGACCAACACCCCTGGTTCCAGGCGGCGTTGACGGCAGGGCCGGGCAGCCCGGAGCGCGAGCTGTTCCACTTCCGCCCGGGGCGCGGGACGCACGGCGAACTCCCGCCCAACGACTGGCCGTCGCAGTTCGTCGGGTCCACCGAACCGGTGTGGACCCGGCTGCCGGACGGCGAGTGGTACCTCCACCTCTTCACCCCGGAACAGCCAGACCTCAACTGGGCCCACCCGGCCGTGCGCCAGGAGCACGAGGACATCCTGCGGTTCTGGTTCGAGCGGGGCGTCGCCGGTGTCCGTATCGACTCGGCCGCCCTGCTCGCCAAGGACCCCGTCCTGCCGGACCTCGCCGGGCACCCGGAGCCGCACCCCTTCGTCGACCGCGACGAACTCCATGACGTCTACCGCGCCTGGCGCGAGGTCGCCGACGCCTACGCCGGTGTCTTCGTCGGTGAGGTCTGGCTCCCGGACGCCGAACGCTTCGCCCGCTACCTCCGCCCGGACGAACTGCACACCGCCTTCAACTTCTCCTTCCTGTCCTGCCCCTGGGACGCGGCCCGGCTGCGTACGTCGATCGACACGACCCTCGCCGAGCACGCGCCGGTCGGGGCCCCCGCCACCTGGGTGCTGTGCAACCACGACGTGACCCGCACGGTCACCCGGTACGGCCGCGAGGACACCGCCTTCGACTTCGCGGCCAAGGCCTTCGGCACCCCGACGGACCTGGAACTGGGCACGCGCCGGGCCCGCGCGGCCGCCCTGCTGTCCCTCGCCCTGCCCGGCGCGGTGTACATCTACCAGGGGGAGGAACTGGGGCTGCCGGAGGCGGAGATACCGGTCGACCGCATCCAGGATCCGATGTACTTCCGGTCCGGCGGCACCGACCCCGGCCGGGACGGCTGCCGGGTGCCGCTGCCCTGGGCGGCCGAGGCGCCGTACGCGGGCTTCGGCTCCCGCGAGGAGCCGTGGCTGCCGCTGCCGGCCGGCTGGCCGGCGTATGCCGTCGACCGCCAGCAGGACGACCCCGGCTCGATGCTCGCCCTCTACCGGCGCGCCATCGCCCTCCGTCCGCTGTTCGGCGACGGTCCGCCGAGCTGGCTGCCCGCCCCCGAGGGCGTCCTCGCCTTCACCCGCGCCGGGGACGTCACCTGCGTGGTCAACCTCGCGGCCACCCCCGTCGAACTCCCCGGCCGCACCCAACCCCTGCTGACCAGCGGCCCGTTGGACGAAGAGGGGCGGCTGCCGCAGGACACGGCGGCCTGGCTCCGGAGCTGAGCCGCCCGCACGCATCCCGCTGTCCCCGCGCACCCCCACCACGAAGGGATCGGCACATGCACAGCACCACGGTCAGATCTGTCAGGAGCATGCCAGCATTGGCGGCGGCGGTGGCCCTCGCCGCCGGCATGCTCGTCGCCGTCGCCCCCGCCGCACAGGCGGCAGCGGGCGCCAGTCTTCCCTTCACCTCGGTAGAGGCGGAGTCGGCGACCACCACCGGCACCAGGATCGGCCCGGACTACACCCAGGGCACCCTCGCCTCCGAGGCCTCCGGGCGCCAGGCCGTCCGCCTCACCTCCGGACAGCGCGTCGAGTTCACCGCGCCCCAGGCGTCCAACGCCGTGAACCTGTCCTACAGCGTCCCCGACGGCCAGACCGGCACGCTCAACGTGTATGTCAACGGGGTCAAGCTGGCGCAGACCCTGACCGTCACCCCGAAGTACTCCTACATCGACACCGGCTGGATCCCCGGCGCCAGGCAGCACCACTTCTTCGACGACGCCCGGCTGCCGCTCGGCCAGAACATCCAGGCGGGCGACAAGGTCGCCTTCGAGTCCACCGGCACCCAGGTCACCGTGGACGTCGCCGACTTCGAGCAGGTGGCCGCGGCCGCCCCGCAGCCCGCCGGTTCGGTCTCCGTCACCTCCAAGGGCGCCGACCCCAGCGGCAACGGCGACTCCACCCAGGCCTTCCGGGACGCCATCGCCGCCGCCCAGGGCGGAGTGGTGTGGATCCCGCCGGGCGACTACAAGCTCACGTCCTCCCTCAGCGGCGTACAGAACGTGACCCTCCAGGGCGCCGGCAGTTGGTACTCGGTGGTGCACAGCTCCCGGTTCATCGACCAGTCCAGCTCCTCCGGGAACGTCCACATCAAGGACTTCGCGGTGTTCGGCGAGGTCACCGAGCGCGTCGACTCAAACCCGGACAACTTCGTCAACGGCTCGCTGGGGCCGGGCAGTTCGGTGTCGGGGATGTGGATCCAGCACCTGAAGTGCGGGTTCTGGCTGACGGGGAACAACAACGACCTGGTCGTCGAGAACAACCGCATCCTCGACACCACCGCCGACGGCCTCAACCTCAACGGCACCGCGAACGGCGTCCGGGTCAGCAACAACTTCCTGCGCAACCAGGGCGACGACTCCCTCGCCATGTGGTCGCTCTACGCGCCGGACACCGACTCCAGCTTCGAGAACAACACCGTCTCGCAGCCGAACCTCGCCAACGGCATCGCGATCTACGGCGGCACCGACATCACCGTGCGGAACAACCTGATCTCCGACACCAACGCCCTCGGCAGCGGTATCGCCATCTCCAACCAGAAGTTCCTCGACCCGTTCTCCCCGCTGGCCGGCACCATCACGGTCGACGGCAACACGCTCGTCCGCACCGGTGCGATGAACCCCAACTGGAACCATCCGATGGGCGCGCTGCGCGTCGACTCGTACGACAGCGCCGTCAACGCCACCGTGAACATCACCAACACGACGATCACGGACAGCCCGTACAGCGCCTTCGAGTTCGTGTCCGGGGGCGGCCAGGGCTACCCGGTCCGGAACGTCACCGTGGACGGGGCGACCGTGCGGAACACCGGGACGGTCGTGGTGCAGGCCGAGGCACAGGGTGCCGCCACCTTCCGCAACGTCACCGCCACCGGCGTCGGCGCGGCCGGCGTCTACAACTGCCCGTACCCGTCGAACTCCGGTTCCTTCGCGCTCACCGACGGCGGCGGCAACTCCGGCTGGTCGAGCACCTGGTCGGACTGCTCGACCTGGCCGACGCCGGGCCAGGGCAACCCCGACCCGGACCCGGGCCGTAACCTCGCCAAGGGCCGCACGGCCACCGCCACCGGCTCGCAGGACGTCTACACCCCCGGCAAGGCGGTCGACGGCGACGCGAGCAGTTACTGGGAGTCGGCCAACAACGCCTTCCCGCAGTCGCTGACCGTCGACCTCGGCTCCTCCTACGCGGTCCGCCGGCTGGTGCTGAAGCTGCCCCCGCTCTCCGTCTGGAACGCGCGCACCCAGACCGTCACCGTGCTGGGCAGCGCCGACGGCTCCGCCTACTCGACGGTCGTGGGCTCCACGGGCTACCGCTTCGACCCGGCCACCGGCAACACCGTCACCGTCGCCCTGCCCGGCTCCACCAGCCTGCGCTATCTGCGGCTGACCGTGAGCGCCAACGACGGCTGGCCGGCCGGGCAGTTCAGCGAGGTGGAGGCGTATCTGACGTCGTGACCTCCGCCTCCCGGGGAACCCCGCGCTTCGCCGCCTGGATCTGCTCGTACACATGGGTGCGCAGCTCGGCGAAGCGCGGGGCGACCCGGGTGTGCAACTGGTCGCGCCGGTCGGGCAGATCGACCTTCAGCTGCTCCCGTACGACGGTGGGGGAGGCGGACAGGACGATCACCCGCTGGCCCAGGTAGACCGCCTCGTCGATGTCGTGCGTGACGAACAGGATCGTGATCCCTCGCTCGTGCCACAGCCCCCGGACCAGGTCCTCCAGATCGGCCCGGGTCTGCGCGTCGACGGCGGCGAACGGCTCGTCCATGAGGAGGACCCGGGGCTCGTAGGCGAGGGCGCGGGCGATCGCGACGCGCTGCTGCATACCGCCCGAGAGCTGCCAGGGGTAGGCGCCGGCGGCGTCCGCGAGACCGACCGAGCGGAGTGCGTCCGCGACCAGTTCCTTTCGCCGCTCACGCGTCAAGCGCTTCTGTTTCAAAGGGAGTTCGATGTTCTCGGCGACGCGCATCCAGGGGAACAGGCTGCGGCCGTACTCCTGGAAGACGAAGGCCAGTCCGGGCGGCGGCCCGGCCACCTTCCGCCCTTCCAGGAGGACTTCGCCGCCGGTCGGGGTCAGCAGCCCGCCCATGCACTTGAGGAGGGTGGTCTTGCCGCAGCCCGACGGGCCGACGAGACAGACGAGTTCGCCCGCCTCCACGGTGAAGGTGAGGTCCCGCACCGCCTCGACCCGGCGGCCGGACCCCTCGTAGACCTTCTTCAGGCCGCGTACGTCGAGCATGGACCTCCCCCTCACGATGTTCACTCAGGACCGCCGGGTGGTGGCGCGCAGCCCGTGGTACCAGCCGAGCACCCGTCGCTCGACCACCTGGAAGACCACCGACAGCGCGAAGCCGAGCAGCCCGAGCAGCAGGATCCCGGTCCACATGTCGGGGATCGCGAAACCGCGCTGGAACTGCACGATGGTGAAACCGAGTCCGTTGCTGGCCGCGAACATCTCGCTGATGACCATCAGGATGATCCCGATCGACAGCGCCTGCCGCAGGCCCGCGAAGATCTGTGGACTCGCCGAACGCAGCACCAGCGTACGCAACCGGGTCGCGCCCGTGATGCCGTAGGAGCGGGCCGTCTCCGCCATCACCGGGTCCACCGCCCGTACGCCCTCGACGGTGTTGAGCAGGATCGGCCAGACGCAGCCGCTGGCGATCACCACGATCTTCATGCCGTCGCCGATGCCCGCGAACAGCATGATGACCGGGACGAGCACGGGCGGCGGCACCGCCCGCAGGAACTCAAGCACCGGCTCGCACACCGCCCGCACCCGCCGGTACGAGCCGATGACCGTGCCCAGGGCTATGCCTGCCACGGCCGCGATCGCGTATCCGGCGAGCAGCCGCAGCACGCTGCGCAGCAGGTCGTCGCGGAGCCGCTGACCGGTCCAGACGTCGGGAAAGGTCTTCAGGATCGTGCGCAGCGGCGGCCAGTAGACGTTCGTACTGCCGTCGGAGGCCAGCCACCACAGCGCGACCAGCACGGCGGGCAGGGCAACGACGTACAGGGCTTTGAGAAGGACGTTCTTCACAGCGCCACCTCCCCGCGCACCGACTGGTGCCAGGCCAGCGCCCGCCGTTCCACCGAGCGCGCGCCCACGTTGATGACCAGCCCCAGCAGTCCGGTCACCACGATCAGGGCGTACATGTCCGGCACCGCCTGCGAGGACTGGGCGACCGCGATCTGCTGCCCCAACCCCGGTGCGCCGATGACCAGTTCGGCGGTGATGGTGAGGATCAGGGCGACCGCGGCGGCCAGCCGGACGCCGGTCATGACGTACGGCAGCGCGGTCGGCCACAGCACATGGCGGACCCGGGCCCAGGTGCCGAGACCGTACGACCGCGCCGTCTCCTCGGCGACCGGGTCCACGTCCTGGACGCCGTACATCACCTGGATCAGCACCTGCCAGAAGGAGGCGTAGACGACGAGCAGGAGGACCGAGCGGAGTTCGGTGCCGTAGAGCAGGACGGCGAGGGGGATCAGGGCGACCGAGGGGATCGGGCGGAGGAACTCGATCGTGGAGGCGGTGGCCTGGCGCAGATGCGGGACGACGGAGAGGACGAGCCCGGCCACGATGCCGGCGCCGACCGCGATCGCGAGGCCCACGGCCCAGCCGGTGAGGGTGTCGCCGAGCGCCGACCAGAAGGCTCCGTCGGCGAGTTCGGTGCCGAGAGCGCGGGCGATGCGGCTGGTCGGCGGGAAGTAGTCCGCCTTGACCAGGCCGAGCCGCGGCACCGCCTCGCCGAGGGCGAGGAAAGCCGCGAGCCCGGCGGCACCGAGTGCGGTGTTCAGGCCCTTCACGTCAGATCCTTCACGTTCGGGCGCTTCACGGCAGCAGCTTGTCCAGGTCGGGCGCCGTCTTGAAGAGGCCGTCCTGCTCGCTCAGCTTCTCCAGCGCCTCGATCGACGAACGGTTGGGCTCGGCCGGCCACTTGGGCAGGGTCACCTCGGCCAGGACGTCCGCAGGGGTCTTGGTGTACGTGGTGACGATCTGGCGGACCTCGTCCGGGTGCCCGTCGGCGAAGGTCAGCGACTCGGCTATGGCCTCCTGGAACTTCTTCACGACGGCCGGGTTCTTCTGCGCGTACGACGTCGACGTGAAGTACATGGCGACGGTGAGGTTCTGTGCCACGTCGACCAGCGGTGAGGCGATCTCGGTGGCGCCCTGGAGCTTCATGGTCGCGAGGGCCGGCTCGACCGCCATCGCCGCGTCGATCTGGCCCTTGTCGAGCGCGGCCGGCATCTGGTCGAAGGCGAGCTCGACGAACTGCACCTTGTCCGGATCACCACCCGCCTTGCGCACCGACTCGCGTACGGCGGTCTCGTTGATGTTCTTCAGCGTGTTGACGGCGACCTTCTTGCCCTCCAGCTGCTTCGCCGACGTGATGCTGCTGCCCTTCTTCACGACGAGCCCGCCGAAGTCCTTGCCGGCGACGCCCGTCGAGGCCACGCCGTTGGCGATGCCCTTCACCGGCACGCCGTTGGACTGGGCGATCATCAGCGAGGTCACATTGGAGAATCCGAACTGGAACTGACCGCTCGTCACCCCCGGCACGATGGCCGCGCCGCCCTGCGCGAGCGTCATCGACAGCTTCAGGCCGCGCTTGCTGAAGAAGCCCTCCTTCTGGCCGAGATAGAGGGGGGCCACATCGACGATGGGGATGATCCCCACCTTGACGGTGGTGGTGCCGCCCGACGAGGGCGAGGTGGACGACGAGCCCCCGGAGGAGCCGCAGGCCGCCGTGGCGAGCAGGAAGGTGCCGGTCGCTAGACCGGCGAGCAGACGACGCATGGCTCCTCCTGTGCAGACAACGGTGTTCCGACAGGCTGTGCGCTGTGCGCACAATGGTGCTCGGTTGGTGCTCAGCGGGAAGGTAGAACCGGCCGGACGACCCGGTCAATGGGTTTAGCTGACAAAATTGTTGACAGTTATCGAACCGCGCTCTCACCGTGTTCCTCGGCCCGTGTCGGACCGGGGAGGCGCCGATGTCCAGTGATGCCCGCGCACCGCACTTCGTCAGGTCCTTCGAGCGTGGCCTGGCCGTCATCCGCGCCTTCGACGCCGAGCATCCGGCGCGCACGCTCAGCGAGGTGGCCCGTGCCTGCGACCTGACCCGTGCCGCCGCCCGCCGCCTGCTGCTCACCCTCGCCGACCTGGGTTACGTCCACTCCGACGGCCGCCGCTTCCGCCTCACCCCGCGCATCCTGGAACTGGGCTACGCCTATCTCTCCGGCCTCGACCTGCCGAGCCTCGCGCAGCCGCACCTGGAACAACTCGCGGTGCTGGCGGGGGAGTCGGCGTCGCTGTGCGTCCTGGACGGCGACGCCGTCGTGCAGGTGGCCGCCGCCCCGGCCCGGCGGGTGATGGCGGCGACGATCGCGGTGGGGGCCCGCTTCCCGGCGTACGACACGGCGGCGGGGCAGGTGTTACTCGCACTGGCACCCGAATCCTCCCTGTCCGACCCGGACTTGATACGACGTCAGGGATTCGCCCGGTGTGCGGACGACCCGGAGGACGGTGTCAGCACACTGGCCGCCCCGGTGCGGGACCGGAGCGGCCAGGCGGTGGCCGGAGTGAGCCTGGCGGTGCACTCCGGCCGGATGTCCGTCGCCAGGGTGCACCGCGTTCTGCTGCCGCAGCTGCGGGCGGCCGTGGCCGCGATCGAGGCGGACCTGCGGATCACAGATCGAGTACCAGGCGCTCCCCTCGGCACCGGGACACGCAGATGAGCATGGTCTCCCCGGCCGCCCGCTCCTCCTCGCTCAGCACCGAGTCCCGGTGGTCCGGGGTGCCTTCGAGAACATCGGTCTCACAGGTGCCGCAGGTGCCCTCGGTGCAGGAGTAGAGCACCTCGACCCCGGCGGCCCGGACGGTGTCGAGCACGGAGACACCGGGCGCGACGGCGAGGGTACGACCGCTCTGCGCGAGGACGACCTCGAACTCACGCTCCTCGCCCGCCCCTTGCTCCTTCGGCTGGAACCGTTCGACCCGCAGCACGCCCGCCTCGCACCGCTCCTCCACCGCGTCCAGCAACGGCCCCGGACCGCAGCAGTACACGAGGGTGCCCTCCGGCACGTCGTCCAGCACCGCGCCGAGGTCCAGCAGCCCGGTCTCGTCCTGCGGGGCGACGGTCACCCGGCCCCCGCCGTACCGTGCCAGCTCGTCGGTGAACGCCATGGACTGCCGGGTCCGCCCGCCGTACAGCAGGGTCCACCCGGCGCCCGCGGCCTCCGCCGCGGCGACCATGGGCAGGATCGGGGTGATGCCGATGCCGCCGGCGATGAACCGGTAGTGAGAGGCGGGTTCGAGGCGGAAGTGGTTGCGCGGCCCGCGCACCCGCACCTTGTCGCCGACGCCCACCTGCTCGTGGACATGGGCGGATCCGCCCCGCCCGTCGAGCTCCCGCAGTACCGCGATCCGGTAGCCGGTACGGTCCCCGGGGTCCCCGCAGAGCGAGTACTGCCGCTCCAGCGCCGGCCCGAGCAGCACATCGAGATGTGCTCCCGCCTCCCAGCCCGGAAGCTCTGCGCCCAGAGGGTGCCGAAGGGTGAGGGCGAGGACGCCGTCGGCCGCCGACACCCTGTCGCTGACGACCAGTTCGGCTTCGTATGTACTCATGCGGCGCTCTCCGGCGGCTGGTGTCCTTCGGGGTGGCCGAGCATCCACTCCCACATCTCGACCGGGTCCTGCGCGGTGTGCTCGGCTCCGCAGTGGCAGGTGCCGTGCAGCACGTCGGTGCCCGGCAGCCAGTCGATGCGGTAGATCTCACCGGTCGGTGTGCTCACAGGACCTTCTCCACGGGCTTGTCGCCCTCCTCGACCAGCCGGGCGAGGATACGGCGGGCGGCGAGGCCGCCGGTGTCGATGTTGATGCTGAGCTCCTGGTAGCCGGAGCGCTCCGAACCCAGCGTCCGCTGAAGGAGGTTGAGGGCGTCGACGTCCTGCATGACCACGGTGTGGTTGTTGCCGCGCAGGAACTCGGTGACCTCCTCGTCGTCCGTGGCCCAGTCCCGGGAGACCATCCAGAAGTCGTACACCTTGCCGTCCGAGGACGGGGTGATCGCGTAGGTGATCTCGGTGTGGAAGCCGTTCGGGTCACTGCCGTCGGCCTCCGGCACCACGCCGACCGGCGCGATCCGGCTGTGCAGCAGATACAGGCACGGCGCGTGGTACTCGATGTCCTGCCAGCGCGTGATCCGGCCCTCGATCCCGGTCGACCGGGCGTAGAACGGCGGGCACTCGGCGTCGTCCATGTGCCGGCTCACCCGCACGATCCCGGCGCCCTCGTCGACCTCCGTGGTGATGGGCGTCTCGGCGACCTCGGGGGTGCCGATGTAGCCGCCGTGCAGATAGGTCTCGTGGGAGAGGTCGAGGAGGTTGTCCACGAGCAGGCCGTAGTCGGCGTCGATCGGCTCCATGCCACGGACGGTCGTCCAGCCGGGGGCGTCGAGGTGACGCGCCCGCGGGACGGACTGCGGGTCGGCGAGCGCCGGGTCGCCGATCCACACCCACACCAGGGAGTCCTGCTCGACGACCGGGTAGGAGGCGACACGAGCGGTACGCGGGATGCGTTTCTGCCCCGGCACGTACACACACGCGCCGGTCCGGTCGTAGGTGAACCCGTGGTACCCGCACACGATCCGGTCCCCGTCGAGCCCGCTCTCCGACAGCGGGTAACGGCGGTGCACACAGCGGTCGCTGAGGGCGACCGGGGCGTTGTCCTCCTCGGCCCGGTAGAACACCAGCGGCTCCCCGAGAATCGTCCGCCCAAGCAACTCCCGCCCCACCTCGTGACTGTAGGCGGCGACGTACCACTGGTTCCTGGCGAAGGCGGTGATGTGCGGCATGGGTGCGGCTCCCGTCGTTGGGTCGTGGCGACATCGTCGGGAAGGGCGCCACGGCGCCGCAATACCTCTTCCGCCTTGTGGAAGGGGCTGGGAAAAATGCCTGTTCCCGGTGTGCGGGAAGGAAACCGAGGATGCTCCGGTGCCCGGCCGTCAGCAGATGCGAGGCGCCCCGATGAGCGCGACCGCGGTTCGATGCCAGTCCGCCCGGAAACGACGGCGTGCAGCCCCGCCTACCGCCGTCGTCCACGACGGCGACCGGGGCTATGCGGCCACCTGGATCACCTGCTTGCCCACTACGCCGCCCTGTTCGAACGCCTGGTGTGCCGCGGCCGTGTCCGCGAGCGGATGGACGCCGTCGACCACGGGGCGTAGCGCGCCCGAAGTGACATGGTCGGCCAGATCGCGGAGCAGGGCGGTGCCGGGATTGGCGCTGAAGGCGCGGATGCGGCGGGAGCCGTACACGCTCGACGCGGCGATTGCGGCCAGGGCCGAGGCGGACAGCCCGACGGTGGTCATGCGTCCTCCCTTGGCCAGCCGGTTCCGGTAGCAGTTCAGCTCCGAGCCGACGGTGTCGAGGATGACGTCGAAGGGCCCGACCTGCTCCGAGGCGGTGGAGCCGTAGTCGAGAACCTCGTCGGCGCCGAGGCCGGTGAGGAGCTGGGTGTGGCGGTCGCGGGCCAGCGCGGTGACGTGGGCGCCCATCGCGTGTGCCAGTTGCACCGCGGCGGTGCCGACACCGCCGGCCGCGCCCCGGACCAGAACCCGTTCCCCGGCGGCGAGGCGCACGCTGTCGCGCAGCGCGATCAGCGCGGTGGCACCTGCGACGACCAGGGAGGCAGCTTCCACCAGGGAGCTGCCCGCCGGCGCCGGCGCGATGCGGTCCGCGGACACCACGACGAATTCGGCCGCTCCGCCCGTGGTGTGCCGCTGCCGGGGATGCACCATGCCCCACACCCGGTCTCCGGCCCGGTAACTCTCGACATCAGCGCCGGTCGCGGCGACGACGCCCGCGAAGTCCAGCCCCACACCGATCGGGAACCGGCGTCCGGAGACCATTTTCAGCCCGCCCTCGCGGACGAGCACGTCGTGTCCGTTCACGCTGGACGCCTCGACCGACACCAGTACCTCGCCCGCACCGGGAACGGGACGAGCGACCTCGTTCATCCGCAGGACGTCCGCCGCACCGTAGCTCATGATCTGAACGGCCTTCATGTCGTTGTCCTTCCGTGGCCGACTGTGGATCCGATGCTGGAGCCTGCGCGCGGCATCTCGGTCGTTCCCCCTGTCCTGGGTCTGGCAGACCCACCCTCACGAGCCGCGGCCGGGGGATACTGACGCCGTGACCGACGATCACCTTGCCGCGAACGACGAACCCCGGCGTGAACTCGCCGAGTTCCTGCGAACCCGCCGGACTCGGCTGCTGCCGCAGGACGTCGGTCTGGTGCCCGGCCCGAGGCGGCGTGTCGCCGGGCTGCGCCGGGAGGAACTGGCCCTGCTGGCCGGGGTGAGCGCGGACTACTACCAGCGCATGGAGCAGGGACGCGACGTCCGGCCCTCGGAACAGGTCCTGGACGCTCTCGCGCGCGCCCTGAACTTCTCCGCCGAGGAGTCCCGCCACCTGCACAGCCTCGCCGCCGCCGCGCGCACGCCCGCCCGCAGTCCACGCCGGCGCGCGCCGGAGGTGGTACCTCCCACCACGCTGCGGCTGCTGCACACCATGACCACGCCCACGATGGTCGTCGGCCGTTTCCTGGACGTCCTGGCATGGAATCCGCTGGCAGGTGCCCTGCTGGGCGAGTTCACCCGGCTTCCCCAGGCCGAACGCAACCTCCTCATGCTGCTGTTGCACCCCGAAGCGGACCAGGCATGCCCGGACCGGGCGGCCACCGTCGCCGAGCTGACCGGGATGCTGCGGACCCAGGTCGCCGCCGACCCGGGCCATCCGCGGGGCGTGGAACTTGTCGGCGAACTCGCCGTACGCAGCGACGAGTTCGCAGTGCTCTGGGCCCGCCATGACGTCGAAGAGGTCACCCGCGGCCGGATGCGTGTCCATCACCCGATGGCCGGCGAGCTGAACCTGGACTGGGACGCCTACCCGATTCCCGGCGCTCCCGGCCCGGTGCTCATCACCTACACCGCCGAAGCGGGCAGCCCCGACGACGAGCGACTCCACCTGCTGGCCGCCTTGCTCGACGCACCAGGCACGACACCGGCGGTCACCCGACAACCGTGACATGACCGCTCGCTCGCGGCCGGCGCCGGACCTTCGCGCGGGCGACAGTCCGCGGGGGCGGGTGCGGGCCACCTCCGGAACGTGCAGGATGCGGCCGTCGGACGGCAGCGGCAGCCCCGGCACCTGCATGGGCAGGGCGGAGCAATCGAGGGTCGTGAGCAGGGGGAAGTACGGATCCGGGGCCTTTGACGGCAGAAACAGCGGGCCGCGAGTGCGCGATGCCCTTGCTGTTCCAGCACCGCTCCGGACTGCCCCCGCACGTACACCGATCTTCACCGCCCCACCATCGCCGCCGCATCCCTCAACGCCCCTCCCGAGGGGCGGGCGCGGCAAGGCTGAGAGGATGTTCGTCATGGCGACGAAGAGGTACGAAGGCGCGTTCGACATGGACTCCGCGAGCCCCGACCCGGAACGGTGGCCGGTCAAGCTCATCGTCCACTACACCGACGACACCTACAACGTGGAGTTCTTCGAGGACGCGCCGCACGACTACGCCGAGCACCTCACGCTCGTCAACACCGTGCACAGCGCGCGCATCGAAGTCATGGGCTCCCACCCCGCCGAGTGGTACGAGTACCGCGACGGCGTGCGAGTCGGCTAGGCGTCCTGTTCCGGGACGCTGGTGACAATGTGCTGCCTTCAGTCGCGCGTGGCCGAGCCGGATGCGCGGGGGAGGTCCTGTTCGGCCCAGACGACCTTGCCGTCCGGGGTCGAGCGGGAGCCCCACCTGCGGGACAGGTTGGCGACTAGGAAGAGGCCGCGGCCGCTTTCGTCCGTGACTCGTGCGCGGCGCGGACGCGGGGTCAGGGTGTCGGTGTCGGACACCTCGCAGGTCAGGACCTGGTGGCGGAGGAGCCGGAGCGTGATCGGTCCGGTGCTGTGGTGGAGGGCGTTGGTGACGAGTTCGCTCACGATCAGTTTCGTGGAGTCCTCGAGACCGTCCAGGCCCCACTCCGTCAGCTGACGAGCTGTCAGGTGCCGGGCGTGACGGACGGCGGAGCGGTCGTCGGGCAGGACCCAGGTGGCCACCCGGTCGGGACCGAGGGAGTGGGTCCGGACCAGGAGGAGGGTGACGTCGTCGCATGGAGCGCGGTCGGGAAGGGTCCGTGTCGCGATGTCACAGAGGTCGTCGAGGGATCGGCCCGGTTGGGCGAGGGCGGTGCCCAGCCGGTGCATCCCCTCGTCGATGTCGTGGTCGCGGGTCTCGATCAGGCCGTCGGTGTACAGGGCGAGGACGCTCCCCTCGGCCAGTTCCCACTCCACGGACTCGACGGGATCCCCCAGGCCGACACCGAGCGGGGCTCCGGTGGGGAGGTCCGGGTAGGAGACCCGCCCCTGCGGGTCGACGACCGCGGGCGGGGGATGCCCGGCCGATGCCATGGTGCAGCGGCGGGTGGCGGGGTCGTACACCGCGTACAGGCAGGTGGCACCCGCCAGCATCGGGGTCGGATCCGGGAGATCGCAGTCGTCGTCGCCCATCCGCTGGACGGTGTCGTCGAGGTGGGCCAGCAGTTCGTCGGGGGGAAGTTCCATGTCGGCGAGCGTGTGGACGGCGGAGCGGAGTCTCCCCATGGTCACGGCGGCGTGGAGGCCGTGACCGACCACGTCGCCGACGACGAGCGCGACCCGCGCGCCGGACAGCGGGATGACGTCGAACCAGTCGCCGCCGACCCCGCGGTCCACGTCCGCGGGCAGGTACCGCGACGCCACATCGACCGCCGTGCCACCCGTCAGACGGCGGGGCAGGAGATTGCGTTGCAGGGTGAGGGCGACGCTGTGTTCGCGAGCGTACTGACGGGCGTTGTCCAACGACTGGGCGGCACGGCCGACCAGCTCTTCGGCGAGGAGCAGATCGACCTCCTGGAACGGCACGGGATCCGTCGTGCGGACGAACAGCGCCACGCCCAGCAGGGTGCGCCCGGTACGGATGGGTATGGCCATGATCGAGTGCATGCCGCTCTCGTGGACCCCGTGCGCCTGTTCCGGCAGCTTGTCGACCCATGTGCCCGAAGCGGTGTCCAGGACGGGCTCGAAGTGGGACTTCCCGGCGAGCATCTTGGCGGGGAGGGGTGAGGTGGGAGGCAGGTTGACGGGCTCGCCGCGCACCCAGGGGGACTCCGGCACACCTTGGTGGACCGAGGCCAGACCCGCCCGCCGGAAAGCGGGGAGGGGCCCGCCCGTCGAGCCGACACGCACCGGCGGCCCCTCTCCGAACGAGATCGACTGCTCCAGATCCACGGCGACGTAGTCGGCGAGCAGGGGCACGGCGAGGTCGGCCAGCTCCTGGCTCGCCTGCATCACGTCCAGGGTGCTGCCCAGCCGCGCACCGGCCTCGCTGAGGACGGCGAGGGTCTGGCGCGACCGCCGGCTCTCGACGACGTCGACGCTGATGACACACACCCCCAGCGATGCGCCGTCGGCACCCTGGAGGCACTGGAACGAAGCCGCGAACTGGTGCTCCATGTCCTGGCTCGTCGGCATCCACGTCCGGTACTCGTGGACCTTGGTCGCACCGCTCTGCAGGACCTGCCGCATCACCGCCTCGATGGTCTCGCCCTCGGCACCGGGCACCACCTCGGTGAACCGGCGGCCGAGGCGTCGCTGACGGGGAACGCCGTCGTGGCGCTCGGCGACGTCGTTCACGTAGACGGATCGCAGGTGCCGGTCACGGATGCCGACACCGATCGGCGCGCGGGCGAGGAGGGATC
Organism: Streptomyces sp. NPDC048277; assembly: GCF_040652235.1. NCBI lineage: Bacteria > Bacillati > Actinomycetota > Actinomycetes > Kitasatosporales > Streptomycetaceae > Streptomyces > Streptomyces sp. NPDC048277. The sequence continues at coordinate 123,533 of NZ_JBEZLQ010000005.1, forward strand.
CCCGCACCGCTCTGTCCATCGCGTCCCCGGACTGCGGCACGCCGTCGGTCACGGACGCGAGCCATCGCGTCGCCCCGCCCTGACCGCGCAACGTCGTGATCCGCACGTTGACGTCGAGCACCCGGCCGTCCCGGCCGCGCACCGCCGTCACCCCCGACCAGCCGTTCTCGGCGCGGCACCGCTCCACGAACGCCGGTGTGGTCGTCGCTTGCCCGAAGGACGGAAACACGAGCGCCGCGGACCGTCCCACGATGTCTCCGGCGGAGTATCCGACGAGCCGTTCGGCGGTGTGCGTCCATGCGGCGACCGTCCCCCGCTCGTCGAGCAGCGCCATCGCCGTGTCGGAGATATCGGATGCGTTCAACTGCTTGCCGAGTGTCACCGCGTCTGCCGCCGCATCTGTCACCGCGTCGAAGGTGGTCATGGTCATCGGTTGCCGTCCTCCAGGGTTGTGAAAGCCGACGGTAGGGAGGGTCTGAGCAATGAGCTCGTTTTGCATCGAATGACCGGATAGATGTTGATTCTGTGACGCGGGCCCGGCGGCCCGGTCGGCGGCTCTCGCTCAAGAGGCTTGTCCGTACGGGTCGTTGACATGCCCCTGTCTTGTGGCTAGCTTCACGGGGAGTCCCCCCTGTGCCCCCGGGCGTCCGCAGCCCCAGGGCCCCATCGGAGCGCTCGAATTCCAGGCATCTCATCTCCACGGTTAGACAACGTTGTCAGCCCTCGGTGATCCGGATCCACCCGTCTCGGCAAGCTCGCTCATCGCCCGGGGTCGCTTTCCCGGCACGAAGACAACGTTGTCGGCCTCGCTTCCGAGTAGAGGAGAAAACCCCGCGATGACACGACTGTTGAGACCCCCCGGAACCATGGCGATCGGTCTCCTCGCGGCCGCGGCGCTGGCCGCGGCCGGGCTGTGCACGCCTGCGTGGGCGGCCGGGAAGGCCGCGCTCGTCACCGCGCCGGCGACGCTGGTCAACCCGTTCATCGGCACGTCGAACCAGGCCGACGACTTCCCGGGCGCCGACGTCCCGTTCGGCATGGTGCAGTGGAGCCCGGACACCCCGTCGCGTCCCGACGGCGGGGGCTACGAGTACAACGACTCGTCGATCACCGGTTTCAGCCTGACCCACATCGCCGGGCCGGGCTGTGGGGCGGCCGGTGACATACCGGTGCTGCCCACGGTCGGGGCCGTGAACACCGGCGCGACGGACACGTTCTCGCACGCCGACGAGTCGGCGTCCGCAGGGTCGTACAAGGTCGCGCTCGACAACCAGGTGACCACCGAGCTGACCACCACGACGCGCAGCGGTATGGCGCGCTTCACCTTCCCCTCGACCAGCCAGGCCAATCTGGTCTTCAAGTTGACGGGCAGTCAGAACGGTGCCACGTCGACACAGTTCACCAAGGTGTCGAGCACCGAGGTGAGCGGGCAGGTGACCAGCGGCCACTTCTGCGGCGCCTCGAACACGTACACCGTCTACTTCGACATGGTCTTCGACCAGCCGTTCGCCTCGCAGGGCAGCTCGCTCGCCCAGGCGTCGACCGCGGCTTCCCCGGCGCCCGCCAAGGCGTCGAAGAACGCCGCCGAGAAGCCCAACAAGCCGGTGCTGCACGGCAAGAACCCCAGCGCTTCGAACTCGAAGTCGTCGAAGTCCTCGACGACCACGAAGTCCACGAAGTCCATGAAGTCCGCGGAGGCCGGCGCCGCACCCGATGTCGCCGCCTCGAACGGCTACGTCACCTTCGACACCACGTCCAACCCGGTCGTGCAGGCCAAGGTCGGCATCTCCTACGTGTCGGTGGCGAACGCGGTCGCCAACCGGACTGCGGAGAACGCCGGTTGGGACTTCGACGCGACCCGCACCGCGGCGCAGAACGCGTGGAACAGCACGCTCGGCAAGGTACAGATCGCCGGCGGGACGGCCGCGCAGCAGCAGACCTTCTACACCGCGCTCTACCACTCGCTGCTGCACCCGAACGTGATCAGCGACACCAACGGCCAGTACTACGGCTTCGACGGGAAGACGCACACCGTGGACGCCGGCCACAGCGCGGTGTACGCGAACTACTCCGGCTGGGACATCTACCGTTCGCAGGCCCAGCTCGAAGCCCTGGTCGCTCCCCAGGCCGCCTCCGACACCGCGCAGTCGATGGTCGACGACTACGCGCAGACCGGGATCTTCCCCAAGTGGTCGGAGAACAACGGCGAGTCGTACGTCATGGTCGGTGACCCGGCGGACGCCATCCTCGCCGACTACTACGCCTTCGGCGCCCGGAGCTTCGACGCGACGACCGCCCTGGCCGACATGGTCAAGCAGGCGAGCACGGCCAACAACGACCGGCCCGGCCTCGCCTACCTGAACTCGCCGGGATACATGCCGCACGACGGCAGCTACGGCTGCTGCAACTTCTACGGTCCGGTGGCCACCACCCTGGAGTACGACACCGCCGACTTCGCGCTCTCCGCGATGGCCGGGGCGCTCGGCGACACCGCGAACCAGAAGACGTACGCCAACCGCGCGCAGGACTGGCGCAACGTGCTCAACCCGGCCTCCGGTTTCGTGGAACCGCGTAACGCCAGTGGCTCGTGGACCGGTGGTTTCGACCCCACCAGCGGCACCGACATGGTCGAGGCCGACTCGTGGATCTACACCGGGATGGTCCCGTTCGACATCGGCGGCCTGACGCACGCCAAGGGCGGCAACACCGCGATGAACCACTACCTGGACACCGTGCTGCGCAGCTACACCGGCGCCGACGGCTACGCCTGGGTCGGCAACGAACCGAGCATCGAACTGCCGTGGGAGTACGACTACACGGGGCAGCCCTACAAGACGCAGGGCACGGTGCGGGCGATCCAGGACCAGATCTGGTCGAACACCCCGGGCGGCCTCGCCGACGGCAACGACGATCTCGGCGCGATGAGCGCCTGGTACGTCTGGTCGGCGCTCGGCATGTTCCCCGAGACGCCCGGAACCTCCGATCTGGCCCTGGGATCACCGCTGTTCACGCAGGCCGTGGTCACCCTTCCCTCGGGCAACACGCTGACGGTCAACGGCAACGGCGCCGCCGACAACGCCCCCTACGTCCAGTCCGCGGCGTGGAACGGAACGGCGTGGAACAACGCCTACGCTCCCACCACGGCGATCACGGCCGGCGGCACGCTGGACTTCACGCTGGGCACCGGCGCCAACACCTCGTGGGCGACCGCGGCCACCGCCGCCCCGCCCTCGTACGCGGGGGACACCACGGCGCCGGCCTCGCCGCGGATCGGCACCCTGGGCTCCTCGGTGGGCTCCGGCCTGTGCGCGGACGTCGCCTCCTCGGGCACCTCCGACGGCACCCATGTTCAGATCTGGGGCTGCGACGACACGTACGCCCAGGACTGGATCGTCGCCGGTGACGGAACGGTCCGCTCCCTCGGCAAGTGCCTGGACGCCGATCACAGCGGGACCACCAACGGCACCCTGATCCAGCTGTGGACCTGCAACGGCACCGGTGCCCAGCAGTGGACCGCCGGCGCCAACGGGTCCCTGGTCAACCCCGAGTCGAACCTGTGCCTGGACGACCCCAACTCCTCGACCGCGAACGGCACCCAGCTCCAGCTGTACACCTGTAACGGTACGGCGGCCCAGAACTGGAAACTGCCGAGCTGAGGCGACGGCGGGGCAGCCGACCGCCCCGCCCGACCGCCCCGCCCGGACGTCTCGCCGTAACAGCCGTCCCCGCGTCCGCCGCCGCCCGTCGCCGTCTCCGGCTCCTCGCCGGGGCCCCGGTCACCGGCCCGGATGCGGGGGCGGCGGGGCCAGAGCCTGGAGCGCGGAGAGCGCGCCGTCGGTGAGCGGGGACGGTGGGGCCGATTCGGGCGGGACCCTGCGGAAGGCGCTCGGGGACATCCCGTAGACGGCCCGGAACCGGCGGGAGAAGTGGTACGCGTCGGCGAAGCCGCACTGGACCGCTATGGCGCGGAGCGAGAGGTTGCTCAGCCACAGCAGCGGCTCGGCCCTCGCCAGCCTGAGCCGTTCCAGCGCTGCCACGGGGCCGACGCCGAGGTGCCGTCGGCAGATTCGGGACAGTGTGCTCTCCGAGACTCCGGCCGCGCGCGCCAGCCGTGGCAGGGCGAGCGGCCGGGCGACGCCGTCCGACCAGTGGGAGCGGACCGCGGCCATCATGGCGACCAGCGGCTCCGGGAGCGGCCGCGCGCCGGTCTCCGGGCCGGTGCCGTGCACGAAGGTGAAGAGCAGCAGCCGCAGGGTCTCCTCGGCGTGCCGCTCCCAGGCCGGGGGGCGGGTCGCGCCGAGAGTCAGCAGGTACTGGCAGAGCGCGGCCATCGGATCGCCCCGCCCCGTCAGGTCCCGGACGACCGGCCAGCCGGTGTCGTCGGGGACGTCGGGGCCCCGTACGGCGGGCGACAGCCGGAAGTGCGCGTAGGCATGCCGGGTGGGGCGGCGGGTGTCCCAGTGGAAGGTGTCGCGCATTCCGGGCCGCACGAGCAGCAGCGCACTGGGCGTCAGGGGTACGGTCAGGTCCCCGCAGACCCAGCGGGCGCTCCCGTGCAGCAGCCAGACGAACTCGTACGACCCCGCGTCCCTGGGGCCGAAGACCGACCCGGGCGGGTAGTCGGCGACCGCGGGACCGAGCCGGGCCAGGAGCATCGGGGCGAGGGCGAGCAGGGGCGGAACGGGTCCGGCGCGGCCCACCACGGGCTCGCCTGTCGCAGCCGCCGCTCCTGCGTCACCTGCCGGAGCCGCCGCTCCTGCGTCACCTTTCGCAGCTCCCGTCGCTGCGTCACCTGCCGGACCCGCCGTCGCTGCCTCGCCTGTCGCAGCCGCCGCCTCTGCGTGGCCTCTCCCAGCCCCCGTCGTCGCCTCACCTCCCGCAGCCCCCGTCACCGCGTCACCTGTCGCAGCCTCCGGACCGGTCGCGCCGTACCCGGGGTGTGCGGATGTCGGTGGTGCCTTTGTAGGCGTACGGGTCCCGGCCCGTGACCAGCACGATGTCCCTGAAGTCGGCCTGGGCCATGGGCACTTCGGCCTCGGGGGGTGCCCAGGGGAGCAGGGACGAGGCGCTCATGTAGTGGTTGACCAGGGCCCGCCGGAAGCCCCGCCGGCCGGTGTTGGGCAGCGACTTGTGCAGCAGGTAGCCGTTGAAGAGCAGCACCGATCCGGCGGCGATCTCGACGGGCACGGCGGCGGTCTCGTCGTAGGGAAAGCCGTAGGACTCGGCTGTGCAGTCGTAACGGGCGTCGTCGTGCTGCCGGTTGGGGTAGATGACGCCGGGCCGGTGCGAACCCGGCAGGACCCACAGGCAGCCGTTGTCGACGGTGGCGTCGTCGAGGGCGAGCCAGGCGGCGGTCAGGGACCGGTCCCGGGTGGGGATGAACATCTCGTCCTGGTGCCAGGCCTGACCCGGCCTGCCCTCGGACTTGACGAACAGCATCGACTGCATCGCCTTGATGTCGGGACCGATCACTTGGGCCAGGGGTCCGACGACGGCGGGATGGCGCATGGTGTCGAGCATGAGCGCCGACAGCTTGTGCGGATAGTGCACGCACAGGAACCGCCGTACGGTGTCGTCGTCGCTCTCGCCCGCGACCGGCGGCGGCGCACCCTCGACGAAGCCTCGCTCGCCCCGGCAGATCCGCACGGTCTCCGCACGCAGCTCAGCCACCTCCTCCGGCGCCAGGGCATCCGGCAGCACGGCGTAACCGTCCCGGTCGAAGCGGGACATGAGGTCGTCGTCGGCGGTGGCGGTGTGCTCCGCACCGGTGCGGACGGTCATCGGGTTCCCCTCCTCGCCGGGATGCGATCGCGCTTCCGATGGTCCTGAACTTCGCGTCCGCGTGCCATGGCTCGCCCGCGCACCGGGATGGCGAATCCGGTCACACCGCAGGATCGGATCATCTGTCAGAAACAGTGCTGACAAAGGCAGTTCACGACTCTTGACGCTTTTCGCCGCATCCGAGTAGCGTTTTTCGGCACTTGCTAATACGTATTAGGGAGTGCTCATGGTCCCTCCCGAACGGCGTAGACGCTCCACCCAGCGGGACATCGCCCGGCGCGCCGGCGTCTCCCAGGCGACGGTGTCGCTGGTGATCAGCGGAGGCGCGGCGAGTGCGCAGATCGCGGAACCGACCCGTCGGGCCGTGCTGGCGGCGGCCGAGGAACTGGGCTACGCGGCCAACGTCGCCGCACGCAGCCTGAAGGGCGGCCGGAACCGGCTGCTCGGGCTGTACACCTTCGAGTCGGTGTTCCCGACCGACCAGCGTGACTTCTACTACCCGTTCCTGCTCGGCGTGGAGGAGGAGACGGCACGGCAGGGCTACGACCTGCTGTTGTTCTGCTCCGGCGGGGGCGCGTCCGGTGCCGCGACGGCCGGGCGGTCGATCTACGCCGGCGGGACCAACCGGCTGAAGATCGCGGACGGTTGTGTCCTGCTCGGCAGGAACGTCCGCCGCGAGGAGCTGTCGGCGCTGGTCCGGGAGGACTTCCCCTTCGTCTTCGTCGGACGCCGTGAGGTGGACGACGGTGAACTCTCCTACGTGGCCGCCGACTACGTCTCGGCGACCGCCGCGCTCGTCGCGGAGCTGGCGCGACTCGGCCACCGGCGGCTCCTGTATCTGCGGGCCCTGGAGGACGGCGAACCCACCAGGGACCGCGAGGAGGGCTACCGGCGCGGGCTGGCCGAGGCCGGAATCGCCCCGGAGGAGGCGCCGATCCTGAGCCTGACCGATCCGGCGGACCTGACGGCCGAGCGGCTCGAAGGGTGGATCGGCGAGCTGGGGATCACCGCCCTGCTGGTCGAGCCGACCGAGGACAACCGGCTCACCGAGGCGCTGGCGACGCTGGCCGGCACGCGGCGGGTCCGGTTCCCGGAGGACTGCTCGCTGGCGCTGCTGGGCGATCCGCCGTCCTGGACCCCGGAGTCGCGGAACTGGACGCGGTTCTCGCTGCCCCGCGCCCAGATGGCGGGGGAAGCGGTACGGCTGCTGGTCGAGCTGCTCGACCAGGAGACCCCCGAGCCGCGCCAGTTGACGGTGCCCTGCGTCTTCGTACCCGGCGACTCGATCGGGCCGGCCGGTACCGGGGGCGGGAGGCCGGGGACATGATCCGGATGATCGTGCACCGGCTGCTCATCGGGGTCTTCGTGATGTGGGGCGCCGCCTCGCTGATCTTCCTCATCGTCCGGGCCGCGCCCGGCGACCCCGCGACGGTCCTGCTCGGGCCGAACGCCGACCGGAGCCAGATCGACAGCCTGCGCGCCCAGCTCGGACTCGACCGGCCGCTCGGCGCGCAGTACCTCAGCTACCTCGGCGACGTCTGCCGGCTCGACTTCGGCCAGTCGCACTGGCTCGGCAGGCCCGCCATGGGCGCGGTCCTCGACCGGCTGCCCGCCACGATCGACCTCACGCTGACCGCCACCGTGATCGCGGTGATCGTCGGACTGACGCTCGGCATGCTGGCCGGCGGCCGGCCGGGCGGGGTGCTGGACCGGGTGGTCTCGGCCTGCACCATCGCCCTCCAGTCGTTCCCCACGTTCTGGATCGGCATCATGCTGGTACTGGTCTTCGCGCTGAGTCTGCGCGTGCTGCCCAGCTCCGGCGTCGGCACGCCCCAGCATCTGGTGCTGCCCGCCGTCACCCTCTCGTTCCCGTTCGTCGCGATCATCGCCAGGCTGACCCGGACGAGCCTCGCGGAGACGATGCGCGAGGAGTACATCAGGACCGCCCGCTCCAAGGGACTGACCGAGCGTCAGGTACTGCTCGGGCACGCCCTGCGCAACTCGCTGATCCCGGTGGTGACCGTGGTCGGCGTCCAGGTCGGGGCCCTGGTGGGCGGCGCGGTGATCGTCGAGAACGTGTTCGCCTGGCCCGGTCTCGGATCGCTGGTGGTGGAGGCCGTGGCCAACCGGGACTACACGGTCGTGCAGGGCGCCACGCTCCTGATCGCCGGCATCGTCGTCGTACTGAACCTGATGGCCGATCTGCTCATCGCCCAGCTGGATCCGCGGATCCGGACGGGAGCCGTCTGATGGCCGGCCTCACCGTAGCCGCCGAGCGGTCGACGACGGCCGCGCGGCGGGCACGGCGCCGCCCCCTTCTCTCCCTCGTCCCCGCCCTGTTCGTGGGCTGCTACCTGCTGGTCGCCGCCGCCGGACCGCTGCTGATCCACTACGACCCGGTGCACACGTCACTGGAGGACCGGCTGCTCGCTCCCGGCTCCAGGACGTCCACCGGAGGCACCGCCTGGCTCGGCACCGACGGGCTCGGCCGCGACCTGCTGGCCCAGATCGTCTACGGGGCCAGGACGGCGGTGCTCATCGGTGTCTCCACGGTCGCGCTCTCCTGTGCCGTCGGCGTGCTCCTCGGCGCCGTCGCCGGCTACTTCCGCGGCGCCGCCGACGCCGTACTCGCCCGGATCTTCGACATCCTGCTGGCGTTTCCCGCGATCCTGCTCGCGATCGTGATCGCGGGCGCCTTCGAGCGCAGTGTCCTGCTGGTCGTCCTCGCGCTCTCGGCGACCGGCTGGATCGGCTTCGCCCGCGTCACCCGGGGCATCACGCTCTCCCTCCGGGAACGGCCCTGGGTCGACGCCGCCCGGGTACTGGGAGTCCCGGGCCGGACCATCCTCGCCCGGCACGTCCTCCCGTTCACGGCGGGACCGGTCGTCGCCCTCGCCACGCTGGAGTTCGCGCTGGTGGTGCTGGCGGAGGCAGGGCTCAGCTTCCTCGGTATCGGCCTGCCCCCGTCGACCGTGTCCTGGGGGCAGACCATCGCGAACGGCAAGGAGTACCTCGAAACACAGTGGTGGATCTCCACCCTGCCGGGGATCGCCCTGTCCCTCCTCATCGTCAACACAGGCATCCTCGGCGACCAGCTCACCGCCCGCTACGGGCGCGGCCGCTCCGACTGACCCCACGGACACACAGCGACTCGCCGCCATGAGCAGCCGTGCACAGCGCCCCACCCCCGGATGACTCCGACCGACCCTCGATCGACAGGAGCACCACCATGACCAGGACGCGTGAGCAAGGGCGCAGCCGGCTGATCCGGCTCGCCGTCACCGCCACGGCGGGCGCGGCACTCCTCGCCGCCTGTACGACGACGACCGGCGGCGACGGCGGAGGCGGTTCCGGCGCCGCGGGCGACGTCACGGTCGCCGGCACCTACCCGATCGAGAGCCTGGACCCGCACGGTGCCCAAGGCGCCTCCACGGGAACGCAGTTGGCGGCCCAGGAGATCTTCAGCAGACTCGTGAAACCCGACGCGGACGGCACGCTCCAAGGCGACCTGGCCACCTCCTGGAAGCCCAACAAGGACGTCACGGAATGGACGTTCACGCTGCGCCCCGGCGTGATGTTCTCCGACGGGTCCGCGCTCGACGCCGACGACGTGGTCGCCTCCTTCCAGCGGATGATCAGCCTCAACGGCCCCAACGCAGGCAACTTCCCGGGCGACACGATCACCAAGACCTCACCCACCGAAGTGGTCCTGCACAGCCCGGCCCCCGACGCGTCCGTCCCCGGCAAACTCGGCACCTTCTACGTCCTCCCGTCGGGCGTCGGCAAGGACGACACCGCCTTCTTCAACCACCCCGTCGGCTCGGGCCCGTTCACCGTGAGCGCGTTCACCCCGAGCGAGTCGCTGGTGCTGGTGCCCAACAAGAAGTACCGGGGCACCGAGCCCGCGCTCCGCAAGGTCACCGTGCGGAACATCCCCGAGCTCGCGGCCCGCCTGACCGCACTGCGCACGGGCGAGGTGGACGTCGCGTGGGGCATCCCGGACGACCAACTCGCCTCCCTGCAGGGCCAGAAGGGCCTGACGGTACGGACCGTGCCCAGCAGCGCCGAGTTCACCATGTGGTTCAACTCCTCGGTCCCCGCCCTCAAGGACGCGAAGGTGCGCAGGGCGATCTGGCAGGCGGTCGACTTCAGGACCATCATCGGCAAGCTCTACCCCGACACCGGCAAGGCGGCCGACGCGCCCGTGACCGGCGTCGTCCTCGGCCATGTGGCGCAGCCGCCCGTCGCCTACGACCCGGCCGCCGCCAAGGCGGCGCTCACCGCCGCCGGCTACGACTTCTCGAAGAAACTCCGCCTCCAGTTCGCCAACGCCGAGTTCCGGCCCTTCATCCAGGCCGTCGTCTCGGACCTCCAGAAGGTCGGGGTACAGGTGGACCCGCTGGAGAAGGAACAGGCCGCCTTCACGGAGGACCTGATCGCGCGCAAGTGGGACATCAACTTCCAGCAGCTGGCCACCCCCAGCTACGACGCGGCCAGCAACCTCGGCCGCCTCTACACCTGCGCGGCCAAACGGAACGGCTACTGCAACAAGCGGTTGGACACCCTGCTGGCGGCGGCGGGAGCGACCGCCGACAAGCAGAAGCGCACCGATCTCTACGGGCAGGCGAGCCGGATCATCTGGCAGGACGCGGTCGGGATGTACCCCATGTCGGTGAGCATCGCGTATGCCTGGAACAGCGACCTCAAGGGCTTCGTCCCCGACGCCAGCGGACTGCCGGACTTCGCCACCGTACGGACCGGCGGCTCGTGACCCCCGCCGGAACCGCACGCGAACACGGCGCCGGGAAAGCGGCGCCCGCGACCGACGGGCCGGTCCTGCGCATCGACGACCTGGTGGTGGAACTGCCCGGCCCGCACGGCACCCGGACCCGCGTCGTGGACGGCGTCTCCTTCGACGTGCCCCGTGCCACCACCGTGGGGCTGATCGGCGAGTCGGGCAGCGGAAAGACCATGACCGCGCACGCCGTCCTGGGCCTGCCACCCGAGGGCGCCACCCTGGCCGGCCGGCTGCTCTGGCACGGCGAGGACCTGATCACCGCCGACCCGGCCCGGCGCCGCGCGGTACGCGGCCGGGAGATCGCGATGATCTTCCAGGACCCGCTCGCCGCGCTGAACCCGACCCAGCGGATCGGCCGTCAGGTCGGTGAGGTGCCACGCCGCGACCGGCTGCCGCGAGCCGAGGTGAACCGCCGGGTCGTCGAACTCCTCGACCGGGCCGGTGTACCGGAGCCCGCGCGGCGGATGCGTGCCTACCCGCACGAACTCTCCGGAGGTCTGCGTCAACGCGCCGTGATCGCCATGGCGTTGGCCGGAAACCCCGAACTGCTGCTCGCCGACGAGCCGACCACCGCGCTCGACGTCACCGTGCAGTCCCGGATCCTGCGGCTGCTGGCCGGCATCCAGGCGGCGGACGGCCTGGCGATGCTGCTGGTCAGCCATGACCTGCGGGTCGTGTCGCACGTCGCCGAACAGGTCGTGGTGATGTACGCGGGACGGGTCTGCGAGCGCGGGCCCGCCCGTGACCTGCTGCGGCGGCCCGCCCATCCGTACACCGCCGCCCTGGTGCGCAGCGTGCCCGCCGTCAGAACCCGTACCGCACTGGCCGATCCGCTGCCGGGCGCCCCGGCGACCCCGGCGAACCGGCCGGCCGGCTGCGCGTTCCACCCGCGCTGCCCCCTGGCCCGCGCCCGGTGCCGCGACGAGGTGCCGCAGGTGCGGGAGGCGGCGCCGGGACGCTGGAGCGCCTGCCACTTCGCCGAGGAGGTGCTGGGGACGTGAGCACAAGTGAACGGGACCGCGCCCCTGCGCCCGCACTCCTCGACGTGCGGGATCTCCGGGTCACCTACGGAGGCCGGCGCGGCCGGGCCGCCGTGGCCGGGGTGAGTCTGTCGGTGGCACCAGAGGAGACACTCGGGCTGGTCGGCGAGTCGGGGTCCGGCAAGACCACCGTGGCCCGGTGCGTGGCCGGGCTGCTGCGGCCCGGCGCCGGGACGGTCACCTTCGAGGGACGGCCGCTCGGCCGCGCGGGGCGCCGGCCGCCCGAGCTGCAGCGCGCGGTGCAGATGGTGTTCCAGGACCCGCGGTCGTCGCTGAACCCGCGGATGACGGTCGCCGCGATCATCGCCGAGGTCTGGAGCACCCACCCGGTCACCGCACCCAAGGGCGACCGCACCGAGGCACTGCACCGGCTCCTCGCCGACATGGGGCTCGACCCCGAGGTGGCGGCACGGCGCGCCGGGGATCTGTCGGGCGGTCAGTGCCAGCGGGTCAGCATCGCCAGAGCACTGGCGGTACGACCCCGGCTGCTGGTGTGCGACGAGGCGGTGTCGGCGCTCGACGTGTCGGTGCAGGCCCAGATCCTGCGGCTGCTGGTCGACCTGCGTGGCAGGCACCGGCTCGCGATGCTGTTCATCTCGCACGACCTGGGGGTGGTGCACCAGATCGCCGACCGGGTGGCGGTGATGCGCCGGGGCGTGATCGTGGAGGAGGGCAGGACCGGCGAGGTGCTGACCGCACCGCGACACGAGTACACCCGGGCGCTGCTGGACGCGGCCCTGGACCTGGACGACGCGGTGCCGGGTGACGGCACCGCCGACGGCAAGGCGGTCGTATGAGCGTGCGCGGGACAGGACAGGGGCACCCCACCGTGACTCCGGCGCCGACCGGCTGGAACACCTGGGACGTCCGGACGCACACCGGTATGAGCCGGCTGCCGTCCGGGCCGCGGGTGCGGTTCGGTCTGCTCGGCCCCGAGGGCCCGGTGCTCGACGGGTTCACCTGGCGCGACGGACTCGAACGGCTCGGTCCGCACACCGTGGACGGCAGCTACGCCGAGGTGACGGTGCGGGCGGCGGGCCACCGGCTGCGGCTGGTCCTCGCGGGCGGACCGGAGGACGTCCTGCACGTCCGCGCCGAGACCACGGGACGGCTCGTGGTGTCGGTGGACGGAGCAGTCGAAGCGGACGGGACAGTCGAAGCGGACGGAGCAGAAACGGCGGAAGACCTGGCCGGAGCCGTCCTCGCGGGTGGCCTTCGCTGGACCGTCACCGCCTCGTCGCCCGCCCGCAGGATCGAGGGCCCGGCACACGCGCTGGTGCTGGCGTTCGACGGGCCCGATGCCGCTCCCGGCACGGTGGACCTACGGATCGCGCCGGCCGACGCACCCGGCACGGTGACCGGGACCGGTACCGTCCTCGCGGCCCGCCGTGCCGACGCCGACCGGACCCGGCTGCGTTCCGGCGGCTGGCTCGGCGCCGCCGCCGACGCCCTGACCAGGGCCGTCACCTGGAACACCGTCTACGCCCCCGACATCGGCCGCGTCCTCACCCCGACCTCAAGGGATTTCGTCTGCGCCGAACGCAAAGGCTTCTACGGCACCTGGGCCCTGCACGCCTGGGACACCTTCTTCACCGGCCTCGCCGCCTCGGCCGTCGACCGCGACTACGCGCGCGGCATCTTCCAGCAGATCCTCCCCTACGCGGACGAGTCCGGCATGATCCCGAACCGGGTCTCGGACGACAGGGGCCGCACCGACGACCGTTCGCAGCCGCCGGTCGGCGCGCTGACGGTCTATCAGGCCTATCTGGCCGGTGGTCTGTCGCACGCGACCCGCGACACGGCGCTCCTCGACGACACCTACCCGGCGCTGCTGGCCTGGCACGACTGGTGGCCCCGGGCCCGCCGTGGGCCGTACGGGCTGCTCGCCTGGGGGTCCGACCCGATCCCGGGCGACTCCGCCTCGGCGACCCTGGACCGGGCGAAACGGGAGTCGGGGCTGGACGATTCACCGATGTACGACGAGGCCCGGTACGACCCGGTGACCCACACCATGGACCTCGCCGACGTCGGCCTCAACGCCCTGCACATCGCCGACGCCGAGGCCCTGGCCGAGATCGCCGGCATCCTGGGGGAGCAGACGACGGCCGACCGGCTGAGCGCCGAGGCGGCCACGGCCCGGGCGGTCGCCGACCGGCTGCTGTGGGACGGTGAGCGCACCGGCTACCGCAACCTCACCTCGGCGGGCGCGCATGATCCGCACGTCTCCCCGACGATGCTGTACGCGCTGCTCGGCGGGTTGCCGGACGCCGATCGTGCGGCGGCCGTCGCCGCCGATCTGCTGCGGCCCGAAGTGCTCGGCGGTGTACGGCCGTTGCCCAGTGTGGCCCGCAACGACCCCGGCTTCGCCGCGACTTACTGGCGGGGCCGGATCTGGGCACCGATGGCGTACCTCGCCGTGCGCGGGCTGCGGCGGTACGGGCTGAACGAGTTGAGCCGGCCGGTGGTGAGGGCCCTGCTGCGGCTGTTTCTCGACGAGTGGCGGGAGTACGGCCACGTCAGGGAGAACTATCCGGCCGTCGAGGGAGAGAACCTGACGAGCTTTCAGAAACGTTCGGACGGGCTGATGGCCTGGGGAGGCCTGCTGGCGTACCTCGCCTTCGGCGAACTGGCCGACGCGCGCTCCGACGGCTGGCGGTTCGCCCACCCGGGCGAGCCGGCCGAGCTGTGCAACCTGCCGCTCGGCGAGGGCCGTCTCGACGTCCGGGCGGCCGCTCGGCTCACCGTCCACCTCGACGGACGGGTCCTGCTGGACATGGCGCCCGGTGTCGTCGTACGGGGCTACCGGCGGACCGTCGACCGGGTCAGTGGGATCGCCGAGGGGGACGGCGACCTGCTGGTCACCCCGCCGGGCGGCCCGCCCGTACCGGTGGACGTACGGGGCGGCGGACCTCGGAGGTTCACGTTCGGCCCGGACCGGGAGCCGGGCGACGGTGCGGACGGCGACGGCGCGGACAGTGCGGATGACGTACGGGAGGGGAGCGGCTCATGAGTGCGCCGACGTCGGCGGTCACGGACATCCTCGTCGTCGGCGGGGGCCTCGGCGGCGTGGCCGCGGCGCTGGCCGCCCTCGACCGGGGGCGGTCGGTCCTGCTCACCGAGGAGACCGACTGGATCGGCGGTCAGCTCACCAGCCAGGGCGTACCGCCCGACGAGCACGCCTGGATCGAGCAGTTCGGCGCCACCCGTACCTACCGCGCGCTGCGCGAGGCGATCCGGGACCACTACCGGACCTGGTACCCGCTCACCGACGAGGCCAGGCGGCGCCCGTATCTCAACCCGGGCGAGGGCCGCGTGAGCGCGCTCTGCCACGAACCGAGGGTGGGCGCCGCCGTGTTGGAGGCCATGGTCGCGCCGTACGTGGCCGCCGGCCGGCTGCGGATCCTGTACCGGCACCGCCCGGTGGCCGCTGCCGTGGACGGCGACCGGGTACGCTCCGTGGTCGTCGAAGGCCCGGACGGCACCCGGGTCGAGGTGTCGGCGCCATACGTCCTGGACGCGACGGAACTCGGCGACCTGCTGCCGCTGACCGGCACCGAACATGTGACGGGCTTCGAGTCGCGGCGGGACACGGGTGAGCCGAGCGCACCCGACGAGGCCCAGCCGGCCAACATGCAGGCGTTCTCCTGGGTGTTCGCCGTCGACCACCGGGCCGGCGAGGACCACACCGTCGACCGGCCGGCGGGCTACGACGGCTGGGCCGCCTACCACCCGCCGCAGTGGCCGAACCGGCTGCTGAGCCTCAGCGCGCCCGACCCCAGGACGCTGGAGACCGTACCGCGCGGCTTCACCCCGAACGCCGAGCACGCAGGCTCGGGGCCGGTCCTCGCCGACCAGAGCAAGGACGCGGGCGACAAGGAGCTGTGGGAGTTCCGCCGGGTGGTCTCCCGGAAGCTGTACCGGCCGGGCTTCGCCGCGAGCGATGTCACCATCGTCAACTGGCCCATGATCGACTACCTGCCAGGGCCGCTGATCGGGGTCGACGACAAGGAGCGGGACCGGCATCTGGCGGGAGCCCGTGAGCTGAGCATGAGCATGCTCTACTGGCTCCAGACCGAGGCCCCCCGTCCCGACGGCGGCACCGGCTGGCCCGGTCTGCGGCTGCGCGGCGATGTGCTGGGCACGGCCGACGGACTGGCCAAGGCGCCGTACATCCGTGAGTCGCGCCGGATCGTCGCCCGGCGCCGGATCGTCGAACAGGACCTGTCCCTCGCCGTACGGGGCGAGCGCGGCGCGGTGCGCTATCCGGACTCCGTCGGCATCGGGATGTACCGGATCGACCTGCATCCCTCCACGGGCGGCGACACCTACATTGACGTGGCCAGCAGCCCCTTCCGGATCCCGCTGGGCGCCCTGCTCCCCGTACGCGTGCGGAACCTGCTGCCGGTGTGCAAGAACATCGGCACCACCCACATCACGAACGGCTGCTACCGGCTGCACCCCGTCGAGTGGAACATCGGCGAGGCGGCCGGATCACTGGCGGCACACTGCCTCGACAACCGGCTGGAGCCCCACCAGGTGCACGAGGACAGCACCCTCCTGCGCACTTTCCAGGACGAACTCACCCGCGCCGGAGTCGAACTGGCCTGGCCTGAGATCAGGGGATACTGATGGACGGTACTGCAGCGCCCCGAAGGGGCGCGGGGAACTGCGCGACCAGCCACAACGGCGCCGCGGCCGAACGACGACACACCGACGGCCGCACCCTGCTGTCCGGAGTCATCGTCCCGTTGGTCACCCCCATGGACCACCCGGGCGAGCCCTCGGCCCCGGCCGCCGCCCCCCTGCTCGCCGCGCTGGCCGCCGCAGGCGCCCGCGGCCTCATGCTCTTCGGCAGCAACGGCGAGGGCCCCCTGCTCCCCACGGCACAACTCGGCGACTTCGCCGCCCGGGTGGCCGAACGCTGGCGGGAACTGACCGACGGCGGACCGGTGTTGGTCAACGTCACCGCCCCCGGAACCGCCGAGGCGCTGGAGCGCGCGGAGGCCGTCCGGCCCGCCGAGCCGGACGCGCTGGTGCTCAGCCCGCCCCTCTACTTCCACCACCGGCACGACGAGATCGTCGCGCACTACGCCGCCCTGGCCGGCGTCGGCGTTCCCGTCGTCGCCTACCACGCCCCCCGCTACGGCAACCCGCTGACCCCCGCCCTGCTCGACGAACTGACCGGCCTTCCACACCTGGTGGGCATCAAGGACAGCTCCGGCGACCTCGCCCTGTTCGGCCACGCCCTCGCCGCGGCCCGCCGGCGCGACGACTTCGGGGTCAGTCAGGGCGCGGAGCGGCAGGCGCTGGACGCGCTGCGGCTCGGGGCCGACGGCGTGGTGCCGGGGGTGGCCAATCTGGCGCCCGGGGCGGCCGTCGAACTGTTCCGGGCCCACCGCGACGGCCGGGACGGTGACGCGCGGCGCGCGCAGCAGCTGCTCGACGAGGTGCTGGCGCTGCACACCGTACGGCCCGGTGTCCCCGCGGTGAAGGCCGTCCTGGCCGAACGAGGCCTGTGCCCGCCGCATGTCGCCGCGCCCCTCGCACCGTGCTCCGACGCGGAGCGCACGGCACTGCTCGACCTGCTCGCTCCTCTCGACGCGCATCTCGTACGAGCCTGACCCGAAGCCTGATCCCGCCCAGGCACCCGATCCCGCCCAGGCACCCGATCCCGCCCAGGCACCCGCACCCGCCCCCGCACTCCCACCCGCGCTCCCTCGCCTCCGTACCGCCCGGAAGGGGTGGCCCACCATGTCCGACAGACCGGACCGCACCGCCATGAACCGCAGATCCTTCGCCCTGGGCGTCGTCGGCGCCTCGGCGACCGCCGCGTTCGGCCCCGCGGCCCTCGGAGCCACGGCACACGCCGCCGACCGGTCGTCCTCCGCCCCCGACCGGCAGGGCGCCTTCTTCGACGAGCAGACCCTCTGGGACTCCGGAGAGGGCCCGCTGGTGAGCTATCACGTCCACGCGCTCGCCGTGCTCCCCGACGACACCGTCCTCGCCGTGACCGAGGGCCGCCACGAGGTGTGCGACGCCGGGCCGCGTGATCTGCTGCTGCGCCGCAGCACCGACCGCGGCCGGACCTGGGAGGCGAGCCGCACCCTGGTCACCTCCGTCGACGGCGAGTCCTGGGGCAACCCGGCGCTGGTCGTGGACCGTCAGACGCGGGAGGTCTTCCTCTTCTACATGCTCTCGCTCCGCCTCCCGCAGAACACCTCCTGCTCGGGCGACTCGGGCGACCTCTATGTGATCTCCAGCCGGGACAGCGGCGAGACCTGGAGCGAGGTACGCAACCTGGCAGGCCTGTTCGACCGCTTTCCCTACGACTGGGCGCTGCACGGCCCCGGTCCGGGCCACGGCATCCAGCTGAGATCCGGCCGTCTGCTGCTCAACTGCGCGCACCGCAGGGTGATCGTCGGCAACACCGTGGCCCAGCGGTACTACGGCGTCGCGCCGATCTACAGCGACGACCACGGCGCCACCTGGCAGGCGACCGGCGAGGTCCCCGTACAGGTCGCGTACCCCATCAACGAGGCCCGGCTGGTGCAGCGTTCGGACGGCAGTGTGTTCGTGAACGGCCGGGCCGCGGCGGGCGGTGAAGGGCAGCGGATCGTCTCCGTCAGCTCGGACGACGGTCTGACCTGGTCGCAGCCGGCGTTCGACGGCGGCACCGGCTCGTTCAACGCGGTGGACGCCGGCCTGCTGCGGTACACCGGCGGCCCCGGCAGCCGTGACACCGGGCGGGTGCTGTTCAGCCGGCCCGACTCACCGGTCAGACGCAACATGACGGTGTCGGTCGGTTACGACGAGGGCTTCTCGTACCGGTATCAGCGGGTCGTCAACGAGAACCGCTCCTTCTACTCGGATCTCGCCCGGCTCTCCGACGGCACCATCGTGCTGTTCTACGGCTGCGACGGCGACATGGCCAGTGTGCCGCTCCGCGTCAACGTCTGCCGCTTCTCGCTCGACTGGCTGACCCGGGGGCGGGACAGCCTGCGCCACGGCCCGCACTACCGGGAGACCGTCGTCGCCCTGGCCGGGGCGGACCGCGAGGTCACCGGTGGCACCGTGGGGACCGTCGCCGATCCGCTCGCC
Source organism: Streptomyces sp. NPDC048277 (assembly GCF_040652235.1). Lineage (NCBI taxonomy): Bacteria > Bacillati > Actinomycetota > Actinomycetes > Kitasatosporales > Streptomycetaceae > Streptomyces > Streptomyces sp. NPDC048277. The sequence continues at coordinate 142,250 of NZ_JBEZLQ010000005.1, forward strand.
CGTGGTGGCGAGCGACTGGTCCTCACCCCCGAACAGGTGGGCGACGCGGTGGAGTTCACCTTCCGGGTGCCGCGCACCGGAGAGTACGAGCTGCTGCTGCGCCACCACCGCCCGGCGGACGGCGCCCTGGCCACCGTCACGGTGCACCGCTCCGGACTGCCGGCCTACACGATCGACACCACCGCGCAGTCGGCGGACGGCTACGATCTGGCCCACCTCGGCACCACCCGGCTGCGTGCCGGGCGGCACACCCTGCGGTGCGAGGTGACGGGAACCGGCAGGGGCGGCGGCACCCGGCTGGGTCTCGACTCGCTGAGCCTGATCGAGGCGCCGGGCTCCGCCGACGTACGCGCGGAGGTGGTCGTGGACAACGACCGGCTGGGCTTCGGGATCCTCGCCGGCAGCTGGCCCACGGCGACCGCCGACCCCGGCTTCTGGTCGGGCAACTACCGTACGGCGCCATCCGGTTCGGGTGAGCGACGGGTGCGCTGGTGGCCGGCCGTGCCCCAGGACGGCGTGTACGAGGTCCAGGTGTCCTACCCCCCGTCCGCCACCCGGGCGAGCAACGCCCCGTACACCGTCGTCCACGCGGACGGCAGCACCACCGTGCGGATCGACCAGCGGGTCGCCGGAGCCGCCGATCCGCGCGGCGGTACCTGGGTCTCGCTCGGCGAGTTCGGTCTGCGGGCCGGTCTGGGCACGTCGGTCGGGCTGACCAACGACGCCGACGGCCCGGTGGCCGCCGACGCGATCCGCCTGCTGGGCCCGCGGCCCTGAGACCGGAGTCTGTCGCCAGGTGCTTCGGACGCGCCTCGCTCAGAGGCGGGTGGTGTCCAGGATCAGGTACGGGGCGAGGCCCGACCCGGCGGCGCGATCGGCGTCCGGTACGGCCGGGGTGTCGGCGGCCGGTACGGGGAATCCCGCCCCGGTGAGCAGGGCGCTGTACGTGGCCAGGGGGCGGTAGTAGCAGGCGGTCGTGACGGAGCTGCCGTCGAGCTGGCGCAGCACCGTGGGTACGGCGTCGCCCGCGGTGTACGACGCGCCCTCGTCGCCGAACCGCAGCGTGGCGAACCGCTCTCCCACGGCGTCCGGGTTGAGGTCGGCGATGACGTAGGGGGCGCCCGGCCGGAGCACCCGGTGGACCTCGGCGGTCAGATCGGCCAGGCGGGCGTCGTCGGGGTCGGTGCAGTAGACCAGGCAGCAGACGGCCGCGTCGATGCTGCGGTCCGGGATCCAGTCCAGCGAACGGCCGTCGAAGAGGCGGTAGTCGACGCGCGGATCGGCGCGGTCGGCGCGGGCGATGTCCAGCATGTGCGCCGAGGGGTCGACGCCCCGCACCGACCAGCCCCGGGCCTGGGCCAGTTCCAGGGCGAGGGCCCCGGTGCCGCAGCCGACGTCGAGGACGGTCGCGCCGGGGTCCCGGGGAGCGCCGACGCGGTCCAGCACGGCGGGGAAGATCAGCTGCCGGGCCAGCCTCATATCACGGTTGCGGTAGGCGGCCGCGGCAGCGGGGGTGTCCCAGGCGAGCGCCTGCGGCCGGTCGGAAGCGGTCATGGTCCCGAGTCTTGTGGCCGCGCCCGGCTCCCACCAGTCCCTCGGTCGGGCAGTCCCCCGATCGGGCGATCACGGGGGGCCGGGGGACGGCTTCCCGGCCCGCTCACTGCGCGGCGGCGGCCTCCTGGGCGATCCGCTCGAACTGGGCGCCCATCGCCTCGGACAGCGCCTGGGCGGCCGACAGCGGGCGCACCATCACCGTGAAGTCATCGATCTTCCCGTCCTCGTCGAAGTGCAGGAAGTCGCAGCCCTGGAGCTTCTTGCCGGCGACGGTGGCCGTGAAGACGAGGGCATGGTCGCGGCCGTCCGGGTTCGCGATCTCCCGGACGTAGGTGAAGTCCTCGAACACCCGGGACACCGCGCGCAGGATCGCGGCGGTGATCGCCTTGCCCGGGTACGGCTTGAACGCGACCGGGCTGGTGAAGACGACGTCATCGGCCAGCAGGGCGGCCACGGCGTCCATGTCGCCGCTCTCGACGGCCTTGCGGAAGGGGTGCATGGGGTCCACCTCACCTATTCAAAAAGTTGACTACTCTCGCATGCTAGCGTGTCCCCATGGCTCTGCGGAACGCGGTGATGGCCGCCCTCCTGGAGGGAGAGGCCTCCGGGTACGACCTCGCGAAGGGATTCGACGCGACGGTCGCCAACTTCTGGACGGCGACACCCCAGCAGCTCTACCGCGAACTGGACCGGATGGAGGCCGAGGGGCTGGTCGCCGCCCGTGTCGTCGAGCAGGAACGCAGGCCCAACAAGCGGCTGTTCTCGCTGACGGACGCCGGCCGCGCGGCGGTACGCGCCTATACGGCCGAGCCCCCCGGCCGGCCCGCGGTGGTCCGCGACGAGCTGCTGGTCAAGGTGCAGTGCGCGGACGCCGGTGACATCGGGGCGGTCCGCGCGGCCGTCGCCGAACGCATGGAGTGGGCCACCGCCAAACTGGCCCGCTACGAGCGGATCCGGCAGCGTCTCCTGGCCGGCCGCTCGGAGGAGGCGTACTTCGCCGAGACGGACCGCATCGGCCCCTACCTCACCCTGCTGCGCGGGATGTCCTTCGAGCGGGAGAACCTCCAGTGGGGGGACCTGGCACTGCGGCGACTGGAGCAGCGGGCGGCTGTGCATGGACAACAAAGTGAATAGGTGGGCCGACGGGGCGCCCCGGTCGTCGGGTGCCCCGTCGGCCGGGTGCGGATCAGCGGGTGCGGGGGCGGCTCAGCAGGTGGCCACCCCCGGCAGCCACGCCGGGCCCTTGATGTAGATGTTCGTCATCCACGCGCCGTTGGTCAGCTTGGACCAGGCGTCGTTGGTGTAGCCCTCGGCCGTGACCGTCTGGGCGTGGGTCTGGCAGACCACGTTGACCGTCGTCGGCTGGGCGAAGTAGTCGACCACGCCGGCGTTCACGTTCGGCTCGCTGTGCGTGCGCACACCCGTGCCCCAGGTCTGGAACGCCGTGCTGCCCCCGCTCGGCGGCGTTGGGGTGTCGCCGCCGCAGTCCGGGATGCCGGGCAGCTCGGCCGGGCCCTTGATGTAGATGTTGGTCATCCAGGAGCCGTCCGCCAGCTTGGCCCAGATGTCGTTGGTGTAGCCCTCGGCGGTCACCTCCTCCGCGTGCTCCTGGCACTGGACGGACACCTGGGTGGGACCGGCGAAGGTGTCGACGACCGAGGCGTGCACGCTCGGCGAGGAGTGCGTGTGCACCCCCGTTCCCCAGGTCTCGAACGTCGAACCGCCGTTGGCCGGCGGCGGCACCGGCGTGCCGGACGGGTTGATGCGGACCGCGCCCGCGTAGTCGCCGCCCGTGCGCACCGGCGTCACCCGGATGTGGGTGCCCGACTCGTACGCCTCCACCATCTGCCCCGCGCCCAGGTACATGGCGACGTGGTGGATGTACCCGCTGCCCCAGAACATCAGGTCGCCCGGGACCAGGGGAGCGGTGCCCTGGCCCGCCGAGAAGCGGGCCGCGGCCTGCGGGCTGTGGAACTGGTCGTCGGCCGTCCCGTTGAGCAGGTCCCGGCCGGTCGCCCGGTAGTACGCGTACCGCATCAGGCCCGAACAGTCGAAGCCCTTGCGCTCGTTGTCGTGCAGGCTGTCGGGGTCGGAGCCGTCGTAGTAGCCGTACGTGGCACCGGGCGTGGCGCCGTGGCCGCCGCCCCAGCTGTACCAGACGCCGATCTGGGAGCAGGCCGCGCTCACGGCCGCCTCCGCGGTGGCCGAGGCGCCGGAGGCCAGCACACCGCAGGCGGTGTCCTGCGCGGCGCGCGGGGCGGCCGCGTGCGCGGTCGCGGGGAGGAAGGCGATCAGCGCGATCGCGGCCGCCGTGGCGGTCGCCCGGCCCGGTGTGGTCAGTTCCCGGAGTCTCAAGGTGCACATCCTTCGTCGACATGAAGCCGTGTGTGAAGCCGTGTGGGAAGCCGTGCGCGGGGGTGGTCCCGACGATCTACCGGGTGCCGCGTCCCACCCCCGTGGGGACGCGGCACCCGGAACTCAGCCGGCCAGCGCCGCCCGCATCTTGGCCAGCGCCCGCATCCGGTTGCGCTGGACGGTGCCGCGATGGGCGCCGAGCCGTTCCCCGGCCGTGTCGTGGGTGAGCCCCTCCAGATCGACGAGGATCACCGCGGCCGCCTCCTTCGGCGAGAGCATGCTCAGCAGCGCGAGGGCGGTGGCCGAGGCCTCGTACGAGCCGAGTCCGCCGTCCCAGCCCGCCTCGGGCAGCCGGTCGGTGGTGCGCTCCCGGCGGGAAGGATGCAGCCAGGAGTCGCGCAGCAGGTTCAGCGCGACCGCGCAGGTGTAGGCGTACGGATGCTGCTGGTGCGTCAGATTCCGGGCGCGGGCCCGCCGGGAGAGCCGCAGATACGTCTCCTGCAGCAGGTCGTCCGCGTCGTGCGGATTGCCGGTCAGGGCGAGCAGCCGTCTGCGCAGTCTGGGCATGTCGGCGGTGAAGGCGGCGTCGAAGTCTCCCGGACTCATGTGTTCCCGGGCCGCCTCGCGCGGCTCCTGCGTACACGTGCCCCCGTGGGTTTCCATGGTGGTCGTCCCCCGTCGGTCGTTCGTGGTGTGAGAGCGCCCGGACCGCTGGTCAGACGGTCCGGACAGGTGCGGCGGCGGGCCCGTAGCGGGCGGCCGGTGCCCCGCTCAGCAGGGCCCAGTACCGGTCGCCGTAGGACCAGTGCCACCACTCGGTCGGGTAGTTGACGAAGCCGGCCGTGGTCAGCGCCCGGTCCATCAACGCCCGGTTGGCGCGTGCCTCGGCGCCGATGTTCGGTGCCCCGGTACGGCAGGCACCCTCGCTCTCCTCCGGGGTGGCGTTGACCTCCGTGCCCAGCGGCAGCTCCGTGCCGTCCGCGGTGCACAGGGTCAGGTCCACCGCCCCGCCGCTGACATGGGGAGCCACCTCCGGCGGGGAGATGTAGGCACTGGCCAGCTCCCGGATCCGGTCCGGCCCGGCGTCGGGGTGGGCCGCGCGCAGGGTCGCCGCGTACTCCTCGAAGTAGCGGCGCTGCAGAGCGGGCGGCCGGTACCCCTCGACCACCAGGAACCGGATCCCGTCGGGCAGCAGCGACTGCGCCTGAAGGAGCCGGCGCAGCACACCCGAACGCAGGTACGCGTAACTGCCGTCGGCGTCGGCCTGGCGCGGGTCGACCCGCAGCCCGGGTGTCCCGAGCAGATCGACCAGCGCCTCGCCGCACTCGTGCTCGGCGACCGCGGCGACCCGGGAGTCGGAGAGCGTGATGATGTCCGTCACGCAGACAACAGTGCCTACGACCCCTGCAATTGCTCTGCAGGTTCCCTGCAAGCGCCCCACCAGGACTTCTACAGCCCCGACCCGGCTACGACGACGCGTCCTCCGCCCGCTCCCGCGCCTCCCGCGCGCCCACCGACCGGAACACCTCCAGCGCCTCGGCCCGGGCCGCCCGCGCGGACTCCGCGTCACCGTCCGCCGTCCACACCGCGGCCAGGTCCCGCACCGTGCGGGCCCGCCACAGCGGCAGCCCCAACTCCGCCCAGAGGGACGCCGCGTGCTCCAGCGGCGCCCGGGCCCCGTCGGTGTCCCCGGCCGCCAGCCGCTGCTCCCCGAGCGTGCGCAGCACCAGCGCCTCCCCGAACCGGTCCTGCCGCTCCCGGGCCACATCCAGACAGCGCACCAGCCGCCGTCCCGCCCCCTCGGTACGGCCCGTGCGCAACTCCACCTTCGCCAGCGACTGTTCGGTGTACATCGCGCCGAAGGTGTCGTGCAGCCCGGTGAAGATCCGCAGTGCCTCGTGCAACTGCCGTTCGGCGTCGGCGTACCGGCCCTCGGCCCGGTCGCACAGGGCGAGCGAGCGCACGGTGAGCGCCTCGCCGTGCCGGTCGGCGGCGGCCCGGTACAGCTCCAGGCCCCGGGTCAGGGCCTCCCGGGCCGCGGCCCCGCGCCCCTGCTCGCGGCGCACGTACCCGATGCCGTACAGCACCCGCGCCCGGGCCCCGACCTCGCCCTCGTCGCCGTACCGCTCCAGCGCGGCCTCCAGCAGCTCCAACGCCTCGGTGTAGCGGGCCTGTTCGCGCCGGGCGGTTCCCATCCCCGCGAGCGCCACCGCGGCCCCTTGCGGCACCCTCTCCCCGAACAGCCGCAGGGCGTCGGCGAAGTAGGCGTACGACTCCTCGAACCGGTCCTGCTCGTAACGGAGTTGACCGAGGCCGTTGAGCAGCCAGGCCTCGCCCTCGACGTCCCCGCTGCGGCGCACCGCCGCCATGGCCGCCGTGTGCGAGCGGGACCAGGCGTCGAACTGGTTGTACAGCGCGGCCGAACTCGCTATCAGCGCCCCGGCGAGGTCCCGGGCGGCCCGTGCCATCCCGTGGTCGGCGCAGTGCGTCACGGCGGCCAGCAGCCCGGCCTGCTCGGCGGCGAACCAGGCCGCGGGCCGGGCGAGCAGCGCCTCCTCGGTCTCCGGGTCGAGCGGGCGTACGGCGGCCGGTTCCGGGAAGTGCCGGGCCGCGCCGCCGGGGCCCCGGGCGGCGGCCTTCCTGGCGAGGTCCAGCCAGCAGCCGACCAGGCGCAGCACCGCGGCCGCGCGGTCCTCGGCGCTCTCCTCGGAGAGGCAGCGCTCACGGGCGTGTTCGCGGGCCAGGTCCTGGATGCGGTAGCGGGCGAGACCGGTGCCGTCCACCCCGATCACGTCGATGAAGTGGCAGTCCACCAGCCGCTCGACGGCCTCCTCGGCCTCCTCGGTCCCTATGTCCAGCAGGGGAGCGGCGACCCAGGCCGCGAAGTCCGGCAGGTCCAGCAGGGCGAGGCGGCGCAGGGCCCGGCGCTCCTGCGGGTCGAGGTCGGCGTAGCCGAGCTCCAGGCTGGTGCGCAACTCCAGGTCCCCGGCGCTGAGTTCGTTCAGCCGGCGCCGTTCGTCGCGGAGCCGTCCGGCGAGCCGGCCGGGCGCCCAGTGCGGGCGGGCGGCGAGCCGGGCGCCCGCGATGCGCACCGCGAGCGGCAGCCGCCCGCACAGGGCGACGATCTCGGCGGCCCGCTCCGGCTCCGCCCCCGTCCGCCCCTCACCGGCCACCCGGCGCAGCAGGTCGAGGGCCTCTGCCTCGTCCGGTACGGCGAGGTCCAGATGCGCGGCGCCCTCCAGCGCCACCAGCCGCCGTCGGCTGGTGATCAGCACCGCCGAACCGGGGCCCGGCGGCAGCAGGGGCCGTACATGTGCCTCACCGGCCGCGTTGTCCAGGACGACCAGGACCCGCCGGTGCCCGATGTGCGTGCGGTACAGGCCGGTCAGCTCCTCGACCCCGGAGGGCAGCGTGTCCGGGTCGACGCCCATCGCGCGCAGCAGCCGGGACAGCGCGTCGGCGGGCTCCAGCGGGGTGGTGTCGGCGGCCCGCAGGTCCACGAACAGGCGTCCGTCCGGGAAGAGTTCGGCGGTGCGGTGGCCGACGTGCACGGCGAGGGCCGTCTTGCCCATGCCGGAGCGCCCGGAGATCACCCCGATCGGCGGCGCGGTCCGGCCGGGGTCGCCCACGCCCCGCAGCAGCCCGGTGGCCCACTTGACCTGTCCGGCGCGGCCGACGAAGTCGGCGATGTCCGGCGGCAGATGGGAGGGCGCGGGCTTCGCCTCCCGGCTCCTCGGGGCGGGCACCGGTACCGGCCGTGCGGGCTGCCCGGTTCCCAGCACACCCGTGTCATGGGTCAGTACGGCCTGGTGGACCGCCCGCAGCTCCGGCCCCGGGTCGATGCCCAGCTCGTCGCGGAGCACCGCGCGGCCCTCCTGGTAGACGCGCAGCGCGTCGGAGACCCGGCCGGTGCGGAACAGGGCGGTCATCAGCTGGCCGCGCGGCCGCTCCCGCAGCGGATGCGCGGCCACATGGGCGAGCAGCGGGGCGATCGTGTCGTCCGCGCGGCCCAGCTCCAGGGCCAGCCCGAAGGACTCCTCCTCGGCCACCAGCCGCAGTTCCGCGAGGCGGGCCGCCTCGATCCGCGCGAACGACTGGCCGAGCCCCTCCAGCGCCTCCCGGCCCCGCCACAGCCCGAGCGCCCCGGCCAGCACCTCCGCGGCCTCCTCCGGACGCCCCGCGGACCGCCCCGCGGCGAGGAGGTGCTCGAAGCGGCGGGCGTCGACCCGGTCGGGGGGAAGGTCCGCGACGTACCCCGGGGGCCGGGTGCGGATCAGCTCGGCCGTGCCGACCCGGGCCAGGGCCCGTCGTACGGCGGAGACATGGGTGGCGACCAGGGCGCCCGCGGTGGCCGGCGCCTCCTCGTCCCAGACGAGGTCCACCAGGCGCTCGGTGGAGACGACCTCGCCCAGGTGGACGACGAGCGAGGCGAGGACGGCGAGGGGCCTGGAGCCGCCGAGCGGGGCCCGCCGGTCCCCGTCCCAGACCTCCACCGGGCCGAGCAGACGCACTTCGAACATCGATCCCCGATCGCCCGAGCGGATGCCGACAACGATATCGGCGGGCGTCGTCCGGGCAGCGCGAAGGCCGGGCCGGCGTGACCGGATCCGGTCCGTCCGATCGGTCGGACGGACCCTCCGCGACGCCCGGTGCGCCGAACGGGGAAGGGCCCGCCGGGGCTCCGGGGACGTCTCTCCCGGCCGGCGCAGTTGGCTGGTTTCTGTGGGTGGGCACAGAGTCCCCTGTGCGGGGGACGGGTGGCCGGCGGCCCTCGTATGACCGCGCGTCCGGATCCGCCACGAAATCCCCGCCCCGGAAATCCCTCGCGCGCACATGTCATACGAACGCCCCGCCCGCGCCGTCAACGGCCCGTAAGCACCGAGCCGTTCGCCGTACGCCGAGGGAGTTGCCCGATGAAGCGCCCCGCCTTCCGCCGCAAGGCCGTGCATCTGAGCGCCGTCGCCGCCGTGGCCGCGCTCGCCCTCACCGGCTGCTCCCAGGCGTCCGGCGGCGGCTCGGCCCCCACCGCCGCCCACCGGGCCCGCGACCTCACCTACGCGGAGGACCTCCGGGTCTCGGACGCCGAACAGCGCCTGGTCGCCCGGTGCATGGCCCGCCACGGGTTCCGCTACTGGACGGACCGCCCGCTGAGCCTGGCCGAGAGCAGGCCGCTCGGCTACGTCCAGGACGACGTGCGCTGGGCCCGCACCTACGGATACGGCAGCAGGATCACGGCGAAGGAGGACCGCGCCCGCCTGCACAACCCCAACAGCGCCTACCGCAAGGGCCTCACCGCCGCCCGCGGGGCCGCGTACGACACCGCGCTCGACGGCGGCCGGCGGGCCGAACTGCTGCGCACCGACCTCCCCGGCGGGGGCAAGGTCAGCAAGCAGACCGGCGGCTGCGACGGCGAGGCGGAGCGGCAGCTGTACGGCGATCCGGGGACCTGGTTCCGGCTCGACACCACGGCGAGCAACCTGCGCCCGCTCTACGTCGGCAAGCTGCTGCACGACATGCGGTTCACCGCCGCCGTGCACGCGTGGTCGGCCTGCATGAAGCGGGCCGGCCACCCCTACCCGGACCCCGACGCGGCCCGGCAGGCCACCCGGGAGCACCCCGCGGTGCAGACCCGGGCCGAGGAGGCCAGGAGCTTCGCCGCCGAGACCCGGATCGCGGTCGCCGACGCCGGCTGCGCCCGCGAGGTCTCCCTCAGGTCCGTGGGCCAGGACCGCGAGGCCCACTATCTGGCCCAGCTGGACGGCGCGTACGGCGCCCGGCTGGACGCCTACCGGCAGCTGCGCCTGACGGCGCTGGAGCGCGCCGAGCGCATCGTGCCCGCCCGCACCTGACGGCTGCCGGCACCCCATGACTCCGCGGCGCCCGCCGCGGCCCACTCCCACACCGACCGCCTCCGACGAGGCAGAACGGAATCCATCATGCGCAAAATGACCCTCGCCCTCACCACGCTGGCCCTCGCGGCCGTCGGCTTCGCCCTGCCGGTGAACGCCCAGGCCTCCGCCGGCTGCAACGCGCAGTGGCCGGGCCGCGACGGCAATGTGCGGGCCTGGAAGGACTGGGACTGCGCGGGCGGCCTGCTCGGCGTCAGCGCGGGCAACGACGCCGACTGGGGCGACAGCTCCGGCGGCTTCCAGGGCGTCGGCAACGTCGCCTCCTCCGTGATGAACAGCGGTTACGTCGGCGGCAAGGACGTCGTGGCCTTCTACTACTACGCCAACTACTCGGGCGGCTACGGCTGCCTGAAGCCGGGCGAGCTCTACGTGGACGACCTCACCCGGGACCACTTCACCGACGGCCACTCCATGAACGACAACATCCTCTCCCACCAGTGGGTGACGGAGAGCGCCTGCGCGGCGGGCTCCTTCATCAGCTGAGTCCCGGGCCTGCCACGGCCGTTCCGCGGCCGTGGCAGGCCCTGTCTCCTTACCGACTCCCTACCTCACGTACCGCCGACTTTCACATCAGCGCCACCGGACCCTTCCCTGACGTTCGCTGCCCTTGGAACACTCGCACCCGCGCACCATCCGCCCTGTTCCGGCCATCCGTACGTCAGGATGAGAGGTCGTTCACCCATGACCGAAGTAAACCGGCGCCGCTTCCTTCAACTCGCGGGCGCCACCACGGCGTTCACGGCGCTGTCCAGCAGCATCCAGCGCGCCGCCGCGCTCCCCGCGAACCACCGCACCGGGTCGATCGAGGACGTCGAGCACATCGTCGTCCTGATGCAGGAGAACCGTTCGTTCGACCACTACTTCGGCACCCTCAGAGGCGTCCGCGGCTTCGGCGACCCGCGTTCGGTCACCCAGAACAACAAGTCCGTGTGGAGCCAGTCGAACGGCACGAAGGACATCCTGCCCTTCCACCCGGACGCCGACGACCTGGGCCTCGCCTTCCTCCAGGACCTCCCGCACGGCTGGAGCGACACGCACACCGCCGTCAACAACGGCAAGTACGACAAGTGGGTGCCGGCCAAGGGCTCCACGACCATGGCGTACCTGAACCGGGACGACATCCCGTTCCACTACGCGCTCGCCGACGCCTTCACCATCTGCGACGCCTACCACTGCTCGTTCATGGGCTCCACCGACCCCAACCGCTACTACATGTGGACGGGTTACACGGGCAACGACGGCCAGGGCGGCGGCCCGGTCCTCGGCAACGACGAGGCCGGCTACAGCTGGACGACCTACCCGGAGCGCCTGGAGAAGGCGGGCGTCTCCTGGAAGATCTACCAGGACGTCGGCGACGGCCTGGACGCGGCCGGCGGCTGGGGCTGGATCCAGGACGCCTACCGCGGCAACTACGGCGACAACTCGCTGCTCTACTTCAAGCAGTACCAGAACGCCCAGCCCGGCGACCCGCTGTACGACAAGGCCCGCACCGGCACCGACGCCACCAAGGGCGAGGGCTTCTTCGACCGGTTGAAGGCCGACGTCAAGGCCGGCAAGCTGCCGCAGATCTCCTGGGTGGTCGCCCCCGAGGCCTTCACCGAGCACCCCAACTGGCCCGCCAACTACGGCGCCTGGTACGTCTCCCAGGTCCTCGACGCGCTCACCGCCGACCCCGAGGTCTGGGCGAAGACGGCCGTGTTCGTCACGTACGACGAGAACGACGGCTTCTTCGACCACCTGATCCCGCCGTTCCCGGCCGCCTCCGCCGCGCAGGGCAAGTCCACGGTCGACCCGAGCCTCGACCTCTTCAAGGGCGACACCAGCCACGCCGCCGGCGCCTACGGCCTCGGCCAGCGCGTCCCCATGCTCGTCGTCTCCCCGTGGAGCAAGGGCGGTTACGTCTGCTCCGAGACGCTCGACCACACCTCCATCATCCGGTTCATGGAGGCCCGCTTCGGCGTCCACGAGCCCAACATCTCGCCCTGGCGGCGGACCGTAAGCGGCGACCTGACCGCCGCGTTCGACTTCTCCCGCAAGGACACCAAGCCGGTCGCGCTCCCGGCCACGGACGGCTACCGGCCGCCGGACGACAAGCGCCACCCCGACTACGTGCCCACCCCGCCCGCCAACCCGTCCCTGCCCAAGCAGGAGCGCGGCTCGCGGCCCACCCGGCCGCTCAGGTACGCCCCGCTGGTGGACGGTTCGCTGGACGCGGCGGCCGGCACGTTCACGCTGACCTTCGCCTCGGGCGCGCACGCGGGCGCCGCCTTCCTGGTCACCTCCAACAACCGCGCCGACGGCCCCTGGAGCTACACCACCGAGGCCGGCAAGTCCGTCTCCGACACCTGGAACTCGGCGTACTCGGGCGGCTCGTACGACCTGACCGTGCACGGCCCGAACGGCTTCCTGCGCGCCTTCCAGGGCCCGGGCAAGGTGGCGGGACCCGAGGTCACCGCGCGGCCGGCCGGCGACGACATCGAGCTCACCCTCACCAACAGGGGCTCCGGCACGGTGAAGCTGAAGCTCGCCAACGGGTACGGCGGCCCGTCCTGCACGATCACCGTGCGGGCCGGCGCGACCGTGAAGCACACCGTCGACCTCGGGCGCAGCCGCCGCTGGTACGACGTGACCGTCACCTCCGACGCCGACGGGACCTTCGTACGGCGGTTGGCGGGGCACGTGGAGAACGGCCGCCCGGGCGTCAGCGACCCGGCGATCATCACGGAGTGACGGAACGATGAGGGCCGCATCGTGCGGGCTGGTCAGGTACCGGTCACATCGGGATAGTGTGCCCCGGTGACGACGCAATCGAACACTCCTGAAGGCTGGTACCCCGATCCGCACGGTGCGCCCCAGACGCTCCGGTACTGGGACGGCGCCAAGTGGACCGACCACACGAATCAGCAGGGCGCGGTGCCGGGGCAGGCCCCGGCCGCCGACGCCCGTGTCCAGCGGCAGGTGCAGCAGCAGGCCGGGGTCGCGGCCGGCGGCGCCGGTGGCGGCACCCTGTTCACCGAGCCGGTGCTGGTGGTGAACCAGAAGGCCAAGCTGATCGAGCTGACCAACGAGTACAAGGTCATGGACCAGAACGGCCGCGAGCTCGGCTCGGTGGTCGAGGTCGGGCAGAGCGCGCTGAAGAAGGTCCTGCGGTTCGTCTCCAGCCTCGACCAGTTCATGACCCACCGGCTGGAGATCCGGGACGCCCACGGGCAGCCGCAGCTGGTGCTGACCCGGCCCGCGAAGGTCTTCAAGTCCCGGGTGGTCGTGACGCGTCCGGACGGGTCGCCGGTCGGTGAGATCGTCCAGCAGAACATGATCGGGAAGATCAACTTCGCGATGAACGCGGGCGGCCAGAAGGTCGGTGCGATCAAGGCGGAGAACTGGCGGGCGTGGAACTTCGCGGTCGTCGACCACACCGACAACGAGGTGGCCCGGATCACGAAGACGTGGGAGGGGCTCGCGAAGACGATGTTCACGACCGCCGACAACTACGTCCTGCAGATCCATTACCAGCTGCCGGAGCCGCTGCTGAGCCTGGTGGTGGCGACGGCGCTGACCGTGGACACGGCGCTGAAGCAGGACTCCCGGGGGCTGGGCTGAGGTAGCCGCGCGGCTGCGGGTGCGTGGGGGCTGGTCGCGCCCGCGCGGCGGCAGCCGCATATCGTTGCAGCCCCGCGCCCCTGACGGGGCGCTTTTCAGAGAGCCGTGAGGTGTCCGGTCTCCGGCTTCTGGCGGGGGAGCAGTGCCTGTTCTGCCGCCGCCTTCGCCTCCTCCAGGGCCAGTACCGCAGCCACTGGGTGCGGCTCGTCCGGGGTGAGTGCGGCGAGTGGGGGTGACGGTGTCACGCGGGTGAGGAGGACCACGCCCCAGGACGCCAGGCCCGCGCCCGCCAGGGCGAGCAGGATGCCTGCGGCGCCTCCCTGGAGGCCCTGGCCCAGGAGGGTGAGGCCGATGACGGCAGCTGCCACCGGGTTGGAGAGGGTGACCACCGCCAAGGGGGCGCCCAGGCCGCCTCGGTAGGCCGTCTGGGACAGGAGCAGGCCGCCCACCGCGAACGCGGCCACCAGGAGCGCGACCACGATGACCTCGGTGCTGAGGACCGGGGCCGAGCGGTCCGTCGCCGCCACCGTCACCGTCTGGGTGAGGGCGGACGCGACGCCCGAGGCGAAGCCGGACGCGGTGGCGTGGCGCAGGCCCGGGCGGGTGCCGGGGCGGGAGAGGGCGCCGATCAGGGCGGCCGTCGTACCGGCGACCACGAGGGCCTCGGTGAGGCTGAGGACCTTGTGGGGCGCCGGGCCCGAGGCCGTGATCAGGAGGGCGCCGAGGCCGAGCAGGGTGAGGGCCGTGCCGTGCCACTCCGTGGCGCTGACCCGGCGGCCCGCCACCCGCGCGCCCATCGGTACGGCCGCGACCAGGGTGAGTGCGCCCAGGGGCTGTACGAGGGTGAGCGGGCCGTACTTGAGGGCGACGACGTGGAGGAGCGCGGCGCCCGCGTTCAGGCCGACCGCCGACCACCAGGCGCCGGAGCCGAGGAGTCGTAGCAGACCCGCGTCGGAGGTCTTCGAGGCGAGGCGCTCCTGGGCGACCGCGGCGGCCGCGTAGGCGACGGCCGAGACCAGGGAGAGCAGGACGGCGACGAGGGCGGCGGCGCTCATCGGCCCGCCCCCACCAGCGCGGGCTCTTCCACGGTGAGCCCCCGGGCGCCGCGTCCGGCCGTGGTGGCCGTGCGGTGCGGCGAGCGAAGCGAGATGGGGGTCCCCCCGGACGAAGTCTGGGGGCGGATCAGGGCGAGGGCGGTGCCGAGCATCGCGGTGGCGATGATCGCGTCCAGCCAGTAGTGGTTGGCCGTGCCGACGATCACGAGGAGGGTGATCGCGGGGTGCAGCAGCCACAGCCAGCGCCAGCGGGAGCGGGTCGCGACGATCAGGCCGGTCGCCACCATCAGGGCCCAGCCGAAGTGCAGCGAGGGCATCGCCGCGAACTGGTTGGAGAGGTGGTCGCTGGACGGCGGGCCGTACACGGACGGGCCGTACACGTGGGCGGTGTCGATCAGGCCGGTCGCGGCCAGCATCCGGGGCGGTGCCAGCGGGAACGTGAAGGGCAGCACCAGGGCGGCGGCCGTGACCACGGCGAGGACCCGGCGGGCCCAGACGTAGTGCGCGGGCCGGCGCAGATAGAGCCAGACCAGGAAGGCCAGCGTGGCCGGGAAATGAACCGTGGCGTAGTAGGTGTTGGCCAGATGGACGAGCGTGTCGCCGTGCAGCAGTGCGGACTGCACGGAGACCTCCGAGGGCAGACGCAGCGTCCTTTCCAGGTCCCAGATCCGGTGGGCGTTGTGCATGGCCTCGGCCGTATGGCCGGTGGCCAGCTGCCGCCCGAACTTGTAGACGAGGAAGAGTCCCGCGACGAGCAGGAGCTCACGGACGAGCGGCGGCCGGGCTATGGCGCCCGGCTGTGCTGCTGCCGGCTCGGACTGGGATCTCATCCCAGGCCCCCTCACTGACGGTGGTGCTGTGCCGAGTCCGGGCGGTGGCCCGAACTCACCGATACTCATCGATACGACAGCGTACCGATACGCGACTGTACCGATACGCCACTGTACCGATACGGCTGAGTACCGGTACAGTGGCGTATCGATAGACGTAGGCCACACTGGTTGTAGGTTTCCGTCGCGGCCGAACGGCGGGCGGGGCGCAAGTGATCCGTAAGTGATGCGCGAGTGAGGAGAAGGGCACATGACGTCGCAGGCCGCGGACGGACCGGAGACGGTCAACGCCTCGCGCCGCTCCAAGATCACGCCGGAGCGTGAGCGGGAGTTCTTCGACGCCGTGCTCGAACAGATCAGAGAGTGCGGCTACGACTCCGTCACCATGGAGGGCGTCGCCGCCAGCACCCGGTGCAGCAAGTCCACGCTCTACCGGCAGTGGAAGACCAAGCCGCAGTTCGTGGCGGCCGCGCTGCGGGCCAGCCGCCGGGTGCGCTTCGTCGGCATCGACACCGGGTCGCTCGCCGGCGACCTGCGCCAGGTCGGGCGGACCGCGGGCGACTGGTCGGGCAAGGACACCAAGATGCTCCAGGCGCTGGGGCACGCGGTCACCTCGGACCGCGAACTGGCGATGGCCCTGCGCGAGGCGTTGGTCGAACCCGAGATGGCCGCGCTCCAGGAGATCCTGCGCCGCGGTGCCGAGCGCGGTGAGGTGGCCGCCGGCCACCCCGCGCTGGAGTACGTCCCGGCCATGATGTTCGGAGTCCTGCGGATCCGGCCCATCCTGACCGGCGAGTACGCCGACTCCGCCTATCTCGTCGGCTTCGTGGAGGCAGTCGTGCTGCCGGCGCTCGGACTCACCTAAGACCCAGGCCGCCGTCCACGGGATGACTGGACGGTGACCTGCTCGCGCCGCACCGTGGGGACGGGGGCGGCGCGCACCCCCCGGCCGGGTGGGGCTCCCCTTTGAGCGGAGGGGCGCCCCACCCGGCCGACTGTTGTCCCGGGACCGTTACCGGGGCAGGTCAGACGGTCGTGCCGCTCCCGCCGCCGGAGGACACCTTGATGCCGGCGGTGATCGTGTCGATGACGGACTCCTTCTGGCCGACGTCGACGCCGAACCGGACCACGACGATCTGCGAGGAGTCGGCGGGCGACGGGAACGCCAGCGACTCGACATAGCCGTCGGCGCCCTTGCTGGTCACGGCCTTCCAGCGGACCAGATAGCCCTTCTGCCCGGCCACGGTGACCGCCTTGGAGGCCAGCACCTCGTGCGAGGTGATCGCGCCGTAGGTCTTGCCGCCGTACGACTCCTTCGCGTTCGCCGCGATGTCCGCCTTGGCGACCTCCTCGGCCGTGCTGCCCGAGGTGCCCAGCGCGAGCGCGGGCGCCGAGTAGGCACCACCGGTGGTGCAGGTCTGCGAGGTGTCACCGGGGCACTTGTAGGAGGAGTCGGAGGTGACCTGGGCGCCGACGCTGATCGCCTGCCCGGTCCAGCCGTCCGGCACCGGCATGCTGATGGCGTTGACGGCGTCCGACACCGTGCCGCCGCCCTTGACCTTCGGCGCCTCGGACTGGCCCGGCGACGGCGAGGCGCCCCCGCCGGAGCCGCCCGAGCCAGAACTGCCACCGGAGCCGGAACTGCCGCCCGACCCGCCGAACGGGAAGCCCTGGCCGCCGTTCTGGCCGCCGCTCTGCCCCTCGGGACCGCCCTGGCCGAAACCGCCCTGGCCGCCCGAGCCCTGCTGAGAGGCCTGGCCGCCGTTGTCACTGCCGTTGCCGGTGAGCGCGAACACGCCCACCCCGATGGCGGCCAGCACCGCCACGGCCACGCCGACGGCTATGCCGGTGCGCAGCCCGCGCTTGCCGGCCGGCGGCGAGGCGAGATACTCCGGGTACCCCGGATAGGCCTGGTACGCCGGGTAGGCCCCGTCGGCCGGCGGCTGCGGCGGGGGACCCCAGTCGGCGGCCGACCCGGCGGGGCGGGTCTGCTCCGTCCAGGCCTTGCCGTCCCACCAGCGTTCGGTGGCCGGACCGTCACTTGTCTGCCCGGGGTCGGGGTACCACCCGGGAGGAGTCACCTGCGTCATGCCCCCACCGTATGAGGCATCGGTGAAAGTCGGATGAGAGGATCCGGCAAGTTTCGGATGGGGGTCCACTCGGTTCACTCGATCCGCAGCCGCACCGGCGCATTCGGTGCCGGCGGCGGCACGCGCAGGCCGTCCCTGCCCGGGGTCAGCGAGCCCAGCACGCTCGGGTGCCGGGCGCCGGTGGCGGCCGGGGCGGTTCCCGCGAGGCCGTGCGCGGTGAGGAAGCCGAGGACCGCGAAGGCGTACGCCTCCTTCGCCGCCGCGGGCAGTCCCAGTTCGTCGGACGCGCGGACCGGGATCTCCGGCAGCAGGCCGCGGACCATCGCCATCAGCACCGGGTTGCGGGTGCCGCCGCCCGAGGCGACCACCTCCGTGGCACCGAGGCCCCGCACCGCGTCCGCCACCGTCCGGGCGGTGAGCAGAGTGAGTGTCGCCAGCGCGTCCTCGGCGGGCAGACCCGCCACGCTCCGCCAGTAGTCGGCGTGGAACAACTCCTTGCCGGTCGTCTTCGGCGCGGGCAGCGCGTAGTACGGCTCCTCCAGCAACCGGTCCAGCAGCCGCCCGTCCGGACGGCCGCGCGCCGCCAGCGCCCCGTCCACGTCGTACGCGGCCCGCCCGCCCGTGAACTCCCGGGCCGCCGCGTCCATCAGGGCGCACCCCGGCCCGGTGTCGAAGGCCGTGCCGTCCGGCGCGGTGAGGTTGGCGATCCCGCCGATGTTCAGCGCCACCGGTGTGCCCGGCCGCCCGCGCAGCCACAGCAGGTCGACCAGGCTCACCAGAGGAGCGCCCTGGCCCCCGGCGGCCACGTCCCGGGGCCGGAAGTCGGCGACCACCGGCAGCCCGGTCGCCTCCGCGATCCACGCCGGCTGCCCGAGCTGCAGGGTGCCGTGCACCCGGCCGCCCTCCGCCCAGTGGAAGACCGTCTGCCCGTGCGAGGCCACCAACTCGGCCCGCCCGCCACACAGTTCACGGTCGGCCCGGACGGCCGCCGCCGCGAACGCCTGCCCGATCCGGGTGTCCAGCAGACACACCCGCGCCAGCGGTACGGCCGCCGGCGGCAGCGCCCCCGCGAGGGCCTCCCGCAGCTCGTCGTCGTACGGCGTGCTCACCATCCCCAGCGGCTTCAGCAGCAGGGTGTCGCCGGCCAGGCGCAGGTCGGCGGCCGCCGCGTCCACCGCGTCGTACGAAGTCCCGGACATCAGACCGATCACCAGCATGTCCTCAACCCGCCTTCCCGGGCGACGGCCTGACGAGCGCGAGCACACTGACCGCGCAGGTCGCCGCCGCGTAGTAGCCGGGAACGTCCAGATTCCCGGTGCGCCTCACCGCCTCCGTGATGATGAGGCCCGCACAGCCCGAGAACACGGCATTGGACAGGGCGTAGGCGAGTCCTAGGCCGGTGCAGCGCGCCCGCGCCGGGAACATCTCCGCCAGCATCGCCGGCCCCGGCCCGGCCAGCAGCCCCACCACCGCGCCCGCCCCGCACAGGGCCGCGCCCTTCGCCCCGGACGAGACCCCCTCGTCCTGAAGGAGGTGGAACAGCGGCAGGGCCAGCACCACCACCAGGCCGGCGCCCGTCAGCATCACCGGCCGGCGTCCGACCCGGTCGCTGAGCAGCCCCGCCGGGAGGATCGCCGCCGCGAAACCCAGGTTCGCCAGCACGGTCGCCAGCAGTGCCTCCCGGAAGCCGGTGTGCAGCGCGGTCTGGAGGTACGACGGCAGCACCACCAGGAAGGTGTACCCGGCCGCCGACCAGCCCATCACCCGTCCGGCGGCCAGCGCGACCGCCCCGGCCGGCACACGCACGGACCGTACCTCCCGCTCCTGGAACTCCGGCGTCTCGTCCAGCCCCATCCGCAGCCACAGCGCGAGCGCGCCCAGCGGCAGCGCCAGCAGGAACGGCAACCGCCAGCCCCAGTCACTGAACTGGCCGACCGTCAGAAAGGTGGACAACCCCACCGCCACCCCCGCCCCGCCCAGGAGCCCCAGCGCCACGGTGAACGACTGCCACGCCCCGTACAGCCCCCGTCGCCCCGGCGGCGCGAACTCCGTCAGCATCGCCACCGCCCCGCCGAACTCCCCGCCGGCCGACAGCCCCTGGACCGCCCTCAGCAGGGTCAGCAGCCAGGGCGCGAGTGCACCGGCCTGCGCATACGTCGGCAGCAGGCCGATCAGCGCGGTGGCGCCCGTCATCAGCGCGACCACCAGGATCAGCACCGGCCGCCGCCCGAGCCGGTCGGCCAGCCGGCCGAACAGGGCCGCGCCCAGCGGACGGAAGAAGAACGCCAGTCCGAACGAGGCGTAGGTGCGCACCAGCCCCTCGGCCGCGCTCCCGCCCGCCGGGGTGAAGAACCGCTCGGCGACGACCGTCGCGACATAGCCGTAGACGGCGAACTCGTACCACTCGATGAAATTGCCGACCGAGCCCGCCGCCAGCGCCCGGAGGGGCCGGTTCCGCTCGGTGGTCGCGCGATCTTCGGAAATCAGGTTCATGTGCCTGCCCGTTGACGGTCCGTTCGTTCCACAGCGGCAGGTCGGGGCCGTGCCGCGTCGCCCGGACGCACCCGCTTTCACCCGTCACGGCAACAGCTGCCGGGACCCGCCTCCGGACAGCCAACAGGACGGCTACGCTCGAGGTCTGTACGTCGTTCGGGCGACTTGGGGAGGTAACGGGATGACGGAGGAACAGCCCCCAGGGGGCGCCGCCGCTCCCCTCTGGGAGCGCGACGCGGAGATCGCCGCCATCACCGAGGCACTCGACGTCCTGTGCGCGGACCGGTCCACCTCCGGAAACCTGCTGGTCCTGCGCGGCGAGGCGGGACTCGGCAAGACCGCGCTGCTGGCCGAAACCCGCCGCATCGCCGAGCGCCGCGGCTGCACCGTCTGGTCCACCCGCGGTGGCGAGACCCTGCGCAGCGTCCCGTTCAACGTGGTACGGCAGCTGCTCCAGCCGGCTCTGGTCTCCCTGCTCCCCGAGGAGGCCCGGGAGTACCTCGGCGACTGGTACGACATCGCCGGGCCCGCCCTCGGCATAACCGACCCGGGCGACCGCCAGGCCGACCCGCAGGGCGTCTGCGACGGCCTGGTCGCCGCCGTGCGCCGGCTCGCCAAACGCGAGTGGCCGCTGGTGCTGCTCATCGACGACGCGCACTGGGCCGACCAGGAGACCCTCGCCTGTCTCGCCGCCTTCGTCGAACGCCTCGACGACCTGTCCGTCCTGGTCCTGGTCGCCCGTCGGCCCGGCGAGGTCAGCGGCGACAGCGCCCGCTACCTCGACGCCGTGGCCGCCGCGGCCGGCCACCCCGTCCACACCATCACCGCCCTCACCCCGGACGCCACCGCCGGACTCACCCGCGCCACCCTCGGCGCGCACGCCGACGCCCCGTTCTGCCGTGAGGTCTGGGCCGTCACCGGCGGCAACCCCTACGAGACCGTCGAACTCCTCGCCAAGGTCCAGGACAGCGAGGTCGAACCGGTCGAGGCCAGGGCCGGCGAACTGCGCGCCCTCAACCGGTCGGCCAGGGGCGGCGGACTCGTCACCCGCCTCGAAGGCCTCGGCATCGACGCCACCCGGTTCGCCTGGGCCGCCGCCATCCTCGGCACCGGCATCTCCGTCGACCTCGTCGCCCAGCTCGCCACCATGGCCGTCGACGACGCCGAGCGCTGCGCCGAACTGCTGCGCACCGCCCGCATCCTCACCGAGCCCGACCCGGCCGGCTCCCGCTCCCACGCCGGTGACCTGGAGTTCGTCCACCCGCTGATCGCCACCGCCGTCTACAACTCCATCCCGCCCGCGATGTGCACCGCCATGCACGGCATCGCCGCGCAGATCGTCATCGACGACGGCCGGGGCATCGCCGAGGCCTCCCGCCATCTGCTGAAGGTGCACCCGGACGACGACGAGGAACTCGTCCAGCAGCTGCGCGACGCGGCCAAGGAACACCTCGCCGTGGGCGCCCCGGACGCGGCCCGCCGCTGCCTCGAACGCGCCCTGCTGGAACCGCCCGTACCCGAGGTCCACGCGCGCGTGCTCTACGAACTGGGCTGCGCCACCCTGCTCACCAAGCCCGCCGTCACCATCGACCATCTGCAGAGCGCGCTCGGCATGCCCGGCCTCGGCGGTGCCGAACGCGTCGACGCCGTCTTCCGCCTCTCACAAGCGCTCCTCCACAACGACCAGCTGGAGGAAGCCGTCCGCACGGTCGAGGCGGAGGCCGCCCGGCACGAGGAAGGACCCGCGAAACTCCGGCTCCAGGCCGTCCAGTTCATGTGGGAGGGCATCGCCGGCGAGGCCGTCTCCCCGCGCCGCTCCGAACGCCTCGCCACGCTCGCGGCCATCTGCACCGGCCGCGACAACTCCGAGCGCGCCCTGCTGATGCTGCGCGGCTTCGACCTCCTCATCCAGGGCGAGAGCGCCGAGGAGGTCGTCGAACTGTGCGACCGCGCCCTCGTCAACGGCCGGCTCGCGCCCGGACTCGGCTGGACCGACACCGAGTGGGGCATGGAACTCCTGCTGATGCTCGCCAACTCCTACGTCTACACCGACCGCCTCGACCGCGCCGAAGCCCTCTACAACGAGGCCCTGCGCGCCTACGAGTCCTCCGGCTGGAGCGGTGGCCACCTCGCCCTCGCCCATGCCTACGTCGGCCTCGGCCACCGCAGGCGCGGGCGGCTGCGGGAGGCGGAGACCTCGCTGCGGGAGTCCCTGCGGATCGCCGAGCGGGTCGGGCGGCGGCTGCCCCTGTACTGGACCGCCACCTGCAACCTCATCGACACGCTGCTCGCCCGCGGCCATGTCGGGCAGGCCTGGGAGACCGCCGAGCAGTACGGCTTCGCACCGCCGTACCCCTCCACGATCGTGATGCCGGACCCGCGGTCCGTCCGCGGCCGGCTGCTCCTCGCCGTCGGCCGCACCAAGGAGGCCGTCAACGAACTGGAGGCGGCGGAGAAGGCGGCCGCCGCACGCGGTCACTTCAACCCCGTGGTCGTGCCCTGGGCACTCGACCTCGCGCGGGCCCTCGCGGGCGAGGACCCGGCGCGGGCGGCGCGACTCGCCGCGGATGCCCGGCGGCAGGCCGAGCGGTTCGGCACGGACACGGCGATCGGTGAGGCCCTGAGGTGTGCTGCCGCGCTGGAGACCGGGCAGCGGCAGGTGCGGCTCGCCTCGCAGGCGGTCGCCTATCTGGAGGCCTCGCCGTGCCAGTACGAGCACGCGGCGGCGCGGGTGGAGTACGGGATCGCCGCGCGCTCGGTGGCCGAGCTGAACCGGGGGGTGGCGTTGGCCCGGTCCTGTGGCGCGGACGGGTTGGTCGCTCAGGCTCGGGAGGTCTTGGACACGGGCCGGGGGCTGCGGTGACGGGCGGCGGCGCGAAGCTCCTCGGCCGGCCGCTCGGTACGGCCGGGGGCACGGCCGTACCCGCGACCGGCAGGGTCAGCCTTCTTCTTCCGCCAGCACCCGCTGGGCCGCCGCGAACGCCGAGTTCGCCGCCGGGACCCCGCAGTACACGGCCGTCTGCAGCAGCACCGCGCCGATCTCCTCCGGGGTGAGCCCGTTGCGCCGGGCCGCCCGGACGTGCATGGCCAGCTCCTCGTAGTGGCCGTGGGCGACCAGCGCGGTGAGGGTGATCATGCTGCGCTCGCGGCGGGAGAGCGTCGGGTCGGTCCAGATCTCGCCCCAGGCGTAGCGCGAGATGAAGTCCTGGAAACGGGCCGTGAAGGGCGTCTGGCGGGCCTGCGCCCGGTCGACGTGCGCATCGCCGAGCACCTCGCGGCGTACGGCCATGCCCCGCTTGGCACCCCCGTCGAGATGGGAGCGCAGGGCGGTGAGGACGGCCTCGGGGCACTGTGCCGGCGCCAGGTGGGAGGCGCCCGGCAGTTCGACCAGCGTGGACGCCGGCACCGCGTCCGCGATCTCCCGCAGATGCGGCGGCGGGGTCGCGGGGTCCTGACGGCCCGCGATCAGCAGGGTACGAACGGCGATCTCACCGAGCCGGTCGCGCAGGTCGAAGGCGGCCAGCGCGTCGCAGCACGCGGCGTACGCCTCCGGGTCCACCGTCCGCTGGTCCTCGACCAGCCGCGGCACGGTGAAGCCGGGCGTGAACCACCGGCTGCCCGCGTTCTCCGCCAGCCACTCCACGCCCTCCCGGCGCACCCGCTCGGCCCGCTCCTCCCAGGGCCTGGACCCGTTGAAGTGGGCCGAGGAGCAGATCACGGCCAGGCTGTCGAGCCGGTCCGGGTGGTGGACCGCCAGATACAGGCCCACGGCCCCGCCCAGCGAGACACCCGCGTACGAGAACCGGTCGATGCCGAGCGAGTCGGCCAGCGCGAGCACCAGGTCGGCGAGGTCACCGACCGTCGCGCCGGCCTTGATCAGGCCGGGTGCCGAACCGCCGTGCCCCGGCAGGTTCCAGCGCACCACCCGGTGGCCGATCGACAGTTCGGGCGCCACCGCGTCCCACAGCGCGTACGAGGTGCCCAGCGACGGCCCCAGCAGCAGTGGGGGAGCGGAAGTGGGGCCCTCGGCATGGTGATTGAGCAGCTCACTTGTCAACGTCGCTCCAGTGCACGGTCGGTGAGGGCACCGGCGGAGCCGGTGTAGCGGGCGGGGTCCGTCAGGTCGTCGAGGTCGACGTCCTTCAACTCGGGTTCCTCGGCGAGCAGTTCGCGCAGCGAGCGGTGCTCGGTGTGGGTACGGCGGGCGAGTTCGGTGAGCAGTGCCTTCGCGCGGGCCCGGCCCAGGACGGGGGCCAGTTCCGCGGACAGCCGTTCGGAGACGATCAGACCATGGGTGAGATCAAGGTGCCGGCGCATCGCCTCAGGGTGCACCCGCAGCCCCTCCGCCAGTTCCGCCGCGTCCCGGGCCGCGCCTCCGACGGTCCGCAGCAGGTCCCGCAACGGCTCCCACTCGGCATGCCAGGCCCCGGCCGGCCGCTCGTCCTCCGCGACCAGGGAGCCGTACAGGACGGCCGCGAGCTGCGGGGCCCGCCGGGCGGCGGCCGCGACGAGCGTGGAGCGCACCGGGTTCGCCTTGTGCGGCATCGCCGACGAGCCGCCCCCGCTGCCCTCGGCGACCTCACCGATCTCGGTGCGGGACAGGGTCAGCACGTCCACGGCGACCTTGCCGAGCGCTCCGGCCGTGAAGGCGAGACACCCGGCGAGATCGGCGATCGGCGTGCGCAGGGTGTGCCAGGGCAGGAGCGGGGCGGCGAGGGCGAGTTCGCGGGCGTAGGCCTCGGGCAGCGCTTCCGGGTTCGTGGCGCCGTACGCCCCGAAGGCCGCCAAGGTGCCTGCCGCGCCCGCGAGTTGCACGGGCAGCGACGCACGCACCCGGGCCGTGCGGTCCCGGGCGTCGAGGACCAGCGAACGCCAGCCGGCCGCCTTCAGCCCGAACGTCGTCGGTACCGCGTGCTGGGTGAGTGTCCGGCCCGGCATCGGCGTGTCACGGTGCCCGGCGGCCAACCCGGCCAGGGCCCGCTCGGTGCGCCCGAGGTCGGCGAGCACCAGGTCCAGGGTGCGGGTGGCGACCAGCATCGTCGCCGTGTCCATGATGTCCTGGCTGGTCGCACCCCGGTGGACATACGGCCCGTACTCCGCGCCGACCGCCTTCGTCAGATCGGCGACCAGCGGGATGACCGGGTTGCCGCCCGCGCGGGCGCGCTCCGCGAGGGCGCCCACGTCGAAGCGGCCGGGATCGGCGGCCTCGGTCACGGCCGCGGCGGCCTCGGCCGGGGCCAGCCCCAGGGTGGCCTGGGCGCGGGTGAGGGCCGCCTCCGCGTCCAGCAGCGCCCGCAGATAGGCGCCGTCGCCGGTCGCGGACGCGGCGGCGGAACCGGCCCATCCGGGGCCGAGCAGCCCGGCGTCACCGCCGTGGTGGGGGACTGATGTCACTGGAACTCCAGGAAGACCGTCTCGCCTTCGCCCTGAAGGCGGATGTCGAAACGGTAGGTCCCGTGGCCCTCATCGGTGGCGATCAGCGTGTCGCGCCGCTCGCCCACCCGGGTGAGCAGCGGGTCGGCGGCGAGCGCCGCGTCGTCGCCCGGCAGATAGATCCGGGTGAACAGGTGCACCAGGAGCCCGCGCGCGAACACGCACACGCTGAGGTAGGGCGCGCTCCCGCCGCGGGCGCCGGGGCGCAGCGTCCGCGCGTACCAGTGCCCGTTGGTGTCCGTCTGGATCCGGCCCCAGCCGGTGAACTCCACGCCGTTGCGGCCCAGGTAGTCGCCGGTCGCCGGGTCGCGCCGGATCGAACCGTCGGTCGTGGACACGTTCCCCTCGGGGTCCGCGCCCCACAGTTCCACGAACGCGTCGGGCAGCGGGTTGCCCTCGCCGTCCAGGATGTACCCGTGGACCGTGACCGTGTCCGGGTGCCCGAGGGGCGCGATCTCCTCGCCGCCGCGGAACGGCAGGGCGTACCCGTAGAAGGGGCCGACCGTGTGCGACGGGGTGGGCAGCACGTTCTCCGGGCTGCTCGTGTCGATCTTCGTCATGGCGGGTCAGCGTCCTTCTTCGATCCAGGTGGCGGTCGGGCCGTCCAGCACGATGTCCCAGTGGTAGCCCATCGAGAACTCGGGCACGGACAGGCTGTGGTCGTACGTCGCGACCAGCCGCTGCCGGGCCGCGTCGTCCGTCACCGACTGGATGATCGGGTCGTACGGGAACAGCGGGTCGCTCGGGAAGTACATCTGCGTCACCAGCCGCTGCGTGAACGCCGAACCGAACATCGAGAAGTGGATGTGGGCCGGGCGCCAGGCGTTGAGGTGGTTGCGCCAGGGGTAGGGGCCCGGCTGGATGGTGGTGAAGTGGTAGCCGCCGTCGGCGTCGGTGATCGTACGGCCGACACCCGTGAAGTTCGGGTCCAGCGGGGCGTCGTGCTGCTCGCGCTGGTGCGCGTAGCGGCCCGCGGAGTTGGCCTGCCAGATCTCGATGAGCTGCCCCCGGACCGGCCGGCCGTCCCGGTCGAGCAGCCGCCCGGAGACGGTGATCCGCTCACCGATGGGCTCACCGTTGTGCTGCCGGGTCAGATCGTTGTCTATCCCGGTGATGTCCCGCTCCCCGAAGGCGGGCGAGTGCAGCTCCACCAACTCGGGGTCCTTGCCGGTGTCGATGGCGACCAGGGGCTGCCGCGGGTGGCGGAGACCGGAGGACCGGTAGGGAGCGTAGTCCCGCCGGGGGTGGTTCTCGACGGGGGCACCTTCGGCAACGCGCTTCTCATAGGCGGCGTGCTCGGCGGCGATCTCAAGGTCGATGTCAGCTTGGGTGAGTGTCATAAGAAGTCCTAGGTGAAGCGCCCCCTCAGGGGCGCGGGGAACTGCGCGACCAGCCACAACGCACCCGCAGGTGCCCTACGACCTATCGCTCAAGAACCAACGCGAGCCCTTGCCCCACGCCGATGCACAGCGTGGCAACACCCGTACCGCTTCCACGCCGCGCCAGCTGATGCGCCACGGTCCCGGCGAGTCGCGCCCCCGACGCACCCAGCGGATGCCCCAACGCGATGGCCCCGCCTTGCGGGTTGAGAATCGCCGGGTCGAACTCGGGCCACTCGGCAACGCATCCGAGCACCTGCGCCGCGAACGCCTCGTTCAGTTCCAGCACTGAGAGGTCGGCGAAGGTCTTGCCGGCCTTGCCCAGCGCACGCGTCACCGCCTCGACGGGCGCGAGCCCGAAGTAGTCGGGGTCCAGCGCGTGCACACCGGTCGCGGAGACCCGGGCCAGCGGCTCCCGCCCGAGGGAGCGCAGCCCCTCCTCGTCGGCCAGCAGCAACGCCGCCGCACCGTCGTTGAGCGGGGAGGCGTTGCCCGCGGTCACCGTGCCGCCCTCCGCGCGGAAGGACGGCTTGAGCCTGGCCATCGCGGCGAGGGAGGCGTCCGGCCGTACGCATTCGTCCGCGGCGAAGACCACCGGCCCGCCCTTGCGCTGCGGGATGGACACCGGCGCCAACTCGACGTCGAACAGCCCCTGTTCCTGCGCGGCGGCGGCCTTCTGGTGGGAGGCGAGGGCGAACTCGTCCTGCTGCTCGCGGCTGATCTTGTGCTTGTCGGCGATACGTTCCGCCGACTCGCCCAGCGGGATGGTCCACTGCGGGTCCATCTTCGGGTTGACCATCCGCCAGCCCAGCGTGGTCGAGTACAGCTCGGCATGCCCGGCGGGGAACGGCTTGTCGTTCTTGGGCAGCACGTACGGCGCCCGCGTCATCGACTCCACACCGCCGGCCACGGCGATGGACGCGTCGCCGGCCGCGATCGCGCGGGCCGCCTGGATGACCGCCTCCAGCCCGGACGCGCACAGCCGGTTGACGGTGACACCTGGGACGGAGGTGGGCAGGCCGGCGAGCAGCGCGGCCATCCGGCCCACGTTGCGGTTCTCCTCGCCGGCGCCGTTGGCGTTGCCGAAGTAGACGTCCTCGATCCGCGCCGGGTCCAGGCCGGGGGTGCGGGCGAGGAGCTCACGGATGGCGTGCGCGGCCAGGTCGTCCGGACGTACGCCCGCCAGGGCGCCGTTGTAGCGGCCGACCGGCGTGCGGACCGCGTCGACGATGTACACCGTGTTCACAGCAGACCCTCCGGGACAGTGAGCTTCGCGTCGGTCTTGGCGACGATCTCCTCGACGCCGACCCCGGGCGCGGTCTCCACGAGCACGAGTCCGTCGTCCGTGACGTCCAGCACGGCGAGGTCGGTGATGATCCGGTCGACGCACCCCTTGCCGGTCAGTGGCAGCGCGCACTCCTCGAGGATCTTCGGAGCACCGTCCTTCGCGGTGTGCGTCATCACGACGATGACCGTGCGGGCGCCGTGGACGAGATCCATCGCCCCGCCGATCCCCGTGACCAGCTTCCCCGGGATCGCCCAGTTCGCCAGGTCACCCTTGGCGGAGACCTGCATGGCGCCGAGGACGGCGACGTCGATGTGCCCGCCGCGGATCATCGAGAAGGACAGCGCCGAGTCGAAGAAGGAGGCGCCCGGCAGGACCGTGACGGTCTCCTTGCCGGCGTTGATCAGGTCGGGGTCGACCTGGTCCTCGGTGGGGTAGGGGCCGGTGCCCAGGATGCCGTTCTCCGACTCCAGGATCACCTCCACCCCCGCGGGCAGGTAGTTCGGGATCAGCGTGGGCAGCCCGATCCCGAGGTTCACGTACTGCCCGTCCTGAAGCTCACGCGCCGCCCGCGCGGCCATCTCCTGGCGCGTCCAGGCCATCAGCTGCTCACCGTCCGCTGCTCGATCTTCTTGTCCGCCGCCTGCTCCGCCGTCAGTGCCACCACCCGCTGCACGAAGATCCCCGGCAGATGCACCGTGTCCGGGTCGATCTCTCCAGGTTCCACCAGTTCCTCGACCTCGGCGATCGTGACCTTGCCGGCCATCGCCGCGAGGGGGTTGAAGTTGCGGGTGGACTTGTTGAACACCAGGTTCCCGTGCCGGTCGCCCTTCGCAGCCCGCACCAGCGCGAAGTCCGTGCGGATGCCCCGCTCCAGCACGTACTCGGTGCCGTCGAAGTCCCGCACCTCCTTCGCCGGGGAGGCGAGAGCGACCCCGCCCTGGCCGTCGTAGCGCCAGGGCAGTCCGCCCTCGGCGACCTGTGTGCCCACACCCGCCGGGGTGTAGAACGCCGGGATCCCGGCGCCGCCCGCCCGCAGCCGCTCGGCCAGCGTGCCCTGCGGGATCAGCTCCAGCTCCAGCTCACCCGCCAGATACTGACGCGCGAACTCCTTGTTCCCGCCGATGTACGACCCCGTCACCCGGGTGATCCGGCCGGCCGCGAGCAGGACCGCGAGACCCGTCTCCATCGCCCCGCAGTTGTTCGAGACGACCGACAGCCCGGACACACCTCGCTCGTACAGCGCCTCGATCAGTACGTTCGGGACACCGCTCAGCCCGAAACCACCCACCGCCAGCGACGCGCCGTCCGGTACATCGGCCACCGCCTCCCCGGCTGTGGCGACCACCTTGTCCATCCGTGAAGCCCCATCTCTTCCTGGCGCCCGGTGACGCGCTCGGCGTCTGATTAATCAGGAAATTAATCAGGGCACTGAGTATTTCAGTGAGATGTCCTTCACGCTGCCACTGGCATCGCCACCCGTCAAGGCCTCGGACGATGGCAGACGGGTGTACAGACAGGATGGGTGGCGGCGGGTATCGTTCAGTGCACCAACGAATTCGGACCATGGGAGCGCATATGGCTGCGGTGGACCTCACCACCCACCCCGGGCACCTGGCCCGGCGGCTGCAGCAGGCCCACTACCTGCTGTGGAACACGATGGTCTCGGAGGAGATCACCTCGCCGCAGTTCGCCGTCCTGAACGCACTCGTCGCCGAGCCGGGGCTGGACCAGCGGACCGTGGGGGAGCGGGTGGGCCTGGACCGGTCGACCATCGCCGAGGTGATCAGCCGGCTCGGCCGGCGCGGACTGCTCGACAAGGTGCGCGACCCGCAGGACGGGCGCCGCTTCCTGCTGCGCCTCACCGACGACGGGCTGCGGACCCACCGCAAGCTCATGGTGCGGACCGCCCGGATGAACCAGGTCTTCCTGGCCCCGCTCTCGGCCGAGGAGCAGATCCAGTTCTTCGAGCTGATCCGCCGGGTCTCGGACGCGGCGGAGGGGCTGCGCAATCCGGCGGAACCCTTCGTCTCACAGGCCTAGGCCTTCGCGAACACCACCCACACCGGCCCGTCGGCGAAGTCCACCGGACCGCCGTCGGCCCCCGTGAACGTCGTACCGTCCGTGGCCGCCGGCCGTGCCCAGGTCGCCTCGAACGACCGCCCGTCCCGCAGTACTTCGGCCTTTCCCGAGCCCACCGTCTCGGTGAACGGCGTGTAGTTGCCCAACACGTCGTGATACTTCGACGTGCTGACCCGCACGTACTGCACCACGACGGTCGCGGCCGCCAACCGCGTCCCGGCGGTCGTCCGGGCCGGGGTGCCGTCCATCGACACCAGCCAGCGGTGCCGATCGGCTGACCAGGTGAAGGTGAAGCGGGCCATCGGGTAGCGCACGGTGCGGGAGGCCGTGGCCGTGCCGCCGGCCGGGGCCGGGCCGTAGCGGAAGCCGGTGGTGAGCGCCGCTCTGCCGGGGGCCTCGGGCAGGAGCGCGGCGGGCCGGAGATAGAGGTTGTGCGGCGCCGGTCGGTCCGTGCCCCGGTAGAAGGCGGCGGAGGCCCGGTCGGGTGTTTCGGGGACCAGCGGCGCCTCGTCGATCAGCGGCAGCAGCTTGCGCTGGGCCCCGGAGAACGCGAGCGTCGGCCGGTCGAACTGGCGCAGCAGCTCCAGATCGGACTCGCGGGCACTGCGCACCGGCCCGACGACCCCGGGGAGCCTGGTGGCGTACACCGCCATCAACCGGCTCAGCCCGCCCTCCACCTGCTCCGCGTACACCACGTCCGCCGCGTCCAGTCCGGTCTGGGGGCGGGCCGCGGCCACATTGTCGATCTTCACGGCGAGTACCGGGCCCGCGGCGCTCTGCCCGCCCGGTGCCGGGGTGGTGCCCTGCGGTGCCCGGCCGTCGTCCGCCGTGCCGTGCCGGGTGCAGCCCGCCGTGAGAGAGACCGTCAGTACGGCCGCGGCCAGTGCCGCCGTCAGCACGGTCCGGCGCGTCCGCGCCCTGTGTCGCATGCCCACCGTCGCCACCCCGTTCGCCCCCTCGATTGTGTGCTCATCGGTTCATCGGTGGCCATGCCCGGTCGAATCCGATCGCATCAAGGGGCGGGAGCGTGTGCGGAAGGCTACGACCCCAGGATCTGCGTGAGGTCGTAGCGCACCGGCTCCTCCAGCTGGGCGTAGGTACAGCTCTCCGGCGTGCGGTCGGGACGCCAGCGGCGGAAGCGGGCCGTGTGCCGGAACCGCACCCTGTTCTCCATGTGGTCGTACGCCACCTCGGCCACCCGCTCCGGCCGCAGCGGCACCCAGGACAGGTCCTTCTTGCCCGACCAGCGGCTCGGCGCCCCGGGGAGCCGGGCCGACTCGTGGGCGGTCTCCTCCGTCCAGGCCGCCCACGGATGCCCCGAGACGTCGTCCATCCGCAGCGGGGCCAGTTCCTCGATCAGCTCGGCCCGCCGCTTCATCGGGAACGCGGCCGACACGCCCACGTGCTGGAGGGCGCCCCGGTCGTCGTACAGGCCCAGCAGCAGCGAGCCGACCACCGGGCCGCTCTTGTGGAGGCGGTAGCCGGCCACCACGACGTCGGCGGTCCGCTCGTGCTTGACCTTGAACATGGCGCGCTCGTCCTGGAGATAGCGCAGGGTGAGCGGCTTGGCGATGACCCCGTCGAGGCCCGCCCCCTCGTACTGCTCGAACCACTGCCGGGCCACCTCGACCTCCGTGGTCGCCGGTGCCAGGTGCACGGGTGGCGTCACCCCGGTCAGGGCTCTGCTGAGCAGGGCGCGGCGGTCGGTCAGCGGGACGTCCAGGAGGGACTCGTCGGCCAGCGCGAGCATGTCGAAGGCGACGAAGGAGGCGGGCGTCCGCTCGGCCAGGGTGCGCACCCGGGAGGCCGCCGGATGGATCCGCTCGGTCAGGGCGTCGAAGTCCAGCCGGCCCTCCCGCGCGATCACGATCTCCCCGTCCAGCACGCACCGCTCCGGCACCCGCTCCTTCAGCGCCGCCACCAGCTCCGGGAAATACCTGGTCAACGGCTTCCCGGTGCGGCTGCCGAGCTCCACCTCGGCCCCGTCCCGGAACACGATCGCGCGGAAGCCGTCCCACTTCGCCTCGTACTGCATGTCCGGCGGGATCGTCGCCACCGCCTTGGCGAGCATCGGCTTCACGGGCGGCATCACCGGCAGATCCATGCTCCGACTCTACGAGCGGCCACCGGCGCCCGCTCGTCGCCGCCTCAACCGTCCCCGCAGCGGGCCGACCGATATGCGTGGTGGGGGCGGTGAGCCTACGGTGGCCGCATGGGCAACGCGGTGGAACTGGAGGTGGCCGGCCGGACCGTACGGCTGTCCAGTCCCGACAAGGTCTTCTTCCCGGAGCGCGGTTTCACCAAGCTGGACGTCGCCCGCTACTACGCGGCCGTCGCCCCCGGCATCCTGCGCGCCCTGCGCGACCGCCCGACCACCCTCCAGCGCTACCCGGACGGCGTCGACGGCGAGTGGTTCTACCAGAAGCGCGCGCCCAAGGGCATGCCCGACTGGATCCCGACCGCCCACATCACCTTCCCCAGCGGCCGCAGCGCCGACGAGATGTGCCCCACCGAGGAGGCCGCCGTGGTGTGGGCCGCCCAGTACGGCACCCTCACCTTCCACCCCTGGCCGGTGCGCCGGGCCGATGTCGACCGGCCCGACGAACTCCGTATCGACCTCGATCCGCAGCCCGGCACCGACTTCGGCGACGCGGTCCGCGCCGCCCACGAACTGCGCGCGGTCCTCGACGAGTTCGGCGGCCTGCGCGGCTGGCCCAAGACCTCCGGCGGGCGGGGGCTGCATGTCTTCGTGCCCATCGAGCCCCGCTGGACCTTCACCGAGGTCCGGCGCGCCGCGATCGCCGTGGGCCGCGAGCTGGAGCGCCGGATGCCGGACCAGGTGACGATCAAGTGGTGGAAGGAGGAGCGCGGCGAGCGCATCTTCGTCGACTACAACCAGACGGCGCGTGACCGCACCATCGCCTCCGCCTACTCCCTGCGGCCCCGCCCGAACGCCCCGGTCTCGGCGCCCCTGCGCTGGGAGGAGGTCGACGACGTGCAGCCCGGCGACTTCGACCTGGCCACGATGCCGGCCCGGTTCGCCGAAGCCGGCGATGTGCACGCCGACATGGACCACCACGCCTTCTCCCTCGACGCGCTCCTGGAACTCGCCCGCCGTGACGAGCAGGAACACGGTCTGGGGGACCTGCCGTACCCGCCCGAGTACCCGAAGATGCCGGGCGAACCGAAACGCGTCCAGCCGAGCCGGGCCAGACCCGAACAGTCCTCCTGACGACGGTACCCGGGCACCGGCGGGACCGTTCGGGCCTGGCCCGTCCGCGCGCGGCCGCGGCGTCGAGAGCGCTCCCATCACGTCGTTCGACCGGGGCTATCCTGATCGCCAGCCGCCGATGAGGAGGGCCGAGGTGTCCGAGGCAGTGTCACGCCCCACGCTGGAGGCCGTGGCCGCGCGGGCCGGGGTGTCCCGGGCCACCGTGTCACGCGTGGTCAACGGCGGGGACGGGGTGCGTGAGCCCCTCGTCGAGCGGGTCCGGCAGGCCGTCGAGGAACTCGGCTACGTCCCCAACCAGGCCGCCCGCAGCCTGGTGACCAAACGGCACGACGCCGTCGCCGTCGTCATCGCCGAGCCCGAGACCCGCGTCTTCACCGACCCCTTCTTCGCCCTCCAACTGCGCGGTATCAGCAAGGAGCTGACCGCCCGCGACAACCAGCTCGTGCTGCTGCTCACCGAGGGGCGGGACGACCACGCGCGCGTGGCCCGCTATCTCGCCGGCGGCCATGTCGACGGCGCGCTCGTCTTCTCGCTCCACCTCGACGACCCGCTGCCCGGCCTGATCGAGGGCGCCGGGGTCCCCACCGTGTTCGGCGGACGGCCCGGCTGGAGCGACGGCTCGAACAGCGTGGTCTACGTCGACTGCGACAACCGGGGCGGCGCCCAGGACGCGGTACGCCATCTCGCCGGCCTCGGCCGGAGGCGGATCGCGCACATCACCGGCCCCCTGGACCAGACGTCGGCGGCCGACCGACTCCAGGGGTACCGGGACGTCATGGACATCGCGGGGGAGACCGATCCACGGCTGATCGTCCCGAGCGACTTCACCCCGGGCGGCGGCGAGCGCGCGATGGGCGAACTCCTCGACCGCTGCCCGGACGTGGACGCCGTGTTCGCCGCCAACGACCTCACCGCGCTCGGCGCCCTGCGCGTCCTGCGCGAGCGTGGCCGCCGGGTGCCCGAGGACGTGGCCGTGATCGGCTTCGACGACATGCTGCCCGTCACCGAGCAGACCGAGCCTGCGCTGACGACGGTCCGTCAGGACATCGAGGAGATGGGCCGGCTGATGGCCCGGCTCCTGCTGCGCGCGCTGACCCGCGGCAACCCGGCGACGGGCGCCCCGTCCAGCGTCATCCTGCCCACGACACTGGTACGGCGCGCTTCCGCCTGAACCGTCCCCCGCTCAACTCTGCTGCGGCTCGCCCCTGATCACCGCGAAGCGGGCGCCGTACGGGTCGGCGAGCTTGGCCATGCGGCCCACGCCTTCCAGCGTCGTGGCCGGCATCCGCACCCTGCCGCCCGTCTGCTGGGCCTTCTCGACCACCGCGTCCGGGTCCTCGACCTCGAAGTACGGCAGCCAGTACGCCCCGGCCTGCGCCTCGGCCGGGTCCTCCGCCAGCGGGACGACCCCGCCGAACATCGAGTCGTCGCCCCCGCCCGCCGGATTGACACAGGTGTAGGTGCCACCGGGGAAGGGCACTCCGGAGGTCTCCAGGCCGATCGTCTTGTGGTAGAAAGCGGCGGCGGCCGCGATGTCCGGGGTGTACAACTCGACCCAGCACAGCGAACCCGGATCGCCCGCCACGTCAACGCCCTTGGTCAGCCCGGGCTGCCAGATGCCGAAGGGCACGCCCGCCTGGTCGGCGAGGATCGCCAGATGGCCCTGGCCCATCACGTCCATCGGCTGGGCGAGGACGCTGCCGTGCGCCTGCTCGGCGAGCTTGGCGGTGGCCTGCGCGTCCTCGCTCTGGAAGTACACGGTCCAGGACGGCGGGCCCTGTTCGGGAGTGGTCTGCATACCGCCGGCGACGGTCCTTCCCTCCAGCTGGAAGAACCCGTAACCGCCGGCGTCGGGCCCGGCCGACTGGAACTGCCAGCCGAAGAGACCCTTGTAGAAGGAGATGGCGCCGTCGATCTCGGGGGTGCCGAGGTCGACCCAGTTGGGCGCGCCGTTGACGAAACGGGTGGTGAGCATCTTCGCCCTCCTCGGAAGGGGGTCGCGTTCTCTGCTGTGCCGAGTCTTCCACCCCCCACTGACAACCGCTGCCGGACCACGCCCACCCCCACACGGTTACCGTGGGTCACTTGACGCACTCGCCGGGTTTTGATTTCATTCCGCGCGCCGCCGTGCGTGAGCGTGCCGGGGACCCGCATCATCGAGACTGCCGTGGTCTGCCGTAGCCGCGTTGAGCGGGCGTTGATCGAACGTTTTTCGCCGCACGGCACGATCCTGGCCATGCACTTCGACACCATGACCCCGCCCCGCACGCCCGTCCCGGCCTGGCAGGCGCAGGCGCTGTGCGCGCAGACCGGGGCGGACTTCTTCTTCCCCGAGCCCGGCAGCTCGGTGCGCGAGGCGAAGCGCATCTGCGGTATGTGCGAGATGCGTTCGGCCTGCCTGGAGTACGCGCTGGACAACGACGAGCGCTTCGGCGTCTGGGGCGGCCTGTCCGAGAAGGAACGCCTCGAACTCCGTCGCGCGTCCCGCTGAACCCACCGGCGCCGCGAAGCCCCGGCGTACCGCGCAAGGCATGCGGGCGGCCTGCTCGCGGGGCAGGCTGGAAGGAGAGCGACGTGGCGATGGGAGGAGCTCCCATGGGACACACGGATCAGCGGCCGGCCACCAGAACCCGGGCCGAGGTGCCCGTCGGCACCAGGGGCGTCTTCTTCTCCTTCGCCCCGTGGATCATCTTCGGCGTCGTCGCCGGCCCCAGTACCTGGAAGTACGCGGCACTGGCCGCGCTGATCGCCGCGGTCGTGCTCTCCGGCAAGGACATGCTCCGGGGCCGGTACTTCCTCCTCGACATGATCAGCATCGTGTTCTTCGCGGTGCTCTGCGTCCTCGCGCTCGCCCTGCACCGTCATGAGCTGATCTGGCTGGAGACGTACGCCCAGGTCATCTCCAACGGGGTGGTGGCCGTCGTGGCGCTCGGATCCCTGCTCTCCGACCCGTTCACGGCGCAGTACGCCCGCCAGACGGTGCCGCGCGAGCTCTGGGCCTCGCCCGTCTTCGTACACGTCAACAGGGTGCTGACGGTCGCCTGGGGCGTGGTCTTCGCGCTGATGGCCCTGTCCACCTGGCTGGCCATCAGGCTGCCGGGACAGAGCGACTGGTTCAACTGGGTCGTCCCCGTCGCCCTGCTGGTCTGGGCGGTGAAGTTCACCGAACGCTACCCGGAGCACTACAGACAGCGGGTCGCCTAGCGCGTACCCGGCCGGCCTCCCGGCGCGCCGCGGTGCGCCTCGGGCGGCGCGTCCAGGAGCGCCGCCCGTCTGCGATCGGTCACGCGCCGGCGCGCGCCGCCATCCGTGCCTTGCGCGCGGCCAGCTTCGCGTCGAACTTCAGGGCCTCCGCGTTCAGCCCGCCCATGAACAGGCCGAGTTCCTCCTGCGCCTGCAGGCCCTCCGGGCCGAGGCCGTCGATCTCCAGGACCTTCAGGTGGCGCAGCACCGGCTGGAGCACGTCGTCGTGGTGGATGCGCATGTTGTAGACCTCGCCGATCGCCATCTGCGCGGCGGCCCGCTCGAAGCCGGGGATGCCGTGACCGGGCATACGGAAGTTGACCACGACGTCCCGCACGGCCTGCATGGTCAGGTCGGGGGCGAGCTCGAAGGCCGCCTTGAGCAGGTTCCGGTAGAAGACCATGTGCAGGTTCTCGTCGGTCGCGATGCGGGACAGCATGCGGTCGCAGACCGGATCGCCGGACTGGTGGCCGGTGTTGCGGTGCGAGATCCGGGTCGCGAGCTCCTGGAAGGCGACGTAGGCGACCGAGTGCAGCATCGAGTGCCGGTTGTCGGACTCGAAGCCCTCGCTCATGTGCGACATCCGGAACGCCTCCAGCTTGTCCGGGTCGACCGCGCGCGAGGCGAGCAGGTAGTCGCGCATCACGATGCCGTGGCGGCCCTCCTCGGCGGTCCAGCGGTGCACCCAGGTGCCCCAGGCCCCGTCCCGGCCGAACAGCGAGGCGATCTCGTGGTGGTAGCTGGGCAGGTTGTCCTCGGTGAGGAGGTTCACCACGAGGGCGATCCGGCCGATCTCGGTGACCTTGGACTGCTCCTTCGCCCAGGCCTCGCCGTCCTCGAAGAGGCCGGGGAAGTTACGGGCGTCGCTCCACGGCACGTACTCGTGGGGCATCCAGTCCTTGGCGACCTTCAGATGGCGGTTCAGCTCCTTCTCGACCACTTCCTCCAGGGCGTACAGCAGCCGCGCGTCGGTCCAGGCGGACGAGCTGCCGAGGTGGGGAGAAGTGATCGTCACGAGAACTCCAGGGGGACGCCGAACACGGGCTGATGAACGGGAACGAACGGGAGGGGCCCGGCGAGCGGTTGCCGGAAACCTACGTGATCGTAGGCTACGAATCCGTAGGTTACGAAGCCGTAGGTTAAGTGCGCTGTAAAGCCTGCTGATCAGGCCGCGTTCCCCACACGAATCGGGACATGCCAAACAGTCCGGGACCCGCAGGTCCCGGGGCCGAAGGGATGAGTCGATCACCCGGTCAGACGTACAGCTCCCGCAGCCGCACCGAGAGGCACGTCACACATCCCTCGAGCTTCTCGAACTCGGAAATGTCCACCGTGACCACCTCGTGGCCGAGGTCGGTCAGCAACTCCGCGGTCATCGGGGCGCTCGCCGACATCAGCAGCTTGCCGCCGCCGAGCAGCACCACATGGGCACCGGCGTCCTCGGGCACCGACAGGAAGCCCGGGAACAGCGAGGGCCGGTCCACGTTCGGGATGTGCCCGAGAATCGTTCCGTCGGGCAGCGCGGTGACCGCCGACTTCAGATGCAGCACCTTGCTCACCGGGACGGCGACCACGCGCGCCCCCAGGGGCTCGAACGCGGCCCGCAGTTGCTGCACCCCGGCCGCGTTGGTACGCCCGCCCCGCCCGACGTAGACGGTGTCGCCGACCTTGAGGACGTCACCGCCGTCCAGGGTGCCGGGCTCCCAGATCCAGTTCACCGAGCAGCCGAGGCGGGCCACCGCCTCCTCGACCCCGGCGGTCTCCTCGCGCCGGGACTCGGCGCCGGGCCGGGTGATCAGCGCGACGTTCTTGTACATGACGACCGCGTCCTCGACGAACACCGAGTCCGGGCAGTCGTCCTCGGGATCGACCTCGATGGTCTCCCAGCCGTGCGTGCGCAGGGTCTCCGCGTACGCCTCCCACTGCTCCTGGGCGAGCTCGACGTCGACCTTCTCCCGCTCGATGTGCGTCACCAGGCCGTCGGCGAGGCGCGGGCTGGGGCGGCGGATGAGGGCCTTCTTGCTGGGCACGACGGGTCTCCGGGGTCGGGGGCGCGGTCCGGTGCCCAGTGTGGGGGCGCCGGACCGCCATCATGCAGGGCGGGCCGGTGTCGACAAAACCCCCGTTGTCAGGCTGTGCCCTCGCCGAGACGCTCCACCTCCTCCGGCGTGGTGCCCGTCAGCTCCCCGTCGGCCATCAGCAGCCAGCGCGTGATCCCGATCGACTCCAGGAACGGCAGGTCGTGACTGGCCACGACCAGAGCGCCCTCGTACGACTCCAGGGCCGTGGTCAGCTGCCGCACGCTGGCCATGTCGAGGTTGTTCGTCGGCTCGTCCAGCATCAGCAGCTGCGGGGCGGGCTCGGCCAGCATCAGCGCGGCGAGGGCCGCCCGGAAGCGTTCGCCGCCGGAGAGCGTGGCCGCCTTCTGGTCGGCGCGGGCGCCCCGGAACAGGAAGCGGGCCAGCCGCGCCCGCACCCGGTTGTTGGTGGCGCCCGGCGCGAACCGGGCCACGTTCTCGGCGACGGACAGCTCCCCGTCCAGAACGTCCAGCCGCTGCGGCAGGAAGCGCAGCGGCACGTGTGCGTGCGCCTCGCCCGCGACCGGCGCCAGCTCCCCGGCGATGGTCCGCAACAGCGTGGTCTTGCCCGAGCCGTTGCGCCCGATCAGCGCGATCCGCTCCGGCCCGCGCAGATCGAGGATGCCCTTCACCCGTGAGCCGTGGGCCAGTTCCAGGTTCTCCAGCGTCAGCACCTGGCGGCCCGGCGGCACGGCCGTGTACGGCAGCTCCACGCGGATCTCGTCGTCGTCCCGCACCGCCTCCACCGCCTCGTCCAGCCGCTCCTTCGCCTCGCTGAGGCGCTCCTCGTGCATGATGCGGTGCTTGCCCGCGGACTCCTGCGCCGCCCGCCTGCGCGCCCCCATGACGATCTTCGGCTCGCGCTTCTGCTCGAACATCTTCTGCCCGTACCGCTTGCGCCTGGCCAACTTGACCTGGGCGTCGGACAGTTCGCGTTTCTGCTTGCGGACATCGGCCTCGGCGACCCGCACCATGCGCTCAGCCGCGTCCTGTTCGACGGCGAGGGCCTCCTCGTAGGCCGAGAAGTTGCCGCCGTACCAGGTGACCTCCCCGTCGCGCAGGTCGGCGATCTGGTCCACCAGGTCGAGGAGTTCACGGTCGTGGCTCACCACGATCAGCACGCCCGGCCAGGACGCGACGGCCGCGTACAGGCGCCTGCGGGCGTACAGGTCGAGGTTGTTGGTGGGTTCGTCGAGCAGCAGCACGTCCGGCCGCCTCAGGAGCAGCGCGGCCAGCCGCAGCAGCACCGACTCGCCGCCGGAGAGCTCGCCGACGGTCCGGTCGAGGCCGATGTGGCCGAGCCCGAGTTCGCCGAGGGTGACCAGGGCGCGCTCCTCCACGTCCCAGTCGTCGCCGACGGTCTCGAAGTGCGCCTCGGACACGTCACCCGCCTCGATGGCGTGCAGCGCGGCCCGCCGGACGGCGATACCGAGCGCCTCGTCGACGCGCAGCGCGGTGTCCAGGGTGACGTTCTGCGGGAGGTGGCCGACCTCGCCGGCCACCTTCACGGTGCCGTCGGCGGGGGTGAGCTCACCGGCGATGAGCTTCAACAGGGTCGACTTCCCCGATCCGTTGACGCCGACCAGGCCGGTGCGGCCGGGGCCGAAGGCGATGTCCAGCCCGTCGAGCACGGGGGAGCCGTCGGGCCAGGCGAAGGACAGGGACGTACAGCTGACGGAAGAAGACATAAGGCGCCTCGCGGTTGCTTGCGGTGTCGGGGGCAAACGCGTGTCGAGACACCGCGAGGCTGAAGCCGGAAGGGCCAGGGAGAGATCCTGCGCCAAAGGACGGCTCGCACGCCGAGGTCGTACGCCACAGACACACCTCACGGGTGTGACGCGGTGTCTCAGAACCTCAGACGAGCAACGTCCTTCTCCAATCGACGACAACAGGACACCGAACACCGTACGAGCGGCCTCGACGAGGCGTCAACGCATTAAACGCGGGCCCGGGCGGGGCCCCACCCGCATGTCGGATTCCTGCCAGCGCCCACCCCCCGCCGGCTGGTTGAGTCGTGGCCATGACGAACCGCAGCACCCTTCGCGACCGTGCCCTCGCCTTCCGCGCCCTGCATGTCCCCGGCACCCCGCTCGTCCTGCCGAACGCCTGGGACGTCACCAGCGCCCGCATCGTCGAGGACGCGGGCGCCGCCGCCGTCGCGACCACCAGCGCGGGCCTCGCCTGGGCGCTCGGCGCGGCGGACGGGGACCGGCTGGACCGCGACCGGGCACTCGGCGCCGTCGCGCGCCTGGCCGCAGCGGTCGAGGTGCCGGTGAGCGCGGACGTCGAGACGGGCTACGGCAAGGACCCGGAGGCCGTCGCCGACACGGTGCGCGCGGTGATCGCGGCGGGCGCGGTCGGGGTGAACATCGAGGACGCGCTGTACGAGCCCGGAGCGGGACCGCTGCGCCCCGTCGCCGAGCAGGCCGACCGGATCGCCGCCGCCCGTGAGGCCGCCGACGCCACGGGGGTGCCGCTCTTCGTCAACGTCCGGATCGACACGTTCCTGAGGGGTGCTGGGGGAGTGGACCGCACACTGGAGCGGGCCGCCGCCTTCCTCGCCGCCGGTGCCGACGGGATCTTCGTCCCCGGGGCCGTCGACCCGAAGACGGTCGGACTCCTCGTCGAGGGGATCGACGCACCGCTGAACGTGATGGCAGGCCCTGGCGCACCGCCGGTCGCCGAGCTGGCCTCGCTGGGCGTGGCCCGGGTGAGCATCGGCTCGGCCATCGCCCAGGCCGCCCACGCCCTGACCCGCCGCGCCGCACGGGAGCTACTGGGCGCGGGCACGTACGCCACGCTGACGGACGGCTTCGACTACGGGCAACTGAACGATTTGATGGCGGTGCGATAGCGCCCTGAAGGGGCGCGGGGAACTGCGCGACCAGCCACGACGACGCCGCAGACGAGCGACGACATGACCCCGCCCATCCAGCGGAGCGCCTAGCACGCGTCGCGCATGAGCTCCGTCAGATCGTGATCCAGATCCAGCTGGAGGTGTTCGAGACCGGTGGGCACCAGATCACCGGTCGCCTCCAGGAACCGGCGGATCTCGCCGGTGAGCACATGGATGACGGCGGTGCCCTCGGGGGCGTGGAACTCCAGCACGGTCCGGTCGTAGCCGTACGGCCGCACCCGGACGTCGCCGTTGCCCTCCGGCGCGTGCAGGCCTGCCTCGAGCAGTTCACGGGAGAACGTCCAGCAGACGTCGACGCCCTCCAGGGTGGCCGGGGCCGGGAAGGTCATACGGACGGCGAACGGGTCCTCGCGGTCGTATCGCAGGGTGGCGGGAATGCTCGGCATGCGCGGCGACGCCGCGACCAGGCGGGCCTCTACGGGCTGCTCGATGACGGTGGACAACGCCTTGCTCCCTTGTGACGGTGGTACGAATTTCCGGGCGGGTGAGACCTGGCACTGGAAGAGACGACCGAAGTGGCCGATCCGTGCACATGATGCGCGGGTGACCTGTGTCACCGGGCGTATTCACACCATGGGCTTACCTCCGGCGGGGCTGCCGGGCCCTCTGGACGTCACCGGGGGAGTGGGCTAGCTTCGCGCGCCATGAGGCGCTTGGGGAGCACGCGACGGGCAGGACGAACGGGACGTACGAGCCGCGTGGTGGCCGTGGGGGTGGCGTGCGGGGCGGCGCTGGCCGAGCTGACCGTCGGCTCCGCGCAGGCCGCGACGCGGGCACCGCACTGGGCACTCAGGGACACCGGCACGCCGGACGTGCGCTTCCGCGGCCTGGCCGCCGTCGACCGCGACACCGCCTGGCTGGCCGGTACCGCCGGCACCGTGCTGCGCACCACGGACGGCGGGACGAGCTGGCGGAACGTCTCTCCGCCGGGCGCGGGCGACCTGCAGTTCCGGGACGTCGAGGCGTTCGACGCGCGCCGCGCGGTGGTGCTGGCGATCGGCGAGGGCGAGGCGTCCCGGGTCTACCGCACCGACGACGGCGGGGCGACCTGGACCGAGTCCTTCCGCAACACCGACCCCGCCGCGTTCTACGACTGCATGGCCTTCTTCGACCGCCGCCACGGCCTCGCCATGAGCGACCCGGTCGAGGGGAAGTTCCGCATCCTGTCCACCAGCGACGGCGGCCGCTCCTGGCGCGTGCTGCCGAACGCGGGCATGTCGGCCGCCCTGGACGGCGAGGCGGGCTTCGCGGCGAGCGGCCAGTGCCTGGTCACCTCCGGGCCGAAGGACGCGTGGCTGGCCACCGGCGGCGGCGCGCACGCGCGCGTGCTGCACTCGACCGACCGCGGCCGCACCTGGACCGCCGCCGACACGCCGATCCCGGCGGGCGACCCGGCCAAGGGTGTCTTCGCCCTCGCCTTCCGCGACCGCACCCACGGCCTCGCCGTCGGCGGCGACTACCGTGCCGACCAGCCCTCCCCGCGGGCGGCCGCGGTCACCCCCGACGGCGGCCACAGCTGGCAGCCCGCCACCACACCACCGCCCGCCTACCGCTCCGGCGCCGCCTGGCTCCCGCACAGCCGCACCACCGCCCTCGCCGTCGGCCCCACCGGCACCGACCTGACCACCGACGGCGGCCGCACCTGGCGGACCGTCGACACCGGCTCGTACGACACCGTGGCCTGCACACCGGACCTGAGCTGCTGGGCGGCCGGCGAGCAGGGGCGGGCGGCACGCCTGGAGAGCTGACGCGCGGGTACCCGGTGGCCGCGCACCCACGGAGGGAGCGGTGGCCATGCCACGCGGCATCAAGGGAAGAGCTGACCCGCACGGCACGCGCGCGTGGAGCGCCGTACGCTCGTGGCCACCATGACGACCGTATGCGTACCCGCGGGCTGGCCCGCGACCGAGGAACAGGCCC
The DNA here is from genome assembly GCF_040652235.1 of Streptomyces sp. NPDC048277. Classification (NCBI taxonomy): domain Bacteria; kingdom Bacillati; phylum Actinomycetota; class Actinomycetes; order Kitasatosporales; family Streptomycetaceae; genus Streptomyces; species Streptomyces sp. NPDC048277. The sequence goes on from NZ_JBEZLQ010000005.1 coordinate 185,705, forward strand.
TGGCCGTGCAGGACGAGCTGCGGGGGCGGGTCGTGCTCGACGAGCCGGGTCCGGCGCCCGGCAGCGGGCATGTCACGGGCGTCGACGTGGCCTACGACGACGAGCGGGACCTGGTCGCGGCGGCGGCCGTCGTACTGGACGCGGCGACCCTGGAGGTCGTCGCCGAGGCGACCGCCGTCGGCCGGGTCTCCTTCCCGTACGTGCCGGGCCTGCTCGCCTTCCGCGAGATCCCGACCGTACGGGCCGCCCTGGACGCCCTGCCCTGCCCGCCGGGCCTGGTCGTCTGCGACGGCTACGGCCTCGCCCACCCGCGCCGCTTCGGCCTCGCCAGCCACCTGGGCGTCCTCACCGGCCTGCCCACCATCGGCGTCGCCAAGAACCCCTTCACCTTCGCGTACGACGACCCGGACGCCCCGCGCGGCAGCCACGCACCGCTGCTCGCCGGCACCGAGGAGGTCGGCCGCGCCCTGCGCACCCGGGACGCCGTCAAACCGGTCTTCGTCTCCGTCGGCCACCGGGTGAGCCTGGACAACGCCTGCGCCCACACGCTCGCGCTCACCCCGAAGTACCGCCTGCCGGAGACCACCCGCCGCGCGGACGCGCTGTGCCGCAGGGCACTGAGTGAAGCCTTGGCCTGAGTAGCGATTCTGAGTACGAGTACGGATGCCGCTGTTACAGTCCGGCGGCAGGCTGGCCGCATGACGACACACCGCGCCCCCGAGTCCGTTGCCGGCCCCGCCCAGCCCGTCGAGCGGGCCATGACCGCCGCGCTGGTCCTCGCCGTGCTGGCAGGTTCGGGCTGGGTGGCCGGGATGGTCTACACCGTGCTCCAGTGGCAGTCCTAGGGGACTTGGCAGCGCCCTGAATCGGTAGCGCCCCGAAGGGGGGCGCGGGGAACTGCGCGACCGGCCACGACGCCGCCGCAGACGATCGACGGCGTATCGCGGCACCACCGGCGGAGCGCTCAGCGCGTCGACGCCACCCGGAACCCGATCCCGGCCGCGCGCAGCCGCTCGGTCAGCGCGTCGCCCATCGCCTGCGCGGTGGTGACCTGGCCTGCCGTCGGCGGCAGGTCGTCGAAGGCCAGGGACAGGGCGGCCTCGGCGAACATCTTCGCCGTCTCGCCGTAGCCGGGATCGCCGCCCGAGACCTCCGTGAACACGCGGCGTCCGCCGCCCTCGCCGACGAACCGGACCGTGAACCAGCTGCGGGCCCGCTTCTCCGCGCTCGGCCCGTCCCCGGGCTTGAGCCGGTCCGACAGCCAGCGCCGGGCGGGCGGCACCTGGGCGGCCGCCGCGACCGCGCCGACGGCCGCGACCCCGCCGAGCACCACCGGCAGGTTCCTGACGGCCGCGTAGTGCCGGTAACGGAAGTCGGGGCCGTAGCGGTCCAGGGCCTTCGCGGACCGGCACACGATCTGCGCGTCGATGGTGGGCAGCGGCAGCGCCCAGGCGCCGACCTCCGGCGCGAAACGCGGGGCGCCGGCCGGTGCGCTCGCCCGGCGGCTCACCAGCCGGGGCTCGTGCCGGGCCCGGTCCCGGGCGGCGGCGAGCAGCTGCCGGGGGCGCGCGAACTGGTCCAGCGCCGAGGCGAAGGTGCCGCCGGAGAAGGTCGCGTCGGCGGTCACGAACCCGTCCACGGTCAGCGGCACGCCCTCCGGCAGCTGACGGACGGTGAAGTACGCGCCCAGGTCGTGCGGTACCGAGTCGAAGCCGCAGGCGTGCACCAGGCGGGCGCCCGTCTCACGCGCGCGTGCGTCGTGCCGGACGTACATCAGGTCCACGAACTCGGGCTCGCCGCACAGGTCCAGATAGTCCGCCCCGGTGTCCGCGCAGGCCGCGACCAGGTCGGCGCCGTAACGGCCGTAGGGGCCGACCGTGGTGGCCACCACGCGCGCGTGCTCGGCGAGGGCGCGGACCGTGGCGGGCTCCGCGACGTCGGCGCGCAGCAGGCCGACGTCCGTGCCGCCCGGCAGCCGCTCGCGCAGCGCCTCCAGCTTGCGCTCGTCCCGAGCCGCGACAGCCCAGCGCAGGCCCTCGGGGGCGTGCGCGGCCAGGTACTCGGCGGTGAGTTCGCCGACGAAGCCGGTGGCTCCGAAAAGCACGATGTCGTACGGACGGTCCGTCGTTTTCAGCCTGCTCATGACACCTCTCGGTGGTGCAACCCGCGCCGTTGTCGGTGGCCGAGGTTAGCGTGAGGAGTGCGGACGCACCCCCACCGGGTATCTTGACTAAGCGCTTGCTCGCCACTTGCCCACAGACCCTTGTGCCCAGTGGAACGTGTTCTTAGCATCATCGGTGTTACATCAGTTGTGTCACATGACTGGGGGCGGCATGACCACGGCAGGGACGCCAGGACACGGCCCGCTCTCCGGTGTGCGCGTGCTCGAACTGGCCGGCATCGGACCGGGCCCGTTCGCCGCCATGCTCCTCGCCGACCTGGGCGCCGACGTCGTCCGCGTCGACCGGCCCGGCGGCCAGGGACTCGCGATCGACCCGGCGTACGACGTCACCAACCGCAACAAGCGCTCGGTGCTCGTCGACCTCAAGTCCCCGGACGGCCCCGCCCGCGTCCTCGACCTCGCCGAGCGCGCCGACATCCTGATCGAGGGCTACCGCCCCGGCGTCGCCGAGCGCCTCGGTGTCGGTCCGCGGGACTGCGACGCCCGCAACCCCCGCCTGGTCTACGGCCGGATGACCGGCTGGGGCCAGGAGGGCCCGCTGGCCCACCGCGCGGGCCACGACATCGCCTACATCGCCCTCACCGGCACCCTCGGCATGATCGGCCGCCCCGACGAGCCCCCGGCGGTCCCCGCCAACCTGCTCGGCGACTACGCGGGCGGCTCCCTCTACCTCGTCGTCGGCGTCCTGGCCGCGCTGCACCACGCGCGCGAGACCGGCACCGGCCAGGTCGTGGACGCCGCCATCGTGGACGGCACCTCCCACCTCGCCGCGATGATCCACGGCATGGTGGCCGCGGGCGGCTGGCAGGACCGGCGCGCCGCCAACCTGCTGGACGGCGGCTGCCCGTACTACGGCACCTACGAGACCGCCGACGGCGGGCACATGGCGGTCGGCGCCCTGGAGCCGCAGTTCTACGCCGAGTTCCTCCGGCTGCTGGGCGGCCTGGACGACCTGGCGGACGCCCGCAAGGACTGGACCCGCTGGGGCGAGCTGCGGGAGCGGGTCGCCGCCCGCTTCAAGGCCCGCACCCGCGACGAGTGGACGGCCGTCTTCGAGGGCTCCGACGCCTGCGTGGCCCCCGTGCTGTCCCTCCGCGAGGCCCCGCACCACCCCCATCTGGCAGCCCGCGGCACCTTCACCGACCACGGCGGCATCACCCAGCCGGCCCCCGCCCCCCGCTTCTCCGCGACCCCCACCACGGTCCGCAGCGCCCCCGCCCGGCCGGGCGCCGACACCACCGGAGTGGCCCGCGACTGGGACGTACCGGCACTCCTCGACGACCACGACAAGGACGCCACCTGATGGAGCTCTCCACCTTCCTCGACTACGCCGGCGACCCGCGCACGGCCGCGGACCAGGCGGCCGCACTGGAGTCGGCGGGCCTCGACGCGGTCTGGGTCGCGGAGGCCTACGGCTTCGACTCGCCCACGATCATGGGCTACCTGGCCGCCCGCACCGAGCGCATGAAGATCGGCTCCGCGATCCTCAACGTCTACTCCCGCACCCCCGCCCTGATCGCCCAGACGGCCGCCGGCCTCGACGCGGTCTCCGGCGGCCGCGCGATCATCGGGCTGGGCGCCTCCGGCCCGCAGGTGGTCGAGGGCTGGCACGGGAAGGCGTACGACCGGCCCCTCGGCCGGACCCGCGAGACCGTCGAGCTCACCCGGCGCATCCTGCGCCGCGAGGTCATCGACCACCACGGCATCACCGACATGCCCCGCCCCGGTGGCCTCGGCAAGCCCCTGAAGATCCTCAGCAGGCCGGTGCGCCCCGCGGTCCCGCTCTACGTCGCCTCGCTGGGCCCGGCCAACGTCCGGATGACCGCCGAGATCGCCGACGGCTGGCTGCCCACCCTGTTCGTCCCCGAGAAGGCCCACCAGGTCTGGGGCACGCCCCTGGCGGAGGGCGCCGCCCGCCGCGACCCGGCCCTCGGACCGCTCCAGGTCGTCGCCGGCGGCCCGCTCGCCATCGGCCCGGACGCGGCCGCCGCCCGCGACCTGGTCCGCCCCAAGATCGCCCTGTACGTCGGCGGCATGGGGGCACCCGGCAAGAACTTCTACAACGACCTCGCCGTCGCCTACGGCTACGAGAAGGAGGCCCGGCTCATCCAGGAGCTGTACCTCGCCGGCCGCAAGAAGGAGGCCGAGGCGGCCGTACCGGACGAGTTCTGCGAGCTCATATCCCTGTGCGGCCCCGAGGGCTATGTCCGCGACCGCATCGAGGCCTATCGCGAGGCGGGCGTGACCATGCTCGACATCGCCCCCGTCGGCCCGGACCCGGCCCGTCTGGTCGAGACCGTCAAGAACTGGCTCTGAGCCGGCAGGAACCGGCTCTGCCCCCACCGCGCACAAAACCCTCGTTGAAAGGCTTGTCAGTGAGCACCGAAGCGTACGTGTACGACGCGATCCGCACCCCGCGCGGCCGCGGCAAGGCGAACGGCGCCCTGCACGGCACGAAGCCCATCGACCTCGTCGTCGGTCTCATCCACGAGATCCGCGACCGCTTCCCGGACCTCGACCCGGCCGCGATCGACGACGTCGTGCTCGGCGTCGTCGGCCCGGTCGGCGACCAGGGCTCCGACATCGCGCGGATCGCCGCGATCGCCGCCGGACTGCCCGACACGGTGGCCGGCGTCCAGGAGAACCGCTTCTGTGCGTCCGGCCTGGAAGCCGTCAACATGGCCGCGGCCAAGGTCCGTTCCGGCTTCGAGGACCTGGTCCTCGCCGGTGGCGTCGAGTCCATGTCCCGGGTGCCGATGGCCTCCGACGGCGGCGCCTGGTTCAACGACCCGATGACCAACCTCGCCGTCAACTTCGTGCCGCAGGGCATCGGCGCCGACCTGATCGCCACCATCGAGGGCTTCTCCCGCCGGGACGTCGACGAGTACGCGGCGCTCTCCCAGGAGCGCGCGGCGACCGCCTGGAAGGAGGGCCGCTTCGAGCGCTCCGTGGTCCCCGTGAAGGACCGCGCGGGCCTCGTCGTCCTCGACCACGACGAGCACCTGCGGCCCGGCACCACCGCCGACTCCCTCGCCAAGCTCAAGCCCTCCTTCGCCGACATCGGCGAACTGGGCGGTTTCGACGCGGTCGCCCTGCAGAAGTACCACTGGGTCGAGCAGATCGACCACGTCCACCACGCGGGCAACTCCTCCGGCATCGTCGACGGCGCCTCCCTGGTCGCCATCGGCACCAAGGAGATCGGCGAGCGCTACGGCCTCACCCCGCGCGCGCGGATCGTCTCGGCCGCCGTCTCCGGCTCCGAGCCGACCATCATGCTCACCGGCCCCGCGCCCGCCACCCGCAAGGCCCTCGCCAAGGCAGGCCTCAGCATCGACGACATCGACCTCGTCGAGATCAACGAGGCGTTCGCGGCGGTCGTGCTGCGCTTCGTGAAGGACATGGGCCTGTCCCTGGACAAGGTAAACGTCAACGGCGGCGCCATCGCGCTCGGCCACCCGCTCGGCGCCACCGGCGCGATGATCCTCGGCTCGCTCGTCGACGAACTGGAGCGCCAGGACAAGCGCTACGGCCTCGCCACCCTCTGCGTGGGCGGCGGCATGGGCATCGCCACCATCGTCGAGCGCGTCTGAAATCCCCGCGGAACCAAGAGACTTCACGGAGACACGAGCCATGACCGAGAGCACCACCATCCGCTGGGAACAGGACGACACCGGTGTCGTCACCCTCGTCCTCGACGACCCCGACCAGTCCGCCAACACCATGAACGCGGCCTTCGTCGCGTCGATCGCCGCGATCGCCGACCGCCTGGAAGCCGAGAAGGACTCGATCCGGGGCGTCGTCTTCACCTCCGCCAAGAAGACCTTCTTCGCCGGCGGCGACCTGCGCGACCTCATCCGGGTCACCCCCGAGACCGCCCAGGACCTCTTCGACGGCGGCCTCGCGATCAAGCGCAGCCTGCGCCGCATCGAGACCCTCGGCAAGCCGGTCGTCGCCGCCATCAACGGCGCGGCCCTCGGCGGCGGCTTCGAACTCGCCCTCGCCTGCCACCATCGCGTCGCCCTCGACACCCCCGGCACCAAGATCGGCTGCCCCGAGGTCACCCTCGGCCTGCTCCCGGGCGGCGGCGGAGTCGTCCGCACCGTACGCCTGCTCGGCATCGCCGACGCGCTGCTGAAGGTCCTCCTCCAGGGCACCCAGTACAACGCCACGCGCGCGCTGCAGAACGGCCTGATCCACGAGGTGGCCGAGTCGCCGGAGGACCTGCTGGCCAAGGCCCGCGCCTTCATCGACGCCAACCCCGAGTCCCAGCAGCCCTGGGACAAGCCCGGCTACCGGATCCCCGGCGGCACGCCCGCCAACCCCAAGTTCGCGGCCAACCTGCCCGCGTTCCCGGCGTCCCTGCGCAAGCAGACCAACAACGCCCCCTACCCGGCGCCGCGCCGTATCCTCGCCGCCGCCGTCGAGGGCAGCCAGGTCGACTTCGAGACCGCCCAGGTCATCGAGGCCCGCTACTTCGTCGAACTGGCCGCCGGGCAGATCTCCAAGAACATGATCCAGGCGTTCTTCTTCGACCTCCAGGCCGTCAACTCCGGCGCCAACCGCCCCCAGGGCGTCGAGCCCCGCAAGGTCACCAGGGTCGCCGTCCTCGGCGCGGGCATGATGGGCGCCGGCATCGCCTACTCGTGCGCCCGCGCGGGCATCGACGTCGTCCTCAAGGACGTCTCGGCCGAGGCCGCGCGGAAGGGCAAGGGCTACTCCGAGAAGCTGTGCGCCAAGGCCGTCGCGAAGGGCCGCACCAGCCAGGAGAAGGCGGACGCGCTGCTCGCCCGCATCACGCCCACCGGGGACCCGCAGGACCTCGCCGGCTGTGACGCGGTCATCGAGGCCGTCTTCGAGGACACCGCCCTCAAGCACAAGGTCTTCCAGGAGATCGAGTCCGTCGTCGCCCCCGACGCGCTGCTCTGCTCCAACACCTCCACCCTGCCCATCACGGCCCTCGCCGAGGGCGTCGAGCGGCAGAGCGACTTCATCGGCCTGCACTTCTTCTCGCCCGTCGACAAGATGCCGCTCGTCGAGATCATCAAGGGCGAGCGCACCGGCGACGACGCCCTCGCCCGCGCCTTCGACCTGGTCCGGCAGATCAACAAGACGCCGATCGTCGTCAACGACTCGCGCGGCTTCTTCACCTCCCGGGTGATCGGCCACTTCATCAACGAGGGCGTCGCCATGGTCGGCGAGGGCATCGAGCCCGCCTCCGTCGAGCAGGCGGCGGCCCAGGCCGGCTACCCGGCCAAGGTGCTCTCCCTGATGGACGAGCTGACCCTCACCCTGCCCCAGAAGATCCGCCGGGAGTCCCGGCTGGCCGTCGAGGAGGCCGGCGGCACCTGGACCGCGCACCCGGCCGAAGCGGTCATCGACCGCATGGTCGACGAGTTCGGGCGGCCCGGGCGCAGCGGCGGAGCGGGCTTCTACGACTACGCCGAGGACGGCAAGCGCGCCGGTCTGTGGCCGGGGCTGCGCGAGCACTTCACCGAGCCGGGCCGCCGGATTCCGTTCCGGGACATGCAGGAGCGCATGCTCTTCTCCGAGGCGCTCGACACCGTCCGCCTCCTGGAGGAGGGGGTCCTGACCTCGGTCGCCGACGCCAACATCGGATCGATCTTCGGCATCGGCTTCCCCGGCTGGACCGGCGGTGTGCTCCAGTACATCAACGGCTACGAGGGGGGCGTGCCGGGCTTCGTGGCACGCGCGCGTGAACTCGCGGAGACCTACGGCGAGCGGTTCACCCCGCCCGCGCTGCTGGTCGAGAAGGCGGAGAAGGGGGAGACCTTCACCGACGGCCGCTGACGCGTGTGTGTCGCTGAGCGACACGCCGGGCTTGCTCCCGGGGGAGGCGGAACCGGACGCTGACCGAGCCGGTCACCGGTCCCGCCTCCCCCTAGGAGCCCCCATGGGATACCGTCCCGCCCTCGCCCTGCTGGAGATCCTGCGCGGCGAGGGCGTGGACCGGGTCTTCGGCAACCCGGGCACGACCGAACTGCCGTTCCTGGCGGCCCTGTCGGAGGCCGCCGACGCCCCCGAGTACGTCCCCGGCGTGCACGAGGGCGCGGTCGTCTCGATGGCCGACGGCTACGCCCGCGGCACCGGCCGCCCCGCCTTCGTCAGCCTGCACATCGCCGCGGGCCTCGCCAACGGCCTGATCGGCCTCCTCAACGCCCGCCGCTCCCGCACCCCGCTGGTGGTCACGGCGGGCCAGCAGGACCGCCGCCACCTCCAGCAGGACCCCATGCTCTCCGGCGACCTGGTCGGCCTCGCCCGCCCCGCCGTCAAGGCGGCCCACGACATCCAGCACGCCCGCGACCTCCCGCTGGCCCTGCGCCGCGCCTTCGCCCTCGCCGTACGGCCGCCCGCGGGCCCGGTGTTCCTGTCCGTCCCGATGGACCTGCTGACGGAGGACACGGAGGTCGAGGTCCCGGCCCGCACGGTGCCGCCGGTCCTCGGCCCCGCAGCCGGGCTGGACCGCGCGGCCGCGCTGCTGGCCGCCGCGGCCCGGCCCGGAATCGTGGCCGGGGACGGAGTCGGCCGGGAGAACGCGCTCGCCGAACTGATCCGGGTGGCCGAGGCATGCGGCGCCCCGGTCCACCACCAGCCGATGGCCGACTGCCTGGACTTCCCGACCACCCACCCCCTGTACGCGGGGATGCTCCCGCCCCGCCACGACGTCATCCGGGAGACCCTCGCCCGCTACGACACCGTCCTCGTCGCGGGCGCCCACGCCTTCACCCCGCACCACTACAGCCCCGGCCCCGCCCTGCCACCCGGGCTCACGGTCCTCCAACTCGACTCCGACGCGGACGAGATCGGCCGCAACTTCCCTGCCGACGTGGGCCTGGTCGGCGCGCCGGCCCCGTCCCTCCACCGGCTGGCCGACCTCCTGCGCGACCGGGTGCCCCTCGCGGCGTCCCGGACCAGGGAGGCGGGCGAGCGGCACACCGCCGAACGGGCGGACGCCGAGTCCGCCGCCCGCGCCGCCTACTCCGCCGCACCTCTGGCCCCCTGGGCCGCCGCCCACGCGGTCGCCGACGGGCTGCCCCAGGGCGCCGTGGTGGTCGAGGAGGCCATCACCGTCGGCCTCCTGCTGCGCCGGCTCGTCCGCCTCGAACGCCCCGGCAGCTACACCCACGCCGTGGGCGGCGGCCTGGGCTGGGGCATCGGAGCAGCCGTCGGCCGCGCCCTCGCCGAGCCCGGCCGGCCCGTGGTGGCGGTCCTCGGCGACGGCTGCACCCTCTTCGGCCTCCAGGGGCTGTGGAGCGCGGCCCGCGAGTCGGTACCGGTGCTGTTCGTCGTCATAGGCAACGGGGTCTACCGCACGCTCCAGGACACCTACGCGTCGATGGGAGGCAAGGGCACCTGCCCGGGGACGGAGCTGGGCGAACTGGACTTCACCCGGGCGGCGGGATTCTTCGGGGTGGACGCGGTACGGGCCCGCAGCGCCGATCATCTGCGCGAACTGGTGGCCGGAGCGGGAGAGCTGCGCGCGCCGCTTCTGGTGGACGTGCCCCTGCGCCCATGAACTCCTTCTGCCGCACACCTTGTCGTGCCGCCCCCACCGAGACGACCATCGCTGCATGTCGGACCGCCAGCCTCCGAAGTCCGTACTCGCCCGCGGCGCCCTCCTCCTGCGCGCCTGCGGTGACGCCGGGACCGCGCTCCCGCTCGCCGAACTCGCCCAGCGCAGCGGCCTGCCCAAACCCACCGTGCACCGGATGGTCGGGGAGCTGGTGCGACTGGGCCTGGTCGAGCGGACCGCCGAGGGGAGTTACCGGCTCGCGCTCGCCCTGTTCGTGCTGGGGCAGTCGGCGCCGACCGTGCGGGAGCTGCGGGACGCGGCGCTGCCGTACCTGGGCGATCTGCACGAGGCGACCCGGGAGAACGTCCACCTGGCCGTGCCGGACGGGTCCGACACCCTCTTCCTGGAGAAGATCACCAGCCGGCGCGCCACCCCGATCGTCTCCCGCAGCGGCGGCCGGCTGCCCGCCCACTGCACCGCCACCGGCAAGGTCTTCCTCGCCCAGGACCCCAGCCCGCCGCACCGCACCCTGCCCCGGCTGACCCCGCGCACCCTGGTGCTGCCGGGACAGCTGGCCCGCGACCTCGCCCTCACCCGGGCCCGCGGCTACGGCGTCAACCTGGAGGAGGCGGAGGTGGGCATCTCGGCGGTCGCGGCACCCGTGTACGCGCTCGGCCGCGGCTCCCGCCCGGTCGCCGCGCTCTCCGTGACCGGCGGGACCCGGCGCCTCGACGTGGACCGGGTCGGCGCCTCGGTCTGCGCGGCGGCACGCGCACTCACCCGGAAACTGTCGGCCTGAGGAGGCCGCGCAGGCGGCGCAGGCGGCGCGGGTGCTCCCGCAGGTGCTCCCGGAATCCGTCAGCCCGAGCCCTGCTGCATCGCCACCGCCAGTCCCCGCTCCGTCAGCCCTTCCCCGGACAGCTCCCCGGCGATCCGCCCGCGCACGAACACCAGCACCCGGTCGCACACCTCCGTCAGCTCCGCGAGGTCGGTCGAGGCGAGCAGCACGGCCGCGCCGCCCGCCGCCAACTCGCCGACGATACGGTGCATCTCGGCCCGTACGCCGATGTCGACACCGCGCGTCGGATCGTCCAGGACGACGATCTTCGGGTCGGTGGCCAGCCACTTGGCGAAGACGACCTTCTGCTGGTTGCCGCCGGACAGCCGCGCCACCACGTCGTACGGCCCACCGCGCAGCCGCAGCCGCCCGGTCAGGTCGGCCGTACGGCGCACCAGTTCGGCGCGCGCCGGCAGCACCCCGTCCCGGCCCAGGGCCAGCCAGGTCACCGACGTCGTGTTCTCCCACACCGTCCGGTCCGTCATCAGCCCGTAGCGCTTGCGGTCGCTGGGCACGAAGGCGACCCCCGAGCGGACCGCCTCCCGCAGGGAGCGCGGCAGCCCCCGGCCGCCGATGTCGACCCGGCCCGCCGACACGGCGGTACGACCGCACACCACCTCCAACGCGTCCAGATGACCCGCCCCTTGCAGCCCCGCGACCCCGACGACCTCGCCCGCCCGCACCCGCAACGTCACATCCGCCAGCCGGCCCGGCACGCTCACCCCGGACAGCACCACCGGTGCCGGTCCCTCGGCCACCGCCCGGGCCCGGCGCACCGGCTGTCCCTGACCGCCGCCGCCCAGCATCGCCGCCACCAGCTCCGGCACGTCCACCTCGGCCCGGCGTACGCCCGCCAGCGCCACCCTGCCGTCCCGCAGTACCGTCACCCGCTGGGCGAACCGCATCACCTCGTCCAGGAAGTGGGTGACATAGAGGACCGCGATGCCCCGGGCGGTGAGCGTGCGCAGGACGCGTTCCAGGCGGTCCACCGCCTCCGCCGGCAGCGCGGACGTCGGTTCGTCCAGGACCAGGAGGCGGGGGCTGCGCAGCAGCGCCCGGGCGATCTCCGTCAACTGCCGGTCCGCGAGGGGGAGTCCGGCGAGGCGGGCGCCGAGGTCGACGTCCAGTCCCAGCTCGGCCAGGACCGGTCCGGCGGCCCGGTCCATCGCGCTCCGGTCGACGAGCCCGAACCGGCGCAGCTCGCCGTTCGGGAAGAGGTTCTCCCGCACGGTGAGATCGGGGAACAGGCTCAACTCCTGGGAGACGACGGCGATCCGGGTGCCGTCGGCCGACCGCACCGCTCCCGCGTCCGCCGCCAGCGTCCCCGACAGGATGCGTACCAGCGTCGACTTGCCGGCGCCGTTCTCGCCGACCAGGGCGTGCACCTCGCCGGTGCGCAGCGTGATCGACGCGCCGTCCAACGCCCTTACTCCGCCGTAGGACTTGACGAGATCCCCGGCCACCAGGACGTCGGTCATCTCAGCGCGCGTCCTTCAGCGGTTTGAGGTTGGCCTGTTCGTCGCCGAGCAGCTTGTCGATCGTCGGCTTGTACCAGTCGTACGCCGCCGTCGCCGACTTCTGCCGGGCGATGATCGCGTCGATGTCGGAGGAGTCGACCACCGCGCCGGGGGAGAGGAACCAACCCTGGGGCAGTTTCCCGCCCTTGTCGCGGACCGCCTCGATCAGCATCGCCGTGGAGAGGTAGCCCTTGAGGAAGTGCTGCGGGTCGATGGTGACGAAGTTCGAACCGTCCTTGACCGCCTCCAGCGTCTTCGGGTCGACGTCGAAGCCGGCCGTCAGCCACTTTCCGTGCTCCGCCTTCTTGATCTTGGCGAGGTTGTAGCTGTCGGCGTCCCCGACGCCCAGGAAGGCGAGCGCGTCCGGATGCGCGTTGACCTGCGCCGACCAGGAGCTGTAGTTCTGACCGGGATCGCTGTACGTCTGGAAGGGGCCGAGGACCTTGACGCCCGGCGCCTCCTTCGCGAAGGTGTCGGAGATCCCCTTGGCCCGGTTGTCCAGCACGGGCGTGCCCGGGTTCGGCACCCCGATGACGATCTCCCCCTTCGGGTCGGCGCCGAGCCGCTTCAGCGCCTCCTTCGCCATCAGCTCACCGAGGGCGTAATTGTCGTTGCCCACATAGAAGTTCACCTTGCTGCCGTCGGTGGGCGAGGTGTCCAGGGCGACCACCGGGATGCCCTGGTCGACGGCCCGGGCCGCGGGGCGGGTGAAGATCGGCGGGTCCAGGTTCTCCAGGACGATGCCGTCCTTGGCGCGGGTGGTCAGGTTCTGGAAGAGCTGGGCCTCGGCCGGACCGTCCGTGTTCGGCGGCCCCACCGCCTGGAAGTCGACCTTGCCCGCGTGGCTCGCGGCACTCTGCGCGCCGAGCACCATCTCGTGGGCGAAGTTGAGCGAGATGTTGGCGACCGCGATGCCCATGTTCAGCCTGTCGCCCTTGCCGGGGCCGCTGCTGCCGCAGCCGGCCGCGCCGAGCAGCAGCAGCGCGCCGAGCGCGGCGGACACCGTACGGAATCGGGGGTGCATCACGGCCTCCAATACGTCACTTGCGTCGGCGCCCCGTGCGGCGCAGCGCGCTGTCCGCCGCGACCGCGACGAGGATGACCCCGCCGGTCGCGAACGACGTCCAGTTGATGGGTACTTCGAAGAACACAAGGCCGGCCGCCACGACCGACAGGATCATCGCCCCGGCCACCGCGCCGACCACCGAACCCCGCCCGCCGGCCAGCGGGGTGCCGCCGATGATGCAGGCGGCGATGGCCTGGAGTTCGTAGCCCTGGCCGAGCGTCGGGTCGCCGGCGCCGTAGAAGGCGAGGGCCAGCGCGGCCGCGCACGCCGTGGTCAGGCCGGACAGCGCCAGGGCCTCGATCCGGGTGCGCACGACCGGGATACCGCTGAACTCGGCCGCGTCCGGGTTGGAGCCGATCGCCCGCACCCGCGCCCCGAACCGCGTCCGCGAGAGCACCACGGCGAGCACCACGGCCACCACCAGCAGCACCCACAGCGCGAACGGCACCCCGCCCGGATCGCCGCCCGCGAACGTGAAGAACGAGTCGTCCAGCGGCAGATCGGTGATCTGCTTGCCGTCCGCAAGCGCCAGCCCGACCCCCCGGTACAGCATCAGCGTGCCCAGCGTCACGATGAACGAAGGCAGCGCGAGCAGCGTGGTCACCAGCGCGTTGAACACCCCCAGCACCGCCCCGGTCACCAGCATCACCGGCACCGCGAGCCACGCCTCGACCCCGGCCCGCACCAGCAGCGCCCCGACCACCAGGACCATCGCGTACGTCCCGCCCACCGACAGGTCGACCTCGCGCATCGACAGCGCGAACACCATGCCGCACGCCATCAGCGAGATGTAGACCGAGTTGTGCGCGGTGGACAGCAGGTTCCCGCTGCTCAGGAAGTCCGGGTACGGGATGCCGATCGCGGCGACGAGCAACCCCAGCACGAGCAGCACGCCCAGCTCGTCCCGGACCAGCCGGCGCGGATGGGGGCACCCCCAGGCGTCAAGCACTGGGGGAGGACGTCGGCGCGGCCCGCCGCCCTGTCCACGGGCGCGCTCGGCGTCGTCCACGGCACGCTCGCTCTCGGTCATCGGGCACGGCTCCCGTACGGCTGGCGCTGGGGTCGCCCCGCAGCGTCGATCCCCCGGCCCCGCACGGCAACCGGCCCGTTCCGGCGAGTGGAACACGGTCTTGCCCTCCGCGCCGACGGGTCATCACACTCGCCCCATGCAGACGCGGACCGCACTGGTGACCGGAGCGGCACAGGGGCTCGGACAGGAGTTCGCCATCGCGCTCGCGGGGCGCGGCTACCGGGTCGCCGGCCTCGACCTGGTCCCGCAGACGGAGACCGCGGGGAAGGTCCTGGACTATCTGGAACTCGTCGCCGACGTCACCGACGAGGAGCAGGTACGGGCGGCACTGCGGCACGTGATCGACGCGTTCGGCACCCTGCACGTCGTCGTCAACAACGCGGGCGTCTACCCGGCCCGCCCCTTCGAGGAGACGACCGCCGAGGACTGGCGGCGGGTCATGCGCGTCAACCTGGAGGCGCCGTTCCTGGTCACCCGGGCCGCGCTGCCCCATCTCAAGGCGAGCGGGTGGGGCCGCATCGTCAACATCGCCTCGGCGGCCGTGTTCACCGCGCCGCCCGACATGGTCCCGTACGTCGCCTCGAAGACCGGCCTGATCGGCTTCACCCGTGCGCTGGCCGGGGCCCTCGGGCCGTACGACATCACGGTCAACGCGATCGCGCCCAGCATGGTGCGCACCGCGACCGCCGAGCGCACGGTCGGCGCGGACGGCGGGTTCGAGCACGTCCGCTCCCAGCAGGTCGTGCCGCGCACCCAGGAGACGTCCGACCTGGTCTCGACGCTCCTCTACGTGGTGGACGAGGGCAGCGGTTTCCTGACCGGGCAGACGCTCAACGTGTCAGGAGGGTCGGCCTTCCTCTGACTCCGGAAGCCACTGGTGGACCTCCGCCCTGAGCGACCGCTGGAAGGCCGTCAGCAGCGCCTGCACGATCAGGGGCTGCATGTGCGCGGACAGGGACTTCACGTCCTTCTCGGCCCGCTCCGCCACCTCGGCCCGGAACAGCTGCGACAGCTCGTGGGCGGCGGCGCGCGAGTGCTCGATCAGCACCGTGCGCGCGGCCAGGATCGCCTTCTCCGACAGCGGAACGTCCAGGAGCTCCACGGCGAGCCGCAGCAGCCCCGGATCGATGCGGTAGGTCTCGCCGTCGGGCCGTACGACATCCATGGCGACGAGCCGCTCGACGTCCTCCGCGGCCAGCGGCCGTCCGGCCCGTCGCCGCAGCTCCTCGGCCGTCACCGTCTCCTCGGTGTCCGGCGCCCAGGAGGCGACCACGGCCCGGTGGACGGCCAGGTCGTGGTGGCTGAGGCCGGGCGGCAACCGGTTCAGGTAGCGCTCGATCGCCGCCAGCGTCATGCCCTGGTGCTGGAGCTCCTCGATCAGCGCCAGCCGGGCCAGGTGCTCCCGCCCGTAGTGGCCCACCCGGCGCGCACCGATCACCGGCGGCGGGAGCAGCCCCTTGGTGCCGTAGAACCGGACCGTGCGGACCGTGGTGCCGGCCCGCGCGGCCAGCTCGTCGATCGTGAGCGCCGGCTCCCCGGGATCACTGTCGGTGTCGGTCGTCATGTGCAGCAGTATCGCTGTCACACCGGTGTTGTGACACCTGGGGCCCACGCGAGACGCGTGAGTATTTGTTCGGCTGATGTTCGCCCGAACGTCATGATCGTGACCTTGTGAGAAGTTCCGCTCTGTGATCTATGCCATCGCCTGCGCCCCGCTGTCCGGGGGAAGGTGGGGCCTTGGTCTGTGCCCACCACCGAGCGCGCCGACCGAGTACGTCCGGACACCCGAGCGCGACCCGCTCGGGCGCACCAGAGAGTGGAACCACCTGTGAGCAAGGACGCCGTCAACACGGCACAGGCCGTCGCCACCCGGACCGACGCGGCCCAGGCGCCCGCGGACGCGGGCGACGCCGGCTACAGCAAGGACCTCAAGGCCCGCCACGTCAACATGATCGCCATCGGCGGCGCGATCGGCACCGGACTCTTCCTGGGAGCCGGCGGACGCCTCCACAACGCCGGCCCGGCACTCGCCCTCACCTACCTGGTCTGCGGCGTCTTCGCCTTCTTCGTGGTCCGGGCCCTCGGCGAACTGGTCCTCTACCGCCCCTCCTCCGGTTCCTTCGTGTCGTACGCGCGCGAGTTCCTCGGCGAGAAGGGCGCGTACGTCGCGGGCTGGATGTACTTCCTCAACTGGTCGACCACCGGGATCGCCGACATCACCGCGATCGCGCTCTACACGCACTACTGGTCCATGTTCACCAGCGTCCCGCAGTGGACGCTCGCGCTGATCGCCCTGGCCGTGGTCCTCGCGGTGAACCTCATCTCGGTGAAGATCTTCGGCGAGATGGAGTTCTGGTTCGCGATCATCAAGGTCGCCACCCTGGTCGGCTTCATGCTGGTCGGCATCTTCCTGCTGGCCACCCAGCACAGGGTCGACGGCCACACCCCGGGCCTGAGCGCGATCACCGACCACGGCGGCGTCTTCCCGCACGGCCTGATGCCGGTCGTCCTCGTCATGCAGGGCGTGATCTTCGCGTACGCGGCCCTGGAACTGGTCGGCGTCGCGGCGGGCGAGACCGCCGAGCCCGCGAAGGTCGTCCCGCGCGCGGTGAACTCGATCATGTGGCGCGTCGGCATCTTCTACGTCGGCTCGGTCGTCCTGCTGGCCCTGCTCCTGCCCGGCTCGGTCTACTCGGCCGACGAGAGCCCCTTCGTCACGGTCCTCTCCAAGATCGGCGTCTCCGGTGCCGGCGACGTGATGAACCTGGTCGTCCTGACCGCCGCCATGTCCTCTCTCAACTCCGGCCTGTACTCCACGGGCCGCATCCTGCGCTCCATGGCCATGGCCGGCTCGGCCCCCAGGTTCACCGCCCGCATGAACCGCAGCCAGGTCCCCTACGGCGGCATCCTGCTGACCTGCGCGGTCTGTGTGCTCGGCGTCGGCCTGAACTACCTGGTGCCCAGCCAGGCCTTCGAGATCGTCCTGAACGTGGCCTCCCTCGGCATCATCAGCACCTGGGTGATCATCATGGTCTGCCACCTGGTCTTCGTCCGCCGCGCGAAGGCCGGCCTGGTCGAGCGCCCCGCGTTCCGCCTCCGCTTCAGCCCGTACACCGAGATCGCCACGGTCGCCTTCCTGCTGGTCTGCCTCGGCATGATGTGGAACGACCCGGAGGTCGGCCGCAAGACCCTGCTGCTCATCCCGGTGATCGCGGTGCTGCTCGTGGCCGGCTGGTTCGGCGTCCGCCGCCGGGTCTCCGCGACGGCCGACAAGGAACTGTCACAGCTCACGAAGTAGCAGGTCGGCGCCACTGTCAGTGGCATCGCCTACGGTGGCGTCATGTCGGAGATTTCGGAGATCACGTACATCCGGGGTGACGCCACCGCGCCGACGGGCAAGGGCGTCAAGGTGATCGCCCATGTCTGCAACGACCTGGGGGGCTGGGGAAAGGGCTTCGTCCTGGCGCTCTCCCGCCGCTGGCCGGAGCCGGAGAAGGCGTACCGCGCCTGGCACCGCGACCGCGCGAACAACGACTTCGCCCTGGGCGCGACACAGCTGGTGCGCGTGGAGCGCTACATATGGGTGGCCAACATGATCGGCCAGCGGGGTACGAAGACAGCCAGCAAGGGCGTCCCGGTCCGCTACGAGGCGATAGACACGGCCCTGGGCAAGCTGGCCGACGAGGCGATCGAACTCGGCGCGTCGGTGCACATGCCGCGCATAGGCTGCGGGTTGGCCGGGGGTAAATGGTCGCGAATCGAGCCGCTGATAAAGAACCGACTGGTGGCCAGGAAAATCCCGGTCACCGTCTACGACTACGGCACGGAAGCGCCCCTTTAGGGGCGCGGGGAACTGCGCGACCAGCCCCAACGGACCCGCAGCCCCCACACGACCGAACCCGGCAACCCCTTAGTGCACGTAGTTCGTAGCCTCGATCTGCTTCCAGGACTTCGGCTGGACCGGAGCCACCGCGGCCTTGAACGCCGGCCCCGCCGGTTTCGTCGGCTCAAACAGCCACGCATCGAACAACGACCCCAGCGACTTCCCCGACACCTTCTCCGCATACGCCTCGAAGTCACCCACCGAAGCGTTCCCATACGCGTGCTCCTTCGGCCACCCCTTCAGAATCGCGAAGAACGCCTCGTCGCCCACCGCGTTCCGCAGCGCCTGCACGGCCAGCGCCCCCCGGTCGTACACGGCGATGTCGAACTGGTCGTCCGGCCCCGGATCCCCCGGCTTCACCGTCCAGAACGCATCGTCGGCCGGATGCGACGCGTACACATAGTCGGCGAGCTCCTGCGTCGTGCCCTCGCCCTCGTGCTCGGACCACAGCCACTGCGTGTACCGCGCGAACCCCTCGTTGAGCCAGATGTCCTTCCAGCCCTTGAGGGAGACATCGTCGCCGTACCACTGGTGGGCCAGCTCGTGCACGACCACCGACGTGTTGGAGCCGTTCGCGAACTGCTTGGGGCTGTAGTACACGCGGGTCTGCGTCTCCAGCGCGTACCCGGTGGTGGTGTTGGGCACGTACCCGCCGGCCGAGCTGAAGGGGTAGGGGCCGAAGTAGCCGCTCAGCCAGTCGACGAGCTCTCCCGTCCGCTCCACGCTGGCCCGAGCCGCCCCGTCGTTGTCGCCGAGGTCCTTGCTGTAGGCGTTGACGACCGGCACTCCACCCTCCGACGTACTGGTGGTGATGTCGAACTTCCCGACCGCCAGTGTGGCCAGATAGGTCGCCTGGGGCTTGTTCTGCCGCCAGTTCCAGCGGGTCCAGCCGAGCTTCGAACTCGTCGACTGGAGCAGCCCGTTGGAGATGACCTGGGTGCCGTCGGGCACGGCCACCGAGACGTCGTACGTCGCCTTGTCCAGCGGGTGGTCGTTGCTCGGGAACCACCACCAGGCGGATTCGGGCTCGTCCGCCGCGACCGCCCCGTCGGGTGTGCGGTGCCATGTGTCGAAGCCGTACGCGCTCTTCGTCGACGGCACCCCGCTGTAGCGGACGACGACGGTGATCGGGGTGTCCTTCGCCAGTGGGGTCCTCGGCGTGATCACCAGTTCGTGCTGACCGGAGGTGGCGAAGTCGGCCTTCGTCCCGTTGACCCGTACCTCGCTGACGTCCAGCAGGAAGTCCAGGTCGAAGCTGGACAGGTCCTGCGTGGTCCGCGCCAGGATCGTCGCCGTACCCGCCAGCTCGTCGGTCGCGGGCTGGTACTGCAACCGGAGGTCGTAGTGGGAGACGTCGTAACCGCCGTTGCCGTAGTACGGGTAGTAGGGGTCGCCGATGCCGGGCGCGCCGGGGCTGTAGCTCGCGGCCGATGCCGGGATCGCCAGCAGGAGCGAGGCCGCCGCGAGGGCGCCCGGCGCGAGGATGCTGCGGTGCACGAGAACTCCAAATCGGTAGGGGGCCGAGGCGCGCCCCGCCGCAACGGGACGGGGAACGCCAAGTCGATGGAGCACGATCGATGGAGCACGAAACTGTTCGCAGCCTATTCAGTCCCTGTGACCCCTGGCCTGTCCACGGCACCTGCTGTCACACGATCGCCATTCGGCCGCAATCAGCCCTGTCGGTCCCTCAGATGCACTCTTCTGCACAGGAGTTGACCGGGGTAGCGTCCGCCGCATGCCGAAACGCACGCGCTTCACGACCTGGAGACCGTTCGCCCTCGCGGCCGTCGCAGCCCTGATCGCCGCCTTCCTCAGCCCGGCCGCGGCCCAGGCCGCCGGCGCCCCGCGCGAGAGCCGGCCCGTCTACTCCTACGCGCACGCCATCCGCGAGGCCGTATGGGTGGACACCGGACTCGACTCCGACGGCGACGGGAAGACCGACCGGGTCGCCGCCGACATCGTCCGGCCCGCCGAACCCGCCGCGCAGGGCCGCAAGGTGCCGGTCATCATGGACGCCAGCCCCTACTACTCCTGCTGCGGCCGCGGCAACGAGAGCCAGCTCAAGACCTATGACGCACACGGCGACATCGTCCAGATGCCGCTGTTCTACGACAACTACTTCGTGCCCCGCGGCTACGCCTTCGTCGGCGTCGACCTGGCCGGCACCAACCGCTCCGACGGCTGCGTCGACGTCGGCGGACGCTCCGACATCCAGTCCGCGAAGGCCGTGATCGACTGGCTGAACGGGCGGGCCAAGGCGTACAGCAGCCGCACCGGCACCACCACCGTCAAGGCGACCTGGACCAACGGCAGAACCGGCATGATCGGCAAGAGCTGGGACGGCACCATCGCCAACGGCGTAGCCGCCACCGGGGTGAAGGGCCTGAAGACGATCGTCCCGATCAGCGCGATCTCCTCCTGGTACGACTACTACTTCGCCAAGGGCGCCCCGCTGTACGACTCGGGACCGGACTGGCTGGCGGGCGCGGTGGAGAGCGACGCGGCCTCCGCCAAGTGCGGTGCCGTACAGCAGAAGCTGATCGACGGCGCGCCGCGCAGCGGCGACTGGACCGGCCTGTGGACCGAGCGGAACTACGTCAAGGACGCCGCCAAGGTGAGGGCCAGCGTGTTCCTCGTGCACGGCATGCAGGACCTCAATGTCCGCACCAAGAACTTCGGCCAGTGGTGGGACGCCCTCGCCAAGCACGGCGTCGAGCGCAAGATCTGGCTTTCCCAGACCGGCCATGTCGACCCCTTCGACTACCGGCGCGGCGCCTGGGTCGACACCCTGCACCGCTGGTTCGACCACGAACTCCTCGGCTACGACAACGGCATCGACCGCGAGCCGACGGCCGACATCGAACGCCACCCCGACCAGTGGGTGACCTCCTCCGTCTGGCCGCCGCGCGGCACGGGGACCACCACCTTGCGCCCGGCCACCGGTACCCGGCTCGGCGTCGGTACCCTCGGCCTGCGCACGGGCAACGGCACGGAGACCTTCACCGACGACCCCAAGCAGAGCGAGACCGACTGGGCCGCCGGGATCGCCACCCCGACATCGGCGAAGGCCGGCTTCCTCACCGCGCCGCTCACCCACGACCTGCGCCTGTCCGGCTCCTCCAAGGTCACCGGCACCGCCACCCCCACCACCTCGACGGCCCACCTGACCGCCGTCCTGGTCGACCTCGGCCCGGACACCATCCGTGACTACGCCGACGACGCCGAGGGCATCACCACCCTCACCGACCGCACCTGCTGGGGCGAGAGCACGGCGGGCGACAGCGCCTGCTTCAAGAAGACCCGGGCCAAGACCAAGGCGGTCGACTACACGGTGTTCAGCCGCGGCTGGGCCGACCTCGGCCACTACGCCGACTCCGGCAAGGGCGTCCCGCTCACCCCGGGCAAGGCCTACACGATCACCCTCGACCTGGCCGCCACCGACCACGTCGTGCCCAAGGGCCACCGCCTGGCACTGATCGTCGCGGGCACGGACAAGGACCTCATCGATCCGCCGTCCACCACCCCGACCCTCACCCTGGACCTGTCCGGTACGGCGGCCAGGGTCCCGCTGGTCGGCGGCGCGGCCGCGTTCGCCCGCGCCACCTCCGGCAGCGCCTGGACCGCCCCCGGGGCGAGCCCCCTGGCCGGTGTCCACGCCCCGCGCACCGTCCAGCGCGTCCCGGCGAGCTGACCCCGGGGGCCTGTCCGGCCGGACCCGGCGGACAGGCCCCCGGTCCGGGCCGCAGGCGGCCGGCCCTGAGCAGGCCGCCCGGTCCGGCCCGTCGGCGGCCGGCCCTGAGCAGGCCGGCGAATCCCCTGCGGTCCGCAAGCACCCTGACGGGGCGCGGGGCTGTATGTGATGTGCGGCTGTCCGGCGGAGCGCTCAGGCGGCCGGGCCCGGAGCCACCAGCCCGGCCGCCTCCCGGGCGCAGCCCCAGGCCACCGTGACCCCGGCCCCGCCGTGCCCGTAGTTGTGCACCAGCACCCCGCCGTCCGGCCGGAGTTCGCGCTCCAGCCGGACCGCACTCCGGTACGGCCGCAGCCCCACCCGGTGTGCCAGCACCCGCGCCCCGGCGATCTCGGGCCGTACCGCCGCACACCGCGCCACGATCCCCGCCGCGATGTCCGGATCCGGCTCCGGGGACCAGGCGTCCTCCTCCGCCGTACCCCCGAGCAGCAGCCCGCCGGGCTGCGGGAAGAAGTAGGCGGAGGCACCCCCCTCGCCCTCGTCGGCGGACGTGTACCAGGTGGCGATCCCGGGGTTCTCCACCACGACCAACTGGCCGCGCACCGGACGCACCGCCGGATCCGGAACGAGGGAACGAGCCCCGAGCCCGCTGCAGTTGACCACGACGGACGAGGGCACCTCGGCCAGCCCGCTCACCACCCGTTCCTCCACCGTGCCGCCCGCCTTGCCCAACCGCTCCCGCAGCCAGGCCAGATGGACCGGCATGTCGATCAACGGCAGCCGTGCCGCGAGACCTTGGCCCGTCTCGGCCAGCCCCGGTACCCGGGCCGCCCACGTACCCAGCTCGTCCAGCCGCAGCCCGTCGTGTACGCCCTCGACCAGGCGTACGCCCGTCTCCTCCGGCCGCGCCGCCAACTCCCCGTACACGTCAAGGGAGGTGAGCGCCCATTCCCCGACCAGCGCCTCCGGTTCGATGCGGTACGGCCACCACAGCGCGCCGGCGACCGCCGAGGTCGTACGCCCGCCGGTCTCCCGCGCCCACACCCGCACCCGCCGTCCGGCCTCGGCCAGCACCACCGCCGTGGTCAGCCCGACGACCCCGGCGCCGACCACGATCACCTCGTCACTCCGCTCACGGTCCATGCCGGGACGCTAGCCGAACATGTGCGGAATATGTCATGCAGCGCTCAGATCGTCCCGCTCTGGGGATACTCACAGCATGTCTGCCGCATACGCGACCTTCGGCCTGGCCCCGGCGATGCGCGCCGGCGGCGTTCTCGCCGACGGCGGCTACCGGATCCACCGGGACTTCGTGGACTTCATCGTCGACGGACGCCCGCTGCTGTTCCAGCTCTCCGACCTGGACGCCGTCTCCCCGCTCGCCTCCGACGTCCCGCCCGCCATCTTCACCGCCCAGGTCCGCAGCCTCTTGCTGGAGTCCGAGGCACCACTGCCCGAGGACCGTTACGTCATCTACGGCTGCCCCGAGTGCGAGGACCTGGCCTGCGGAGCGGTCACCGCGGTCATCGAGCACGACGGCGACGACTACATCTGGCGGGACTTCGCCTGGCAGACCGCCGCACACGCCGACCTGGAGCTCAACAGCTACCAGGGCATCGGCCCGTTCCGCTTCCACGGCGCCGAGTACCGCGAGGCCCTCGGCGCCCTCCTCACGGACTCCGGCCCGCCGCCCGGCCGCCGCGTCCTGCTCATCGGCGCCCGCGTCGCCCTCCTCGCCAAGCTGGCCGCCGCCCTGCGCACCATCGGCATCGGCGCCGACATCACCCGCGACGCCGACGGCGTCCCCGCGGACGAACTGCGCGGCTACGGCGCCGTCGCCTTCGGCCCCACCGTCGGCGAGGCCGAACGGGCCGCCGTACGCCGGGCGTTCGAGCAGGCGGGCCTGGAGATCGCGTACGTCGACGGCCTCGCCCCGATCGTCCCCCTCCTCGTCGCCCAGATCGAGCACGCGCTCGACCGCAGTCCGCTCCCGCAGCGCCGGCTGGCCCGGCTGGTCGCCGCCGACGGCACGGCCGGCATCGAGGTCACCTCGCCCTGCCGGGTCCGCGTCACCGCGTACCGCCTCGACCGCCTCTCCCGCCCCCGCACCCACGAGCTCTTCGACGGGGTCCTGGAACCCGGCCGCCACCACATCCCCCTCGACGGCAAGACGGCCAGGGGCGGGTCCTTCGTGGTGGCCCGGACCTCGGGCAGTGTGCTGGTGGAGGCGATGACGCGCTGACCTCCGTCCGCGCGGACATTAGGATCGGCGTTCTGATGACTGCCACCCTCGTCGCCAAGAACCTCGCCGCCGGACACGGCGACCGCTCGCTCTTCTCCGGGCTCGACCTCGTCGTCGCCCCCGGAGACGTGATCGGTCTCGTCGGTGCCAACGGCGCGGGCAAGTCCACGCTGCTCCGGCTGCTCGCCGGGCTCACCGCCCCCGAGCAGGGCGAACTGCGGCTCTCCCCGCCGACCGCGACCGTCGGCCACCTGCCCCAGGAGCCGGAGCGGCGCCAGGGGGAGACCGTCCGTGCCTTCCTCGCCCGGCGCACCGGCGTCGCCGAGGCCCAGCGTGTGATGGACGAGGCGACCCAGGCCCTGGTCGACGGGGCACCGGGCGCCGACGACGCGTACGCCACCGCCCTGGAGCGCTGGCTCGACCTCGGCGGCGCCGACCTGGAGGAGCGCGCGGAGGAAACCGCCGACTCCCTGGGCCTGGCCGTCGACCTGGACCAGCCGATGACCTCCCTCTCCGGCGGACAGGCAGCCCGCGCGGGCCTCGCGTCCCTGCTGCTGTCCCGCTACGACGTCTTCCTCCTCGACGAGCCGACCAACGACCTGGACCTGGACGGCCTGGAGCGACTCGAACGCTTTGTCACGGGCCTGCGGGCCGGCACGGTCGTCGTCAGCCACGACCGCGAGTTCCTCACCCGCACGGTCACCAAGGTCCTCGAACTCGACCTCGCCCAGCGGCAGATCAACCTCTACGGCGGCGGCTACGAGGCCTACCTGGAGGAACGCGACGTGGCCCGCCGGCACGCCCGCGAGGACTACGAGGAGTACGCCGACAAACGCGGCGCCCTCCAGGACCGCGCGCAGATGCAGCGCTCCTGGATGGACAAGGGCGTCAAGAACGCCCGGCGCAAGGCGTCCAACGACAACGACAAGATCGGCCGCAAGTTCCGCAGCGAGGCCAGCGAGAAGCAGGCCGCCAAGGCCCGCCAGACCCAGCGCATGATCGAACGCCTGGAGGTCGTCGAGGAGCCGCGCAAGGAGTGGGAACTGCGCATGGAGATCGCGGCCGCCCCGCGCTCCGGCGCCGTGGTCGCCACCCTGCGGGACGCCGAGGTGCGGCGCGGTGACTTCAGCTTCGGACCGGTGTCGCTGCAGATCGACTGGGCGGACCGGGTCGCGGTGACGGGCGCGAACGGCGCGGGCAAGTCGACGCTGCTCGCCGCGCTGCTGGGCCGGGTGCCGCTGGACTCGGGGCACGCCGCCCTCGGTCCGGGCGTGGTGGTCGGCGAGGTCGACCAGGCACGCAAGCTCTTCCACGGCACCGAGTCCCTGCTGGACGCCTTCTGCGCGGCCGTCCCGGACACCGAACCGGTGGAAGTCCGCACCCTGCTGGCCAAGTTCGGCCTCAAGCAGGACCACGTACTCCGCTCGGCGACCACACTCTCCCCGGGCGAACGCACCCGCGCCGCCCTGGCCCTCCTGCAGGGCCGCGGCGTCAACCTCCTCGTCCTGGACGAGCCCACGAACCACCTCGACCTGCCCGCGATCGAACAGCTTGAGTCCGCCCTCGACACCTACGAGGGCACTCTCCTCCTGGTGACCCACGACCGCCGCATGCTGGACGCGGTACGGGTGACCCGCCGCCTGGAGGTGGCGGCGGGAAAGGTGACGGAAGCGCCCCGATAGGGGCGCGGGGCTGTATTCGATATGCGGCTGCCGCCGCGCGGGCGCGAGCAACCACGACGCACCCGCAGCCGCTGCACGACCTCACCTCGGATCATCACGCAGGGAGAGCTTCATGGGCACACCGAAGCGGCCGGCCGTCCGCATCGCACGCGAACAGGACGTCCTCGCACAGGTCCGCGGGACCCAGGACCGGATCGCGGACGCCATCACCGTCTGGGCCGGAAGCATGGGGTTCGTGTACCTGCACGCCCTGTGGTTCACGGTCTGGATCGTCTGCAACATGGGCGTGTTCGGCGCCGGCGCGATCTGGGATCCGTTCCCCTTCGGACTGCTCACCATGATCGTCAGCCTGGAGGCGATCTTCCTGTCCACCTTCGTCATGGTGAGCCAGAACCGGCAGGCCGCCCGCGAGAACGTCCGCGCCGACCTGGACTTCGAGACCAACGTGCGCTCGGAGGTGTGGTCCATCCACATGGGCCGGGCCCTCGGTGTCGACCCCGTGGAGGTCGAGCGCCGCGTCCAGGAACTGCTCGCGGAGAACCGCGCCCGGATGGACGGCACCGCCCAGCCCCCACCAGGGAAGTGATCCGCCGGCCGTCGGCTTCGCTGCGGCTCACATCCAGTCGTCGGGGCCGGGATCGCCGCCCGCCGCCACCGTGGCGAGCCGGTCCGTGTAGTGCGTCCAGCCCTCCCGGTGCGCCGCACAGGCCTCCGGGGAGGGCAGGCCGCGGTGCACGAGCCGCAGCAGGGTGCCCTCGGCGACCGGCTCCAGGGTGATCTCGACCGTGGTGGAACCGGGCGGCACGGGCATCTCGTCGTTCACCCAGCCCCAGGTGAACACCAGCCGCTTGGGCGGGTCGATCTCGACGAAGCGGCCCTGCGCGATGTGCTCGCCGGTGACCCTGGTGCGATAGGCACCGCCCGGCTCGAAGCTGAACTCGCCGTCCGCGCCCATCCAGGAGAGCCACTTCTCCCGGTCGGTGAAGAAGGAGAACACCGTCTCGGGGCGGGCGGCGATGGTCCGCTCCACGGTGACCGCGTTGCCGTTCACGACTCCGTCCCTTCCGCGCGCTCCGCCGCCTCGGCCAGTTCGGCCAGCGTGTCCAGCTTGGTCTCCCACATGGACTGCAGATAGGCGGCCAGCGGTCCGAGCGCCTCCCGGTCGGCCCGGTAGAACCGCTTCTTGCCGTCCTGCCGCAGCGTAACCAGACCGGAGTCGCGCAGCACCCTGAGGTGTTGCGACACCGCGCCGAACGTGACGTCGAACCGCTCGGCGATCTCACCGGCGGACAGCTCGGCGTCCCACACCAGCCGCAGGATCTCGCGCCGCCGGGGCTCGGCGACCACCCGTACCGCATCCATGAAAGTCATTTTAGTGGCCACTTGAATTTGCCTGTCCACCTGAGTCATTTTAGTGTGGACTAAAACGAAGGGTCCGAGGCGGACCCGATCGACCTGCCCCAGGAGCACTCCATGCCCGAGATAGCGATGCAGCTGGCCATCGAGGCCGATCCGGAGACCGTGTACACGGCGATCTCCACCACCGAGGGGATCCGTAGCTGGTTCACCACGACGGCCACCGCCGATGCGGGCGGGCACGAACTGGGCTTCCCGGGGGTGCCCGAGCCCTGGCGGCTGAGGGTCGTCGAGGCCGAGCCCGGCAAGCGCCTGGTACTGGCCGGGGAGAACGGCCCCTGGACCGGCACCGAGCAGACGTACGAGATCCTCGCCCGCCCCGAGGGCGGAGTCACCCTGCGCTTCACCCACGCCGGCTTCCCGGCCGTCGACGACGCCTACCGGGACTTCACCTACGGCTGGGCCACCAAGTTCACGCAGCTCAAGAGCTACGCCGAGACCGGCGAGCCGGCCCCCTTCTTCAACTGACGACGACCTTCACCCGCTGACGGAGACAGACATGAACACCACCCAGTACGACGCCTTGCGGTCCGGCATCCGGGAGTGCGCCGACGCCGTCGCCGCCACGGCCGCCGGTGTGCGCGCCGAACAGCTCAGGGAACCGACCCCCTGCGCGAAGTTCACCGTCGCCGACCTCGTCGACCACCTCACCGGCACCCTGCTGACCGCCGAGCGGGCCGCCCGCAGGGAAGCCCCGTCCGACACGGCCCTGTCCGACGCTGCCCCGGCCGGGTCGCCGAGCGCCCTCGTCGACGCGGCGGGCCGGACCGCGACCGTCTGGTCGGACGCCGCCGCCTACGAGGGGACGACGATGTTCGGCGAGTGGGAGATGCCGGCCGTCCTCGTCGCCTCGATCACCCTCCAGGAACTCGCCGTGCACGGCTGGGACCTGGCCCGCGCGA
The DNA here is from genome assembly GCF_040652235.1 of Streptomyces sp. NPDC048277. Taxonomy (NCBI): domain Bacteria; kingdom Bacillati; phylum Actinomycetota; class Actinomycetes; order Kitasatosporales; family Streptomycetaceae; genus Streptomyces; species Streptomyces sp. NPDC048277. Next base: position 213,682 of record NZ_JBEZLQ010000005.1, read on the forward strand.
CCGGCCGGCCGTTCTCGCTCGGCGAGGACACCGCACAGCTCGTGCTCGGCGCGGTCGAGCAGATCGCCGACCAGGTCCGGGGCAACGGCGGCTACGGCCCGCCCGTCGCCGTACCGGCCGACGCCCCGGCCTTCCAGCGGGCGCTGGCCGCCAGCGGACGGGATCCTGAGTGGAACGGCTGACCGACCAGGAGTCCGGTATGGCGATCGACGAGACGGCGGAGCGGGTCATCGGGCTGCCGCCCGAGCGGGTGGCCGGGTACGCGATGGACTGGCGGCACGACCACGAGTGGACGCAGGGCATCCGCACCGCCGAACTGACCCGCGAGGCGGACACGGGCGGCTTCGGCCTCGGAGCCGAGGTCACCCGTACCGCCCACTTCCTGGGCAGACGCATCCACTACGTCCTGAAGGTCGCCGCGTACGACCCTCCCCGGCTGCTGGACATGGTGTCCGTCGCCGGGCCGATGCCCATGCACGTCACCTACTCCTTCGACGCCCACCCCGGGGGCACCCTCGCCCGGATCCGGGTGCGCGGCGACTCGGGACCCCTGTTCCGGCTGGCGGCGCCGCTCATGGCGCGGCAGGTCCGCTCGTCGATCGGCAAGGATCTGCGGGATTTGGAGCGCCGGCTGGCGGAGTGACGAGGGTGCGGCGGGTCAGGCGGTGACACCGAAGGGGGTGACGTCGAGCTTTTCGTCGCAGGGGGCAAGGCCCGGAGCCGGTACCAGGGTCAGCGGCCGGGAGTCGCCGGGCAGCCGGATGTCCACGCCGTAGGCGCCGCTCACCTGCATGCACCCGTCCTTCGAGTACAGCAGGAACGACGTGGTGCGACCCGGGGCGAGCGAGACGGCGGGCGGGGCCACGGCCTGGGACCGGGTGACCTTGAACGGGCGCGTGCCCGAGGTGCTCACCGGCCCGCTCGTGCAGCCCGGAGGGTCGGCCGTCGTGCAAACGTGGATGGTGTTGTCGCCGAAGAAGCTGAGGCCGGGCCAGCCGATCAGTCGGCACGTCGAGCCTGAGCGGTTGCGCAACACGATCTCCGCGGCGAACCCCCGGGTTCGGTCACCCACCTGCGGACTGGTCCGCCCGTCCGAGGCCGCGAGGTCGCGCGTGGTGCAGACGGGAGCAGCGGGCGCCGTGGTGGTGCGGGACCGGGTATTGGCGGGGGCGGCCGCCCGGCTCGAAGCCGATGCCCCGGTGGCGTCGGCCGCCTCGGTGGAACGCCGAGCGGGAGAGGCCGCCGGGGCGGCGGTGCTGGGCCGCGCCGTCGTCTCGTAAGTGGCCCGCGCATCGGGGACGGAATAGTGAACCCCCGAATCGCAGGCCACGGTTGCCGCCAGCAACAGCCCGGCCACCGCAACATGTCTCCCACCCCGTATGTGCATGACAGGAACGCTATGCACGATCACGGCGGACGCACAGATGCGACGGTGAGCCGACAGTCCCTTTTCGCCCCCCGTTCACCTGCCGCCCCGCCCGGCCTCCTCGGCCGCCCGCTCCACCCGGTCCCGGTGTTCCGCCCAGGCCTTCGCGTCACCGGGCGCCATGTTGATGCCGCCGGGCCGCTGACCCGTCACGCCGTCGACGAGCTCGCGGACGATGTCGGCATGACCGGCGTGCCGCTGGCTCTCGGCGACCATGTGTGTGAGGACGCGGTGGAGCGTGATCTCCTTCGGCGGGTCGACGGCCAGCCGACCGACCGCGTCGAGGGGCAGGGCCGCGATCGCCTCACGCGTTTCGTCGGCCCGCGCCCACAGGTCCCCGTTGGGTTCCGTGTCACCGGTGAACCACAACGCGGGCGCCCTGGCGAAGGGCCGCCCATCAGTTGCCCCCCTCCAGCTTCCACAGCAGGACGTCACGGGCGTCCTGGAGGTACGTCTGAAGATCGGCCTTGAAGTCGGATCCGGTCATGCGCCCAGTCTCCGGACCGACGGATCTTGCGTCCACGGAAATTCCGGGTGCGAGGCAGCACCGCGCCCGGCAGGCAACCCAGGGGCGCGGGGAACTGCGCGACCAGCCACAACGGACCCGCAGCTCCCCACGACCCGTGGAAGGTACCGTCAGCGCTTACCCTTCTTCGGATCGAGCAACCCGGCCCGGCGCAGAGCATCGGCCATCGCACTGTTGGCCGGTGCCGGCGCCGCCCCCTGGCGGGAGCCGCCGCCCTGGCGCTGCTGCTGCCGCTGCTGCGGCGGGCGCCCGCCGCCACCCCGCTGCGGTCGGCGCTCACCGCCGGAGGCCGCCGCCTCCGCCTCGTCGTCCAGCCGCAGCGTCAGCGAGATCCGCTTGCGCGGGATGTCCACGTCGAGGACCTTCACCTTGACGATGTCGCCGGGCTTCACCACATCCCGCGGATCCTTCACGAACGTCTTCGACAGCGCGGAGACATGGGCCAGACCGTCCTGGTGGACACCGACGTCGATGAACGCCCCGAACGCCGCCACATTCGTGACGACCCCCTCCAGGATCATCCCGGACGACAGGTCGGAGATCTTCTCGACGCCCTCCTTGAACGTGGCCGTCTTGAAGGCCGGACGCGGGTCGCGCCCCGGCTTCTCCAGTTCCTTGAGGATGTCGCTGACGGTCGGCAGACCGAACGTCTCGTCCACGAAGTCCGCGGGCCTCAGCGAACGCAGCACGCCCGTGTTGCCGACGAGCGCGGCCACCTCCTGCCCCGACGTCTTCACCATCCGCCGTACGACGGGGTACGCCTCCGGGTGGACACTCGACGCGTCCAGCGGGTCGTCGCCGCCGCGGATGCGGAGGAAGCCCGCGCACTGCTCGTACGCCTTCGGGCCGAGCCGGGCCACGTTCTTCAGCTGCCCGCGGGAGGAGAACGGGCCGTTGGCGTCCCGGTGGGCCACGATGTTCTCGGCGAGCCCGGAGGTGATGCCGGAGACCCGGGCGAGCAGCGGCGCGGACGCGGTGTTGACGTCGACCCCGACACCGTTCACACAGTCCTCGACCACCGCGTCCAGCGAGCGCGACAGCTTCACCTCGGACAGGTCGTGCTGGTACTGGCCGACGCCGATCGACTTGGGGTCGATCTTCACCAGCTCCGCCAGGGGGTCCTGGAGCCGGCGGGCGATCGACACGGCGCCGCGCAGCGACACGTCCATGTCGGGCAGTTCCTGGGAGGCGAACGCGGAGGCCGAGTACACGGAGGCGCCGGCCTCCGACACCATCACCTTGGTGAGCTTCAACTCCGGGTGCTTGGTGATGAGTTCACCGGCGAGCTTGTCGGTCTCGCGGGACGCCGTGCCGTTGCCGATCGCGACCAGGTCGACCGTGTGCTCCTTGGCGAGGCGGGCGAGCTTGGCGATCGCCTCGTCCCACTTGTTGGCCGGGACGTGCGGGTAGATGACGTCGGTGGCGACGACCTTGCCGGTCGCGTCGACCACGGCGACCTTCACGCCCGTACGGAAACCGGGGTCCAGGCCCAGCGTGGCACGGGTGCCGGCCGGGGCGGCCAGCAGCAGGTCGCGCAGGTTCGCCGCGAAGACGTTGACCGCCTCGTCCTCGGCGGCCGTGCGCAGCCGCAGCCGCAGGTCGATGCCGAGGTGGACGAGGAGCCGGGTGCGCCAGGCCCAGCGGACCGTGTCCGAGAGCCACTTGTCGGCGGGCCGGCCGCGGTCGGTGATCCCGAACTTGTGGGCGACGATGCCCTCGAACGAGGACGGGCCCTCCGTCGGCTCCTCCGGCTCCAGGACGAGGTCGAGGACGTCCTCCTTCTCGCCGCGCAGCATCGCCAGGATGCGGTGCGAGGGGAGGTCGGTGAAGGGCTCGGCGAAGTCGAAGTAGTCGGCGAACTTGGCGCCCGCCTCCTCCTTGCCGTCCCGCACCTTCGCGGCGAGCCGGCCGCGCACCCACATGCGCTCGCGCAGCTCGCCGATCAGGTCGGCGTCCTCGGAGAACCGCTCGGTGAGGATCGCGCGGGCACCCTCCAGGGCGGCCTGCGGATCGGCGACGCCCTTGTCGGCGTCCACGAACGCGGCGGCCGCGGCGAGCGGTTCGACCGTCGGGTCGCCGAGCAGCCCCTCGGCCAGCGGCTCCAGCCCGGCCTCCCGCGCGATCTGCGCCTTGGTGCGCCGCTTCGGCTTGTACGGCAGGTAGATGTCCTCGAGCCGCGCCTTGGTCTCGGCGCCCCGGATCTGCGCCTCCAGCTCGGCGGTGAGCTTGCCCTGCTCGCGCACCGACTCCAGGATCGCCGCCCGACGCTCCTCCAGTTCCCGCAGATAGCGCAGCCGCTCCTCGATCGTGCGCAGCTGCGCGTCGTCGAGCATCTCGGTCGCTTCCTTGCGGTAGCGGGCGATGAAGGGCACCGTCGAACCGCCGTCGAGCAGCTCCACGGCAGCCTTGACCTGCCGCTCCCGTACGCCGAGCTCCTCGGCGATCCTGCCTTCGATGGACCCTACTGAGGACCCGGGTGTCGTCACGATCCCGTACCGCCTTCTCCACTGAGGTTGCGCGGCAATTGTGGCAGGTGACACCGACAACCGGCCCCCAGGGCACGATTCCCGAGACACGACCACACCGGCGTCACCCCCGAACCCGCGTCACCCTCGAACCTGTGTCTCCACCGAATCCGCCTCGCCCTCGAATCCGCCGCAACGGCGCTCAGCCCCCACGGCGTCTTCCGGCGGTGCCGAACCGGCCTCGGACCCGGCCGCCCCGGTCGCCCTGCCCGGCCTCGGCCCCGGCCGGGCCCGTCGCCCTCCCGGCCCAGACCCCGGCAGGGCCCGTCACCCCTTCCCCATCAGGTCCGCGGGGAACGCCCCCGCCGCCACGGCAGCCCCCGCGAAACCCGCCGACAGCTCCGTCAGGCGTGCCACCCCGTCCGCCCCGAGGTGTTCGTACGGTGCCCGGTCCAGGCGGTCCGTCTCCGCCTCGATCTCCGCCCGCAGGGCCACCCCCGCCCCGGTCGGCTCGCCGGCCGCGTCGAGCAGCCCGCGCTCCCGCAGCCGTTCCACCGCCGCGTCCCAGTCGTCCTGGCTCCAGCCGCGGGTGGCGAACACCCACTTGGGGTTCATGCCCTTGCCGGTCGCGGTGTGCGTCACCACCGCCTCCAGCCCGTCGAGACCGGCCCCGGCCAGCACCGCGAGATGCCCGTCGCCACGGTGCTCGCGCAGCAGCGTGCCCGCGTACCAGTACGCGAGATGGGGTTCCTCGGGCACCGGCAGGTCCGCGTGGGCCGAGTAGAGCGGCCGCCCGGGACGGGAGCAGGCCTCGGCCCCGCGCAGCGCGAGCCGCGCGGCCTCGGCCATTGCGCCGGAGGCGACCACGTCCGCGCCGAGCAGCCGCCGCATCGACGCGTCGACGGCACGCGTGCGTGCGGCGAGCACGTCCTTCGGGGAGGCGATCTCCCAGACCGCCGGCACATGCCGGGCCACCAGCTCGTGCTTGTAGTTGTAGAACGTCGCCGTCACCGTGCCGGCCCCGACCGGCCCGAACGCCGCCGCCCGCACCGCGAAGTTGACGGCCCGCCGGTGCGTGACCCCGAGGGCACCCAGCTCCTCGCTCAGTTCGGGACTGAAGTAGTGGATCGCGTGCAGCGAGTTGAGCAGGGTGTTGCAGCGGCGGCCGGCACGCGGCTCAAGGGCGGCGGTAGTCATGACGAGCACGCTACTGACTGGTCGGTACGGACTCCAGCATCCTGCCGGTCATGGCAGAAAAGGTGGGGAACTCGTCATTGCGGCCATCGCGCCACCGGCCAAGAATCGAAGGCATGGCGCAGCGAACCGTCCTCGTCGTCCTCTTCGACGACGTCCAGAGCCTCGACGTCACCGGCCCCGTGGAGGTCTTCACGGGCGCCGAGCACCACACCCCGGGCAGCTACCGCATCCGTACGGCCTCCCTGGACGGCGCTCCGGTGCGCACCTCCAGCGGGCTCACCGTCGTACCGGACGCGGCCCTGACCGAGGAGGCGCCCGGCCCGCACACGCTCCTCGTCCCCGGCGGCGAGGGCACCCGGCGCCCCGACCCGGAGCTGGTGGAGTGGCTGCGGGCGCACGGACCGCACACCGGGCGGCTCGTGTCCGTGTGCACCGGAGCCATCCTGCTCGCCGCCGCCGGGCTGCTGGACGGCCACCGGGTCACCACCCACTGGGCGTACTGCGACAAACTGGCCCGCGACCACCCGGCCGTCGACGTCGACCCCGACCCGATCTACGTCAGGGACGGCCAGATCTCCACGTCGGCCGGCGTCACCTCCGGCATCGATCTCGCGCTCGCCCTCGTCGAGGAGGACCTGGGCCGGGATGTCGCGCTCACCGTCGCCCGGCACCTGGTGGTGTTCCTGCGCAGGCCCGGCAACCAGGCCCAGTTCAGCGCCCAGCTCGCCGCCCAGACCGCACAGCGCGAGCCGCTCCGCGAGGTCCAGCAGTGGATCACCGAGCACCCCGACGGCGACCTCGCCGTCGAGGCGCTGGCCGCCCGCGCCGCCCTCTCGCCCCGCCACTTCGCCCGCGCCTTCCAGGCCGAGACCGGGATGACGCCCGGCCGGTACGTCGACCGGGTCCGGCTCGAACACGCCCGCCGGCTCCTGGAGGACACCGGCGACGGCGTCGAGGAGGTCTCGCGTGCCAGCGGCTACGGCACGCCCGAAGCGATGCGCCGCGCCTTCCTCAAGGCCCTCGGCGCGACCCCCGCCGAGTACCGGCGCAGGTTCCGCACCACACCCGTCGGTCAGTCCGGTTAGGAGAGCCATGCAGATCGCGATCGTCCTCTACGACCGTTTCACCGCCCTCGACGCCGTGGGGCCGTACGAGACCCTGGGCCGACTCCCGGACTCCGAGGTCGTCTTCGTCGCCGAGCGGACCGGTCCCGTCCGCACCGACAGCGGGCACCTCGCCCTGGTCGCCGACCGGACCCTGGCCGAGGTGCCGGGCCCCGATGTCGTGGTCGTCCCGGGCGGCCCCGGGCAGACCCCGCAGATGGCGAACCGGGCGCTCCTCGACTGGATCCGCGCCGCCGACGCCACCAGCACCTGGACGACGTCCGTGTGCACCGGCTCCCTGCTGCTCGCCGCCGCCGGCCTGCTCGAAGGGCGCCGCGCCACCTCGCACTGGCTGGCCCTCGACGAACTGCGCGAGTACGGCGTCGAGGCGACGGGGGAGCGGGTGGTGACCGACGGCAAGTACGTCACCGCGGCCGGTGTCTCCTCCGGCATCGACATGGGGCTCGCCCTGCTCGGCCGGATCTCCGGAGACGTCGTCGCCCAGGCGGTACAGCTCGGGATCGAGTACGACCCGCAGCCGCCCTACGACGCGGGGTCCCCGCAGAAGGCGCCCGCCGAGGTCGTCGAACTGCTCCGCTCGAGGAGCCGGTTCATCCTCGGCCGGGAACGGACCATGTGAACCGCGGCCGGCGGCGCTCCAGGAACGCGGCGACGCCCTCGGCGGTGTCGCCGCTGCCGCGGGCCTGCTCGGTCCAGTGGTCGTCGCGGTCGGTGCGGCCGTTCGCGAACTCCTTCGCGGCGGCCTGCGTCAGCTGGGAGCGCTCGACCAGGATCCGGGTGAACTCGGCCACCCGCTTGTCCAGTTCGCCCTCGGGCAGCACCTCGTCGACCAGACCGGTCCGCAGGGCCCGCTCGGCGTCGATCAACTCGCCCGAGAAGAGCAGGTACTTGGTGGTGGCCGGGCCGACGAGGGAGACCAGGCGGCGGGTGGCGGAGGCCGGGTAGACGATGCCGAGCCTGGCCGGTGTCACCCCGAACAGCGCGCCCTCCTCGGCGAACCGCAGATCGCAGGCGGCGGCGAGCTGTGATCCGCCGCCGACGCAGTGACCGCGCACCGCCGCCAGGGTCGGCTTCGGGAACGCGGCGAGCGCCTCCTCGGCGGCGGCCGCGAGGCTCTGCGCGTCGGCGGGGGAGCCCTGGAGGGTGGAGATGTCGGCGCCGGCACAGAACGTGGCGCCTTCGCCGGTGAGGACCAGGGCCCGTACGGCGGGGTCGGCCGACAGACCGTCGAGGAGGGGCGGAAGGGCTCGCCACATCTCCGCGGTCATCGCGTTGCGTTTGGCCGGGTTGCCGATGACCACGGTGGCAACGGCGTCTTTGACCTGATGGTCGAGGCGGGGCTCCATGTGCGGGATGGTAGCGACGCCCGTACCGCGGGGTTCTCGTCGCGTCCCCCGGAAAGTTCTCATACCCGTACAACCCGAATAGTTCGCGAAGTCGGCTTTCGGCTGATCAGGAGCGGTCTCGCAACTGACGTTGTGATACGCCGGCGGTCAGATCCGTTCGATAGTTGCTGACTTCTGGTCAGTCATCCGGAGGGGAGCAGGTCGTTACCAACACTCGACGTGTGGTGACAATCGAGCGCGAGGGTGGCGACCGGACGATGGAGAACCACGGGCGTGGGCACGACCCGCGTCCAGAGGCGGGCGGCGCTCCGCCGCCGGATCCGCTGCCGTACGAAGGAGTCTGGCGGTTCACCGCCGCCGCCGTGGACGCCTCGGTCCCGCAGGCGCGCCGCGCCGTACGGGACCTGCTGCAGCGCCAGGGCGTCCCGGTCTCGGACGATCTGGTGCACGGGCTGTTGCTGATCGTCTCCGAACTGGTCACCAACGCGGTCAAGCACGCGGCGCTGCTGTCGCCGATGCTCGCCGTCGAGGTCGCCGTCGGCGCCGAGTGGGTGCGGGTGTCGGTGGAGGACAACCACCCCTACCGCCCGACCGCCCTGGAGGCCGACCACGGCCGGCTCGGCGGCCGGGGGCTGCTGCTGGTCCGGGAGGTGGCCCGGGAGGCGGGCGGAGTCGTGGACGTGGAGCACACGTCGAGCGGCGGCAAGGTGATCTGGGCCGCCCTGCCGCTCAAACCCGCGGCGCTGTCGTGAGGGGCCGCGCGAGGCCTCTCACCAGCCCGCGGACGGGCCCGTCAGCTCCCTGACCGCGGGGCGGGCCGCGTCCAGCACGGTCATGAACCAGGACGAGAAGGTGTCCCGGGCGTGTCGCTCGGCCAGCTCGGCGGCCGTCACGAAGGCGGTCGCCTCCACCTCGTCCGCGTCCGGTGCGACCGGCGCCTGCACCATGCCGACGAACAGGTGGTTGAACTCCTGCTCGACCAGTCCGGAGGCCGGGTCCGGGTGGTTGTAGCGGACCGTGCCCGCCTCGGCGAGCAGCGACGGGGAGACCCCCAGCTCCTCGAAGGTCCGGCGGGCCGCCGCCGCGAAGGGGGCCTCACCGGGGTAGGGGTGGCCGCAGCAGGTGTTGGACCACACACCGGGCGAATGGTACTTGCCCAGCGCCCGTTGCTGGAGCAGGAGTCTGCCGTGTTCGTCGAAGAGGAAGACGGAGAACGCGCGGTGCAGCTGCCCGGGGGGCTGATGCGCGGCCAGCTTCTCCGCGGTGCCGATGGTCACACCCTTCTCGTCGACGAGCTCGAGCAAAATCGCGTCTGCGGTGCCCTCCGACGTGCTGTTCGTCGCGGTGGCAGGTGTGATCGGCATACCCATCCTTCGCCTCGGTCTTCGCACCCCAAGTCTGCCGTACGAATCCGACACTCCCGGCACTTCCCGGCACGGGCACGCCGGAAGGGGGACCCGGTACTTGATCGTGCCCTACGGGTGTGACCGGGAACCGTCCGGGGGCCTCGAACACAAGGACGCCGGGGGAGTCCGGACCGCTGCGTTCCGGGGCACGGGCCCGGTGCGCTCAGTGGCAGAGCCGGGCCTCGTGCTCCGCGTGTCCGCTGGGCTCCAGCTGGAAGGTGCAGTGCTCCACGTCGAAGTGGTGCCCCAGGCAGCCCTGCAGCTCGTGCAGCATCTTCTCGTGGCCGATGGCGTTCAGCACGTCCGAGCGGACCACCACGTGCGCCGACAGCACCGGCATCCCCGAGGTGATCGTCCAGGCGTGCAGATCGTGGACGTCCTCGACGCCGTCCAGCGCCAGGATGTGGGTCCGCACCTCCGCCATGTCGACGTCCTTGGGCGCCGACTCCAGCAGCACGTCCAGGGTCTCCCGCAGCAGCTTCAGCGTCCTCGGCACGATCATCAGGCCGATGACCAGCGAGGCGATCGGGTCGGCCGCCTGCCAGCCGGTGGTCAGGATCACCACGGCCGAGATCAGCACGGCCAGTGAGCCCAGCGCGTCGGCCGCCACCTCCAGGAAGGCGCCGCGCACGTTCAGGCTCTCCGACTGGCCGCGCACCAGCAGCGTGAGCGAGATCATGTTGGCGACCAGGCCGATCAGACCGAACACGATCATCAGACCGCCCTCGGTGTCCGCGGGCGTGAGGAACCGCTGGACCGCCTCGTACAGCACATAGCCGCCGACACCGAGCAGCAGCAGGCAGTTGGCCATGGCGGCGAGGATCTCGGCGCGGGCGTAGCCGAAGGTGCGGTTGGTGCTGGGCGGGCGGTTGGCGAAGTGGATCGCCAGCAGGGCCATACCGAGGCCCAGCGCGTCCGTCGCCATGTGTGCCGCGTCCGCGATCAGCGCGAGCGAGTCGGCCAGCAGTCCGCCTGCGATCTCGACCACCATCACGCCGAGGGTGATGGCGAGCGCCACCCGCAGCCGGCCGCGGTACGCCGCCGCGGCCGTGCCGGTGGCCGGCGCGTGGGTGTGCGCATGGCCGTGGTCGTGCCCAGCCCCCATGGGAGCGCCTCCTTCTGTTCCGCCCGGGATCACAGTGAACTACGGGTGGGGGGTATCCGGCAACGCGGCACTGAACACCGTTGTCATGTGCCCTGACCTGCAGAAACGAATCCCAGGTCAGGCCACCCTCAGTTACCCCGCGTGAGTGGACGCGCATCCCGGGTGGTCGGTCGGCGGCCGTCGGGCCGTACCGTTCCGTGTCCCCAATGCCCGTTCTGTGAGCGCGGTTTGTGGGCCGGGGCCCGGATCGCGGATGATGATCTCGGCAAAGGCCAAGACAGAGCGGGTCGACCGTGCCGTGAACGGCCGGTGAACAAGGAATCCTCACCATCCGCTAACCTCTGCCGAATGCCGCCCGGGGGCCACCAGGCACACCGCGCCCCACCACGCAGGAGAAACCGGCGCCCCGTGCGCCGTACCCAGGGAGTGAGTTCGGTTGTCGACCGCCATCGTCACCGGTCAGCCGGTCCCCGGATCGTCACTGGAGAGCGATCTGCGGGCGCTCGGCTTCGAGGTGCTCACGGCACCCGACGCCGCGGGCACCGAGAACCTCCTCGCGGCCGTACCCGCCGACCGGCGCGTTGCCGTCGTCGACGCCCGCTTCGTCGGCCACCTCCACGCCCTGCGCCTCGGCCTGACCGACCCGCGCTTCCCGCTCGCCGCGATCCCCGGCGCCGTCACCGCCCAGCCGGCCGGCCGCCAGGCCCTGAGCCGGGCGCTGGCCCGGGAGGCCTCCACGGGCGGCGGCACCGACCTCGCGGTCGACGGCCTCGTCACCGCCCTGGACGCCGACGTCCACCGCCCCGAGCTGGGCAGTCTCGTCGCCGCCGTCCCCGCCGACCCGCAGGCCCGCAACGAGGCGCGGCAGGCGATCGCCGCCGTGGACGACGAGGCCGTACGCCTGAAGTCGGCCGTGAAGTCCCGCGACGGCTTCTTCACCACCTTCTTCATCAGCCCGTACTCGCGCTACCTCGCCCGCTGGTGCGCCCGGCGCGGACTGACCCCCAACCAGGTCACCACCGCCTCCCTGCTCACCGCCCTGATCGCGGCGGGCTGCGCGGCCACGGGCACCCGGATCGGCTTCGTCGCCGCGGGCGCCCTGCTGATCTGCTCGTTCGTCCTGGACTGCACCGACGGACAGCTCGCCCGCTACTCCCTGCAGTACTCCACGCTCGGCGCCTGGCTGGACGCCACCTTCGACCGGGCCAAGGAGTACGCCTACTACGCCGGCCTCGCCCTGGGTGCCGCCCGCGGCGGTGACGACGTCTGGGCGCTGGCCCTGGGCGCGATGATCCTGCAGACCTGCCGGCATGTGGTCGACTTCTCCTTCAACGAGGCCAACCACGACGCCACCGCCAACACCAGCCCCACCGCCGCGCTCTCCGACAGGCTCGACAGCGTCGGCTGGACGGTCTGGGTGCGCCGGATGATAGTCCTGCCCATCGGCGAACGGTGGGCGCTGATAGCCGTCCTGACGGCGGTCACGACCCCGCGGATCACCTTCTACGTGCTCCTGATCGGCTGCGCCCTCGCCGCGACGTACACCACGGCGGGGCGGGTCCTGCGGTCGCTGACCCGGAAGGCCAGGCGGACGGACCGGGCGGCGAAGGCGCTGGCGGACCTGGCCGACAACGGTCCTCTCGCCGGACTGGTGTCCCGCGCTCCCTTCGGCTCCCCCCTCCTGGTCGCAGCCGCCGGAGTGGCGGTTCTCACCGTCTCCCTCTTCTCCGGTGCGACCTGGGCGCCGGTCGTGGGTGCCCTCGTCTACGCCCTCGCCTCCGGCCAGGCCCTGGCCCGCCCCCTCAAGGGCGCCCTCGACTGGCTGGTCCCGCCGCTCTTCCGCGCCGCCGAATACGGCACCGTCCTCGTCCTAGCAAGCAAAGCCGGGGTAAACGGAGCCCTTCCAGCGGCTTTCGGTCTGGTGGCCGCCGTCGCCTACCATCACTACGACACGGTGTACCGCATCCGCGGCGACGCCGGGGCGCCGCCGGCCTGGCTGGTGCGCGCCATCGGGGGGCAGGAAGGGCGAACGCTGCTGGTCACCCTGCTGGCCGCGGTGCTCGCCGCCACGCAGTTCAAGGTCGCGCTCACGGTCCTCGCCGTGGCCGTGGCCGGGCTGGTGCTCGTCGAGAGCATCCGCTTCTGGGTGTCCGCAGGGGCGCCCGCCGTACACGATGAAGGAGAACCCGCATGATCGGCCTTGTGCTGGCGGCCGGCGCCGGACGGCGTCTGCGCCCCTACACCGACAGCCTGCCCAAGGCGCTGGTGCCGGTGGGGCCCGCGGGCATAGAGGACTCGATCACCGTTCTCGACCTGACCCTCGGCAACTTCGCCGAGATCGGCCTGACCGAGGTCGCGATCATCGTCGGCTACCGCAAGGAGGCCGTCTACGAACGCCAGGCGGCCCTGGAGGCCAAGTACGGCCTCAAGCTCACCCTCATCGACAACGACAAGGCCGAGGAGTGGAACAACGCCTACTCCCTGTGGTGCGGCCGTGACGCCCTCAAGGACGGCGTGATCCTCGCCAACGGCGACACCGTGCACCCGGTCTCCGTCGAGAAGACCCTGCTCGCCGCCCGCGGCGACGGCAAGAAGATCATCCTCGCGCTCGACACCGTGAAGTCCCTCGCGGACGAGGAGATGAAGGTCGTCGTCGGCGACGGCAAGGGCATGACGAAGATCACCAAGCTGATGGACCCCGCCGAGGCCACCGGCGAGTACATCGGCGTCACCCTCATCGAGGGCGACGCGGCCCCCGAGCTCGCCGACGCGCTGAAGACGGTCTGGGAGACCGACCCGCAGCAGTTCTACGAGCACGGCTACCAGGAGCTCGTCAACCGCGGCTTCCGGATCGACGTCGCGCCCATCGGCGACGTCCCGTGGGTCGAGATCGACAACCACGACGATCTCGCCAGGGGACGGGAGATCGCGTGCCAGTACTGACCCGGCTGATCCCCTCGCCGGTCGTCGTCGACATCCGCCCGGGTGCCCTCGACGACCTCGCGAGCGTGCTCGCCGACGAACGCATCTCGCACTCCGGCCGGCTCGCCGTCGCCGTCAGCGGCGGCTCCGGCTCCAGGCTGCGCGACCGCGTCTCGCCGAGTCTGCCCGGCGCCACCTGGTACGAGGTCGGCGGCGGCACCCTCGACGACGCGATCCGGCTGGCCGGCGACATCAAGGCCGGCCACTACGACGCGGTCGTCGGCCTCGGCGGCGGCAAGATCATCGACTGTGCCAAGTTCGCGGCGGCCCGGGTGGGCCTGCCGCTGGTCGCCGTGCCGACGAACCTCGCCCACGACGGCCTGTGCTCGCCGGTCGCCACCCTCGACAACGACGCGGGCCGCGGCTCCTACGGCGTACCGAACCCGATCGCGGTCGTCATCGACCTCGACGTCATCCGCGAGGCCCCGGCGCGCTTCGTGCGCTCGGGCATCGGCGACGCCGTCTCCAACATCTCGGCGATCGCGGACTGGGAGCTGTCCCACCGCGTCAACGGCGAGAAGATCGACGGTCTGGCGGCCGCCATGGCCCGGCAGGCCGGCGAGGCGGTGCTGCGCCACCCCGGCGGCATCGGGGACAACGACTTCCTCCAGGTGCTCGCCGAGGCGCTCGTGCTCAGCGGTATCGCCATGTCGGTGTCGGGCGACTCCCGCCCGTCCTCCGGCGCCTGTCACGAGATCAACCACGCCTTCGACCTGCTGTTCCCGAGGCGTGCCGCCAGCCATGGCGAGCAGTGCGGACTCGGCGCGGCCTTCGCGATGTACCTGCGCGGAGCCCACGAGGAGTCCGCGTTCATGGCCGATGTGCTGCGCCGGCACGGACTGCCGGTGCTGCCGGAGGAGATCGGCTTCACCGTGGACGAGTTCGTCCGGGTCGTCGAGTTCGCCCCGGAGACCCGGCCCGGCCGCTACACCATCCTCGAACACCTCGACCTCAAGACCCACCAGATCAAGGACTTCTACGTCGACTATGTCAAGGCCATCGGTAGCTGAACTCCGTCCGGTCGTGCACCCCGCAGGGGTCAAGGACCGGCGCAGCGGTGAGCACTGGATGGGACGCCTCTACATGCGTGAGGTGTCCCTGCGGGTAGACCGCTACCTGGTGAACACCAGGGTCACGCCCAACCAGCTCACGTACTTGATGACCGTATTCGGCGTGCTCGCCTGCCCGGCCCTGCTGGTGCCGGGCGTCTGGGGCGCTGTGCTCGGTGTGGTGTGCGTCCAGATGTACCTGCTCCTCGACTGCGTCGACGGCGAGGTCGCCCGCTGGAAGCAGCAGTACTCCCTCGGCGGGGTCTACCTCGACCGGGTCGGCGCGTACCTCACCGACGCGGCCGTCCTGGTCGGGCTCGGGCTGCGCGCCGCCGACCTGTTCGGCAGCGGCCGTATCGACTGGCTGTGGGCCTTCCTCGGCACCCTGGCCGCGCTCGGCGCGATCCTGATCAAGGCCGAGACCGACCTGGTCGGCGTGGCCCGCCACCAGGCCGGTCTGCCGGTGGTCAAGGAGGCCGCCGCCGAGATGCGTTCCTCCGGGATGGCGCTGGCCCGCCGGGCCGCCGCCCTGTTCCGGTTCCACCGGCTGATCCTCGGCATCGAGGCCTCGCTGCTGATCCTGCTGCTCGCCGTCGCCGACCACTTCCACGGCGACCTCTTCTGGACCCGCCTCGGCACCGCCGTGCTCGCCGGTATCGCGCTGCTGCAGACCCTGCTGCACCTCGTCTCCGTGCTCGCGTCGAGCAGGCTGCGGTGAGCGCCGGACTGAAGGTCGGCGCGGTCGTCATCACCATGGGCAACCGCCCCGACGAACTGCGTGCCCTCCTCGACTCGGTCGCCAAGCAGGACGGCGAGCGGGTCGAGGTGGTCGTCGTCGGCAACGGCTCGCCCGTCCCGGACGTCCCCGAGGGCGTCCGCACCCTGGAGCTGCCCGAGAACCTCGGCATCCCCGGCGGCCGCAACGTCGGCATAGAGGCCTTCGGCCCCAGCGGCCGCGATGTCGACATATTGCTCTTCCTCGACGACGACGGCCTGCTCCCCGAGCACGACACCGCCGAGCTGTGCCGCCAGGCCTTCGCCGCCGACCCGGAGCTCGGCATCATCAGCTTCCGCATCGCCGACCCGGACACCGGCGTCACCCAGCGCCGGCACGTGCCGCGGCTCCGCGCCTCCGACCCGATGCGCTCCTCCCGGGTGACCACCTTCCTCGGCGGCGCCAACGCCGTCCGCACCCAGGTCCTCGCCGAGGTCGGCGGCCTGCCGGACGAGTTCTTCTACGCCCATGAGGAGACCGACCTGGCCTGGCGCGCCCTGGACGCCGGCTGGATGATCGACTACCGCTCCGACATGGTGCTGTTCCACCCCACGACCGCCCCCTCCCGGCACGCGGTCTACCACCGGATGGTCGCGCGCAACCGGGTCTGGCTGGCCCGCCGCAACCTGCCCGCCCCGCTGGTCCCCGTCTACCTCGGGGTGTGGCTGCTGCTGACCCTGGTGCGCCGCCCCTCCCGCCCGGCCCTGCACGCCTGGTTCGCCGGCTTCCGCGAGGGCTGGACCACCCCGTGCGGAGCCCGCCGCCCCATGCGCTGGCGGACCGTGTGGAAGCTCACGCGACTGGGCCGTCCCCCGGTGATCTGACAAGCTCGAAGGCGTGTGGCCGCGCGCCGAGGCGCGCGGCGGACCCCCGAGAACGTATCCCGCGGCGGATACGTGTCACGCCCTGTAGCACAATTCCGTAAGACGATCGCAAGACGAACGTAAGACGAATCCGAAGACGGATCCGAAGACGAAGGCTTTCACCCTTGAGTGAGACAACGCATGACGGCAGGGTCGCGGTGAGCGCGGTGCCGTCACCCGACGAGGGACTCACGGCGCCGCAGCTGGCCGCCAAGTACGGGCTCGCGGTGAGCGGCGCCCGGCCCTCGCTCGTCGAGTACGTACGCCAGCTCTGGGGGCGGCGCCACTTCATCCTGGCCTTCTCCCAGGCCAAGCTCACGGCCCAGTACAGCCAGGCCAAGCTCGGCCAGCTGTGGCAGGTGGCCACACCGCTGCTGAATGCGGCCGTGTACTACTTCATCTTCGGTGTCATCCTGCACGCCAGCCGCGGCATGTCCCAGGACGTGTACATCCCGTTCCTGGTCACCGGCGTCTTCACCTTCACCTTCACGCAGAGCTCGATCATGACGGGCGTCCGCGCGATCGCCGGCAACCTCGGCCTGGTGCGCGCGCTGCACTTCCCGCGCGCCTCGCTGCCGATCTCCTTCGCGCTGCAGCAGCTCCAGCAGCTGCTGTTCTCGATGATCGTCATGGTCGCCGTGGTGGTCGGGTTCGGCAGCCGCCCGGGCCTGTCCTGGGCGCTGGTCGTGCCGATCCTGTTCCTGCTGTTCCTGTTCAACACCGGGCTGGCCCTGATCGTGGCCAGGATGGGCGCCAAGACGCCGGACCTCGCCCAGCTGCTGCCGTTCATCCTGCGCACCTGGATGTACATGTCCGGCGTGATGTTCTCGATCTCCAAGATGATGGAGGGCCGGCCGGAGTGGGCCCGTCTGCTCCTCCAGATGAACCCGGCCACGGTCTACATGGACCTGATGCGCTTCGCCCTCATCGACGGCTACGGCGCCTCGAACCTCCCGCCGCACGTCTGGGCCGTCGCCCTGTCCTGGGCCGTGGTCGTGTTCGCCGGCGGTTTCGTGTACTTCTGGAAGGCTGAGGAGCGGTACGGCCGTGGCTGAGCAGACCATGCAGACCATGGGGGAGCGGATCCCCACCGTCATCGCGGAGGACGTGCACATCGTCTACCGCGTCCACGGCGCCAAGGGCGGCAAGGGCAGCGCGACGTCCGCCCTCAGCCGTATCGTCAGGCGCGGCGACGAGCGGGGTGTGCGCAAGGTGCACGCGGTCCGCGGGGTCTCCTTCGTCGCCTACCGCGGCGAGGCCGTCGGCCTGATCGGCTCCAACGGCTCCGGCAAGTCCACCCTGCTGCGCGCCATCGCCGGCCTGCTGCCCGCCGAGAAGGGCCGGGTCTTCACCAACGGCCAGCCCTCGCTGCTCGGTGTCAACGCGGCCCTGATGAACGACCTCACGGGCGAGCGGAACGTCATCCTGGGCGGCCTCGCCATGGGAATGACCCGTGAGGAGATCAAGGACCGCTACCACGAGATCGTCGACTTCTCGGGGATCAACGACAAGGGCGACTTCATCACCCTCCCCATGCGCACCTACTCCTCCGGTATGGCCGCCCGGCTCCGCTTCTCCATCGCGGCCGCCAAGGACCACGACGTCCTCATGATCGACGAGGCGCTGGCCACCGGTGACGCGGCCTTCCGCAAGCGCTCCGAGGACCGGATCCGCGCACTGCGCGAGCACGCGGGCACCGTCTTCCTGGTCAGCCACAACAACAAGTCGATCCGCGACACCTGCGACCGCGTCCTGTGGCTGGAGCGCGGCGAGCTGCGCATGGACGGCCCGACCGAAGAGGTGCTCAAGGAGTACGAGAAGTTCACGGGCAAGTAGCCGTTTCCAGCCGGGCCCCGCCGGAACCTTTTCGGTGGGGCCCCGCGTCTGCAAAGGAAACGTCAACTCCGGCTCGCCTTAGGAATCTTGACGCCAATCGGTGTGTTGTTGTGATCTGCGGGACACCCCGACGAACCTCGATGCGTTGTACAACGTAAGCTGTACCGGTCCCGGAAAGCGGCAAGTGGGGCGATACTGCGCGACACCCTCCGCCGGGCCGCCCGTGGATTGCTGGGCGGCGTGTCCGAAATAGTGTGTATTGGGTCGGCAGTGTAGAACGGGAGATGTGACGGCAATGGCTACGGAAACTCCCCAGCTCAACGCAGGCCGCGCCGTCCCCGCCCCGGGCAGCGAACGGTGACGGCGACCACCTCGGCGCGCACCGGAGACCCGGAGCGAGGCACCCTGGACAAGGCCGCGGACGAGAACTTCCCCGTGGCCCCCTTCTTCCTGCCGAAGGCCTGGCGCGACGACCTGATGGCCGTGTACGGCTTCGCCCGCCTCGTCGACGACATCGGCGACGGCGACCTGGCCCCCGGCGGCGCCGACGCCCGGCTGCTCGGGGTGTCCGACGCGGAGGCCGAGGACCGCCTGGTCCTCCTCGACGCGTTCGAGGACGACCTGCGCCGCGTCTTCGACGCCACCCCGCACCACCCCCTGCTGCGCCGCCTGCAGCCCACGGTCCGCCGCCGGGCGCTGACCCCCGAACCCTTCCTCGGCCTGATCGCCGCCAACCGCCAGGACCAGCTCGTCAAGCGCTACGAGACCTACGACGACCTCCTCGCCTACTGCGAGCTGTCCGCCAACCCCGTCGGCCGCCTGGTCCTCGCCGTCACCGGCACCTCGACCCCCGAGCGGATCCGTCTCTCCGACGCGATCTGCACGGCGCTCCAGATCGTCGAACACCTCCAGGACGTGACCGAGGACCTCGGCCGCGACCGGATCTATCTGCCCGCCGAGGACATGAAGCGCTTTCACGTCCAGGAGGCGGATCTCGCCGGGAAAACCGCGGGCGCTTCGGTGCGTGCACTGGTTGCATATGAAGCACAACGAGCACGGGATCTCCTGAATGAAGGCGCCCCCCTGGTGGGTAGCGTCCACGGCAGGTTGAAGCTGCTGCTCGCGGGGTTCGTGGCGGGGGGAAGGGCGGCGATCGCTGCGATCGCCGCCGCCGAATACGACGTACTTCCAGGCCCGCCCAAGCCCGGCAAGGGCCGGTTGCTGCGTGAGGTGGGCGTGACTCTGCGAGGAGAGGGGTGATCCGGACCGTGGACTCTCCCACACACGTGTCCGCACCGGTACTCGCCGCCTACAGCTACTGCGAGACCGTCACCGGACAGCAGGCACGGAACTTCGCCTACGGCATCAGGCTGCTGCCGGCGTCCAAGCGGCGCGCCATGTCGGCGCTCTACGCCTTCTCCCGGCGCGTCGACGACATCGGCGACGGCGTGCTGGCCGACGAGGTGAAGGTGGCCCGCCTGGAGGACACCCGGGCACTGCTCGCCCGGGTCCAGGAGGGCGCGGTCGCCGAGGACGACACCGACCCGGTCGCCGTCGCCCTCGCGCACGCCGCCCAGGCCTTCCCGATCCCGCTGGGCGGCCTGGACGAGCTGATCGACGGCGTGCTGATGGACGTACGCGGCGAGACCTACGAGACCTGGGACGACCTCAAGCTCTACTGCCGCTGTGTGGCCGGCGCCATCGGTCGGCTCTCGCTCGGCGTGTTCGGCACGGAACCGGGGGCGCGCGGCGCCGAGCGCGCGCCGGAGTATGCCGACACGCTCGGGCTCGCACTCCAGCTCACCAACATCCTCAGGGACGTCCGCGAGGACGCCGGGAACGGCCGCACCTATCTCCCCGCCGACGACCTCGCCAAGTTCGGCTGCTCGGCCGGGTTCCACGGGCCGACCCCGCCGGAGGGCTCCGACTTCGCGGGCCTGGTGCACTTCGAAGTACGGCGCGCCCGTGCCCTTTTCGCCGAGGGCTACCGGCTGCTGCCCATGCTCGACCGGCGCAGCGGTGCCTGTGTCGCCGCGATGGCCGGCATCTACCGCCGGCTGCTCGACCGCATCGAGCGCGAACCGGAGGCGGTGCTGCGCGGCCGGGTCTCGCTGCCCGGACGCGAGAAGGCGTACGTCGCCGTGCGCGGCCTGTCCGGGATCGACACCCGGCGGCACACCACCCGGCTGACCGTCAGGAGGCGCGCCTGATGGACAAAGTGGGCCAAGGTGACTCCACCGGAGAAAAACGGCAGGCAACCCTCCGGTGCGACGCGGCGTCCCTGACTGCGACAGCCCACCGTGCCCCGTCCGACCGGCACCGCGGGCAGGCAGGGGAGGGCGCACGATGACCGACGGCACGCGATCCGGGCAGGCCCAGGACGACATCCCGTCCAAGGGCACCGCCGTCGTGATCGGCGGCGGACTCGCCGGTATCACGGCCGCGCTCGCGCTCGCCGACGCGGGCGTCCGTGTCACCCTTCTCGAAGGCAGGCCGAGGCTCGGCGGGCTCGCCTTCTCCTTCCAGCGCGGCGAACTGACCGTCGACAACGGCCAGCACGTGTACCTGCGTTGCTGCACCGCCTACCGCTGGTTCCTCGACCGCATCGAGGGCACGGCGCTGGCACCGCTGCAGGACCGCCTCGACGTGCCCGTGCTCGACCTCGACAAGCCCGAGGGGCGGCGCCTGGGCAGGCTCCGGCGCGACCCGCTGCCCGTGCCCCTGCATCTGGGGCGCAGCCTGGCCGCCTATCCGCACCTCTCGCTCGCCGAGCGGGCCAAGGTGGGGCGTGCCGCGCTCGCGCTCAAGGGGCTCGACCTCGCCGATCCGAGCCTGGACGCACAGGACTTCGGCAGCTGGCTGGCCGCCCACGGCCAGTCGGCGCGTGCCGTCGAGGCCCTGTGGGACCTGGTCGGGGTCGCCACCCTCAACGCGCTCGCGGGCGACGCCTCGCTGGGGCTCGCCGCGATGGTGTTCAAGACCGGTCTGCTGTCCGACCCGGGCGCGGCCGACATCGGCTGGGCCCATGTGCCGCTGGGCGAACTGCACGACCGGCTCGCCCGCAAGGCACTCGACTCCGCGGGCGTGCGTACCGAGGTCCGTACACGCGTCACCTCCGTCTCCACTAACGAGAACGGGGGCTGGAGCGTTCAGGTTCCCGGCGAGACGCTCACCGCGGACGCGGTCGTGCTCGCCGTCGCCCAGCGCGAGGCCTACGACCTGCTGCCCGCCGGTGCCCTCGACGCCCCGGAGAACCTGCTGGAGATCGGCACCGCGCCGATCCTCAACGTCCATGTGGTCTACGACCGTACGGTGCTCACCAAGCCGTTCTTCGCGGCCCTGGGCACCCCGGTCCAGTGGGTGTTCGACCGCACCCACGCCTCGGGACTGCGCGAGGGCCAGTACCTCGCGCTGTCCCAGTCGGCGGCCCAGGACGAGATCGACACCCCCGTGGCCGAGCTGCGCGAGCGGTATCTGCCCGAGCTGGATCGACTGCTGCCCGGCGCGCGCGGCGCCGGGGTGAAGGACTTCTTCGTGACCCGGGAGCGCACCGCGACGTTCGCCCCCACCCCCGGCGTCGGGCGGCTGCGGCCCGGCGCCCGCACCAAGTCACCCGGCCTCTACCTGGCCGGAGCGTGGACCGCCACAGGGTGGCCCGCGACCATGGAGAGTGCGGTCCGCAGCGGTGTCTGTGCGGCCGATGCCGCGTTGAGCACTCTGGGCCGGCCCCGCCCCCGCCACCTCTTCGAGTTCGAGGAGGCGGCGTGACGCTCGATCAGCAGGCGGCAGGCCTTCGCACCCCCGGCACCGCAACAAGAGGAGAAACTGTGCCCACTGTGCCCCCGGCCGAGTCGGCCGCTCGAGAGAACGCAGTGGACGTGACCGCGCTCCTGGAGCGCGGCCGGACCCTTGCCACACCGGTACTGCGGGCGGCCGTCGACCGTCTGGTGCCCCCCATGGACACCGTGGCCGCCTACCACTTCGGCTGGATCGACGCCGAGGGCAACCCCGCCGACGGCGACGGCGGCAAGGCCGTACGCCCCGCGCTCGCGGTCCTGTCGGCCGAGGTCACCGGCGCCGCACCCGAGGTCGGCATCCCCGGCGCCGTCGCCGTCGAACTCGTGCACAACTTCTCCCTGCTGCACGACGACCTGATGGACGGCGACGAGCAGCGCCGCCACCGTGACACGGTCTGGAAGGTACACGGCCCCGCCCAGGCCATCCTGGTCGGTGACGCCCTGTTCGCCCTCGCCAACGAGATCCTCCTTGAACTCGGCACCGTCGAGGCCGGGCGGGCCACCCGGCGGCTCACCACCGCCAGCCGCGCCCTGATCGACGGCCAGGCCCAGGACATCTCCTACGAGCACCGCGACCGCGTCAGCGTCGAGGAGTGCCTGGAGATGGAGGGCAACAAGACCGGCGCCCTGCTCGCCGCCTCCAGCTCCATCGGCGCGGTGCTCGGCGGCGCCGACGACCGCACCGCCGACACCCTGGAGAAGTACGGCTACCACCTCGGCCTCGCCTTCCAGGCCGTCGACGACCTCCTCGGCATCTGGGGCGACCCGGACGCCACCGGCAAGCAGACCTGGAGCGACCTGCGCCAGCGCAAGAAGTCCCTGCCGGTCGTCGCCGCGCTCGCGGCGGGCGGGTCCGCCTCCGAGCGGCTCGGCGAGATCCTCGCCGCCGACGCCAAGAGCAGCGACTTCGAGAACTTCTCCGAGGAGGAGTTCGCCGCCCGCGCCGCCCTCATCGAGGAGGCCGGCGGCCGCGAGTGGACCGCCGAGGAGGCGCGCCGTCAGCACACCATCGCCATCGAGGCCCTGCACGCCGTCGACATGCCCGACCGGGTAAGGGCGCAGTTCACGGCGCTCGCGGACTTCGTCGTCGTACGAAAGAGATGATCACTATCGGTCGAATAGCCCTCGCGTAGTCGCCGGCCGGTGCGAGCGCGCAGCCAGCACCGGCCGACGGCGGACCCACAGCAGAACGACTACGTACGACTGCACGAAGGGGAAGCCATGACAGCGACGACCGACGGAAGCACCGGGGCCACCGTTCCGCCCCGGGCCGACTCGGCCACAACCGACCTCACCACCCCCGTGGCGGCCGGGGTACCGGAAGCCGCCGAACGCGCCGTACGGCGCGCCACCGACCATCTGCTCGCGCAGCAGGACGCGCAGGGCTGGTGGAAGGGCGACCTGGAGACCAACGTCACCATGGACGCCGAAGACCTGCTGCTCCGTCAGTTCCTGGGAACCCTCGACGAGTCGACGACGACCGCCGCCGCCCTCTTCATCCGCGGCGAGCAGCGCGAGGACGGCACCTGGGCCACGTTCTACGGCGGGCCGGGCGAACTCTCCACCACCATCGAGGCCTACGTCGCCCTGCGGCTGGCCGGGGACGCGCCGGACGCTCCCCACATGGCGAAGGCGTCGGCCTGGATCCGTGAGCGGGGCGGGATCGCCGCCTCCCGGGTGTTCACCCGGATCTGGCTGGCCATGTTCGGCTGGTGGAAGTGGGAGGACCTGCCCGAACTCCCGCCGGAACTCCTGTACTTCCCCAAGTGGTTCCCGCTCAGCATCTACAACTTCGGCCAGTGGGCCCGGCAGACGATCGTGCCGCTCACCGTCGTCTCGGCCAAGCGCCCGGTGCGCCCCGCGCCCTTCCCGCTCGACGAACTCCACACCGACCCGGCCAACCCCAACCCCCCGCAGCCCCTTGCCCCGGTGGCCAGTTGGGAGGGCCTCTTCCAGCGGCTCGACAAGGTCGTCCGCGGCTACCGCAAGGTCGCGCTGCGCAGGCTGCGTGGCTCCGCCCTGAACTCCGCCGCCCGCTGGATCGTCGAGCGCCAGGAGAACGACGGCGCCTGGGGCGGTATCCAGCCCCCCGCCGTGTACTCGGTGATCGCCCTGTACCTGCTCGGCTACGACCTCGAACACCCCGTGATGCGCGCCGGGTTGGAGTCGCTGGATCGTTACGCCGTATGGCGCGAGGACGGCGCCCGGATGATCGAGGCCTGCCAGTCGCCCGTCTGGGACACCTGCCTCGCGACCATCGCGCTCGCCGACGCCGGCCTGCCCGCCGACCACCCGCAACTCGTCAGGGCCGCCGACTGGATGCTCGGCGAACAGATCGTCCGGCGCGGCGACTGGGCCGTGAAGCGCCCCCAGCTCCCGCCGGGCGGCTGGGCGTTCGAGTTCCACAACGACAACTACCCCGACATCGACGACACCGCCGAGGTCGTCCTCGCGCTGCGCCGGGTCAGGCACCACGACCCCGAGCGCATGGAGAAGGCCATCGGACGCGGGGTGCGCTGGAACCTCGGCATGCAGTCGAAGAACGGCGCGTGGGGCGCCTTCGACGTCGACAACACCAGCCCGTTCCCCAACCGGCTGCCGTTCTGCGACTTCGGCGAGGTCATCGACCCGCCCTCGGCCGACGTCACCGCGCACGTCGTGGAGATGCTCGCCTTCGAGGGCATGTCCCACGACCCGCGCACCCGGCGCGGCATCGAGTGGCTGCTCGCCGAACAGGAGCCCGACGGCTCGTGGTTCGGCCGCTGGGGCGTCAACTACGTCTACGGCACCGGCTCCGTGGTACCCGCACTGACCGCGGCCGGCCTGCCCGCCTCGCATCCGGCGATCCGGCGCGCGGTGACCTGGCTGGGGAACGTCCAGAACGACGACGGCGGCTGGGGCGAGGACCTGCGCTCCTACAAGCACGTCGGCGAATGGAGCGGGCGGGGCGCCTCCACCGCCTCCCAGACGGCCTGGGCGCTGATGGCGCTGCTCGCGGCGGGGGAGAAGGACTCCAAGGCCGTCGAGCGGGGCGTGCAGTGGCTCGCCGAGACGCAGGCCGAGGACGGCTCCTGGGACGAGCCGTACTTCACCGGCACCGGCTTCCCCTGGGACTTCTCCATCAACTACCACCTCTACCGGCAGGTCTTCCCGCTCACCGCGCTCGGCCGCTACGTCCACGGCGAGCCGTCCCCCCAGGCCGAGAGGAGCTGAATTGAGCACCACGCCCGCTCCGGCCCCGCTGCTGATCGCCTGCGCGCTCGGCATCGAGCACCTCGCCCTGCGCGCCGGCGAGAAGGGCGGCTCGGGCGGGCCGGTCACCGTGCTGCGCACCGGCATGGGGCCCAGGGCGGCGGAACGGTCCGTCACCCGGGTCCTGGACGACCCGGCGTTCGCCGGTGCCGCCGTGCTGGCCACCGGCTTCTGCGCGGGACTCGCCCCCGGGATGCACCCCGGCGACCTGGTCGTCGCCGAGGAGACCCGGGATCCGCGCGGCAGTGTCCCGTGCGTCGGCACCGAACTCCTCGTCAAGGAACTCGTGCGGACCGTGCCCGGCCGCACCGTCCACACCGGCCCCCTCACCGGCTCCGACCACGTCGTCCGCGGTCACGAACGGTCCGATCTGCTCGCGACCGGCGCGATCGCGGTCGACATGGAGTCGGCGGCCACGCTCCTGAGCGCCGTCCGTGCGGGCGAGCGCCCGGTTGCGGCCGTCAGGGTGGTCGTGGACGCTCCTGAACATGAACTCGTCCGGATCGGCACGGTGCGCGGTGGAATATCGGCTTTCCGCGTTCTTCGATCCGTTCTTCCAGCTTTCTTCGAATGGCACCGTTCTTTGCTGCTCCCCCGGAGGTGAGCCCAGATGGCCATGCCGCTGCGCCAGTCGATCAAGGTCGCTACCTACCTGGCTGAACAGAAGCTCCGCAAGCGGGACAAGTTCCCGCTGATCGTGGAGCTGGAACCCCTCTTCGCATGCAACCTGAAATGCGAGGGCTGCGGCAAGATCCAGCACCCCGCCGGCGTGTTGAAGCAGCGCATGCCCGTCGCGCAGGCCGTCGGGGCGGTGCTGGAGTCCGGTGCGCCGATGGTGTCCATCGCCGGCGGCGAACCCCTGATGCACCCTCAGATCGACGAGATCGTGCGGCAGTTGGTGGCGAAGCGCAAGTACGTCTTCCTGTGCACCAACGCGATGCTGCTGCGCAAGAAGATGGACAAGTTCACGCCCTCGCCCTACTTCGCCTTCGCGGTGCACATCGACGGGCTGCGCGAGCGGCACGACGAGTCCGTGGCGAAGGAGGGTGTGTTCGACGAGGCGGTGGCGGCCATCAAGGAGGCCAAGCGACGCGGCTTCCGGGTCACCACCAACTCCACCTTCTTCAACACCGACACCCCGCAGACCATCGTCGAGGTGCTCAACTTCCTCAACGACGACCTCAAGGTCGACGAGATGATGATCTCGCCCGCCTACGCCTACGAGAAGGCCCCCGACCAGGAGCACTTCCTGGGCGTGGAGCAGACCCGTGAGCTGTTCAAGAAGGCCTTCGCGGGCGGCAACCGCAAGAAGTGGCGGCTCAACCACTCCCCGCTCTTCCTGGACTTCCTGGAGGGCAAGGTCGACTTCCCGTGCACCGCGTGGGCGATCCCGAACTACTCGCTCTTCGGCTGGCAGCGCCCCTGCTACCTGATGAGCGACGGGTACGTGCCGACGTACCGCGAACTCATCGAGGAGACCGACTGGGACAAGTACGGCCGCGGCAAGGACCCGCGCTGCGCCAACTGCATGGCGCACTGCGGCTACGAGCCCACCGCCGTCCTCGCCACCATGGGATCCCTCAAGGAGTCGCTGCGCGCCATGCGCGAGACGGTCTCCGGGAACCGGGAGTGACGGCATGACCGCCATCTCCCTTGGCCTCCCCGGGGTCCCGCCCCGGCCGGTCGCCGAGCGGCGCCCGTCCCGGCAGATCCAGGTCGGGCCGGTGGCGGTCGGCGGCGGCGCCCCGGTGTCGGTGCAGTCCATGACCACCACCCGCACCTCCGACATCGGTGCCACCCTCCAGCAGATCGCCGAACTCACCGCGTCCGGCTGCCAGATCGTCCGCGTCGCCTGCCCCACGCAGGACGACGCGGACGCCCTGGCGACCATCGCGAGGAAGTCCCAGATCCCGGTGATCGCGGACATCCACTTCCAGCCGAAGTACGTGTTCGCGGCGATCGAGGCCGGGTGCGCGGCGGTGCGCGTGAACCCCGGCAACATCAAGAAGTTCGACGACCAGGTGCGGGAGATCGCGCGGGCCGCCAAGGACCACGGGACGCCGATCCGGATCGGGGTCAACGCCGGCTCCCTCGACCGGCGGCTGCTGGAGAAGTACGGCAGGGCGACCCCGGAGGCGCTCGTCGAGAGCGCTCTCTGGGAGGCCTCGCTCTTCGAGGAGCACGGCTTCCGCGACATCAAGATCTCGGTCAAGCACAACGACCCGGTCGTGATGATCGAGGCGTACCGCCAGCTGGCCGCCCGGTGCGACTACCCGCTGCACCTCGGCGTGACGGAGGCGGGCCCGGCGTTCCAGGGCACCGTCAAGTCGGCGGTGGCCTTCGGGGCGCTGCTGTCCCAGGGCATCGGCGACACGATCCGGGTGTCCCTGTCGGCCCCGCCCGCCGAGGAGGTCAAGGTCGGCATCCAGATCCTGGAGTCCCTGGGGCTCCGGCAGCGCCGCCTGGAGATCGTCTCCTGCCCGTCCTGCGGGCGCGCCCAGGTCGACGTCTACAAGCTGGCGGACGAGGTGACGGCAGGCCTGGAGGGCATGGAGGTGCCGCTCCGCGTCGCCGTCATGGGGTGTGTGGTCAACGGTCCCGGCGAGGCGCGGGAGGCCGACCTGGGGGTCGCCTCCGGCAACGGCAAGGGCCAGATCTTCGTCAAGGGCGAGGTCGTCAAGACGGTCCCCGAGTCGAAGATCGTGGAGACCCTGATCGAGGAAGCGATGAAGATCGCCGAACAGATGGAGAAGGACGGCGCCGGGTCCGGAGCACCCGCCGTCACCGTGAGCTGATCAGCACGGACCGAGAGGGGGCCGAGCGTGACGATTCTGGAGAGCATCCGGGGACCACGCGACCTGAAGGCGCTGTCCGAGGCGGAACTCGGTGAACTGTCCGAAGAAATACGCGAGTTCCTGGTGCACGCGGTCGCCAGGACCGGCGGCCACCTCGGGCCCAACCTGGGCGTGGTCGAGCTGACCGTCGCACTGCACCGGGTCTTCGAGTCCCCGGCCGACCGCATCCTCTGGGACACCGGCCACCAGAGCTACGTCCACAAGCTGCTGACCGGCCGTCAGGACTTCTCCAAGCTGCGCGGCAAGGGCGGCCTGTCCGGCTACCCCTCGCGCGAGGAGTCCGAGCACGACGTCATCGAGAACAGCCACGCCTCCACCGCGCTCGGCTGGGCCGACGGCCTCGCCAAGGCCCGCCAGGTGCAGGGGGAGAAGGGCCATGTCGTCGCGGTGATCGGCGACGGGGCGCTGACCGGCGGGATGGCCTGGGAGGCGCTCAACAACATCGCGGCCGCCAAGGACCGGCCGCTGATCATCGTCGTCAACGACAACGAGCGGTCGTACGCGCCCACCATCGGCGGCCTCGCCAACCACCTGGCGACCCTGCGCACGACCGACGGCTACGAGAAGGTGCTGGCCTGGGGCAAGGACGTACTCCTGCGCACCCCGATCGTCGGCAACACCATCTACGAGTCCCTGCACGGCGCCAAGAAGGGCTTCAAGGACGCCTTCGCCCCGCAGGGCATGTTCGAGGACCTGGGCCTCAAGTACGTCGGCCCGATCGACGGCCACGACATCAAGGCCGTCGAGTCGGCGCTGCGGCGTGCGAAACGCTTCCACGGGCCGGTGCTGGTGCACTGCCTCACCGAGAAGGGGCGCGGTTACGAACCCGCGCTCGCCCATGAGGAGGACCACTTCCACACCGTCGGCGTGATGGACCCGCTCACCTGCGAGCCGCTCGCGCCCTCCAACGGCCCTTCCTGGACCTCGGTGTTCGGCGACGAGATCGTCCGGATCGGCGAGGAACGGGACGACGTCGTGGCGATCACCGCGGCCATGCTGCACCCGGTCGGCCTCGGCAGGTTCGCCGAACGCTTCCCGGACCGGGTCTGGGACGTCGGCATCGCCGAGCAGCACGCGGCGGTGTCCGCGGCGGGGCTGGCGACCGGGGGACTGCACCCCGTCGTCGCCGTCTACGCCACGTTCCTCAACCGCGCCTTCGACCAGCTGCTGATGGACGTGGCGCTGCACCGTTGCGGGGTGACGTTCGTCCTGGACCGGGCGGGGGTGACCGGAGTCGACGGCGCGTCGCACAACGGCATGTGGGACATGTCGATCCTCCAGGTCGTGCCCGGTCTCAGGATCGCCGCCCCGCGCGACGCCGAACAGCTGCGCCTCCAGCTGCGGGAGGCGGTCGCCGTCGACGACGCGCCGACGCTGGTCCGCTTCCCGAAGGAGTCGGTGGGTCCGGAGATCCCGGCGGTCGACCGCGTCGGCGGGGTGGACGTGCTCCATCGCGGTGAGTGGCCGCAGGTGCTGCTGGTCGCGGTCGGAGTGATGGCGCCGGTGTGCCTGCAGGCGGCGGAACTGCTGGAGGCTCGGGGGATCGACTGCACGGTCGTGGATCCCCGTTGGGTGAAGCCCGTGGATCCCGCGCTGCCGGTGCTGGCGGCCGACCACGAGCTCGTGGCGGTCGTCGAGGACAACAGCAGGGCGGCCGGCGTCGGTGCGGCGGTCTCGCTGGCGCTCGGCGACGCCGATGTGGACGTGCCGGTACGGCGGTTCGGGATTCCCGAGCAGTTCCTGGCGCATGCGAAGCGGGGGGAGGTGCTGGCCGACATCGGGCTGACGCCGGTGGAGATCGCGGGGCGGATCGGGTCCAGTCTCGCGGGACGGGGGGAGGACGCCAAGGGGGGTGCCGCGGGGGGTCGTGTGGCGGGTGCGGCGCCGTCCGGGCTGGTCGCGCAGTTCCCCGCGCCCCTACGGGGCGCCTCAGCCGAGGGCGCTGTCATGGATGGCGCTCACAAGGAGAAAGAATGAGTACGGAGTTCGACCTCGGGGCGCTGCTCGCCGAGCGTGGCGGTGAGCGGTACGAGCTGCACGGCAGGTACCTGAACCACCAGCTGCCGCGCATGCTGCACACCATCGGCTTCGACAAGGTCTACGAGCGGGCCGAGGGCGCCCATTTCTGGGACGCGGACGGGAACGACTACCTGGACATGCTCGCGGGGTTCGGGGTGATGGGCCTGGGGCGCCACCACCCCGTCGTCCGCAAGGCCCTGCACGACGTCCTGGACGCCCAGCTCGCCGACCTCACCCGCTTCGACTGCCAGCCGCTGCCCGGGCTGCTCGCCGAGAAGCTCCTCGCGCACAGCCCGCACCTGGACCGGGTGTTCTTCGGCAACAGCGGCACGGAGTCGGTGGAAACGGCCCTGAAGTTCGCCCGGTTCGCCACCGGCAGACCACGCGTCCTCTACTGCGACCACGCCTTCCACGGCCTGACCACCGGCTCCCTGTCGGTCAACGGCGAGAACGGCTTCCGGGACGGCTTCGCCCCGCTGCTGCCCGACACGGCCGTGCCCCTGGGCGACCTGGACGCCCTCGCCAGGGAGCTGAAGAAGGGCGATGTCGCCGCCCTGATCGTCGAGCCGATCCAGGGCAAGGGCGTGCACGAGGCCCCGCCCGGCTATCTGCGCGCCGCCCAGGAGCTGCTGCACCGGCACAAGGCGCTGCTGATCGCCGACGAGGTGCAGACCGGCCTCGGCCGCACCGGCGACTTCTACGCCCACCAGCACGAGGAGGGCGTGGAGCCGGACCTGGTGTGCGTGGCGAAGTCCCTGTCCGGCGGCTACGTCCCGGTCGGCGCCACCCTCGGCAAGGACTGGATCTTCAAGAAGGTCTACTCGTCCATGGACCGCGTCCTGGTCCACTCGGCGAGCTTCGGCGCCAACGCCCAGGCCATGGCGGCCGGCCTCGCCGTCCTCTCGGTCATGGAGAACGACTCGGTCGTCGCCCATGCCCGGACCGTGGGGGAGCAGCTCAAGTCCCGGCTCGGCGCGCTGACGGACAAGTACGAACTGCTCGCCGACGTGCGCGGCCGGGGCCTGATGATCGGCATCGAGTTCGGCAGGCCCGCCTCGCTGAAGCTGCGCAGCCGCTGGACCATGCTGCAGGCCGCCCGCAAGGGCCTGTTCGCCCAGATGGTCGTCGTACCGCTGCTGCAACGGCACCGGATCCTCACCCAGGTCTCCGGCGACCACCTGGAGGTGATCAAGCTCATCCCGCCGCTGATCGTCGACGAGACGGACGTGGACCGCTTCGTGGACGCCTTCACGGACGTGATGGACGACGCCCACAGCGGCGGCGGCCTGATGTGGGACTTCAGCAAGACCCTCATCAAGCAGGCGGTGGCCAACCGCTAGCTTTTTGTCTCTGAGGCAAGAAAATTGCCTCGGAGACAAAGCTGCGGCTGAATGGAGGCATGAAGTCCTCCGAGAACGAGCGGGCGGGCGGGCCTGCCGACGAGCTGCCCGCCGTCGCCCCGCAGCTGCGCTCCCTGCGCCGCCGCGCCGGCCTCACCCTGGAGGCCGCCGCCCGCGACGCCGGGCTGTCGCCCGCGCACCTGTCCCGGCTGGAGACCGGTCAGCGGCAGCCCTCGTTGCCGATGCTGCTCGCGCTCGCGCGTGTCTACAGTACGACGGTATCGGATCTGCTGGGGGAGACCGTCGCCGACGGGGACGCGATCGTGCGGGCCGGCGACATGGAACCGACCCGCGCGGGCGGCTGGACGTACTGGCAGTCCGGCGCGCCCGGCCGGGGGATGCAGGCGCTGCGCGTCCGGGTGCCCTACGGCTCGCAGGGCGACATCGTGCGGGTGCATCCCGGCGAGGAGTGGCTGTACGTCCTGCACGGGCGGCTGCGGCTGCGCCTCGGTGACACCACACACGTGCTCGCGCCCGGCGACAGCGCGCACTTCGACTCGCTGACCCCGCACCGGCTCGCCGCCGAGGACCACGACGGGGTCGAGCTCCTGTTCGTCCACACCCTGCTGCAGAGTCCCACGGCCGCGCTGTGCCTGGGACCGATCACTGGAGAGCTGCCATGAGCGACATCGAGGAGAAGTTCCCCCGGGCCCTGTGGGTCCGGCTCATCATCTACATCGCCGTCGGGCACGTCTTCGCCGGGTTCCTCTATCTGCTGTTCGAGGTGGGCGCCAAGTGACGGGCGCGCTCAGTCGAGCAGCCGCTCCCGCAGCCGGTCCCGGGTCCCCGGAGTGACCTTCAGGCCCTGCTCCAGGTAGGTGTCGACGTCACCCCACGTCTCCTCGATGCTCTCGAAGGCCGCCGTCAGATACTCCGCGCGGGCGTCGAAGAGCGGGCTGAGCAGCTCCATCACCTCGGGGCTGTACACGCTCTCCCCGCTGCCGCTGCGCCGCACCTTGTAGCGACGGTGCTTGGCGTTGGACTCCAGGTAGTCGGCGAGGATCGCGTCCCGCTCCACGCCCACCGCGAGCAGCGTCACGGCTATGGAGACACCGGCCCGGTCCTTGCCGGCCGCGCAGTGCATCAGCGCCGGGACGCTGTCCTCGGCGATCGAGTGCAGCACGCGCGAGTGCTCGTCGGTGCGCTCCCTGACGATCGTGCGGTACGAGCTGACCATCCGGCCCGCGGCCTTGCCGTCGCCCAGGAGCCCGCGCAGCTGCTCGATGTCACCCTCGCGGACCATCTTCCAGAACTCGGCGCCGTGCGCCGGGTCGGTCAGCGGCAGGTTCACGTTCCGCACGCCGGGGAGCTCGACGTCCGGGCCCTCCAGCTTCTGGTCGGCCGCGTTGCGGAAGTCGAAGATCGTGTGCAGGCCGAGCGAGGTGAGGAACTCCGCGTCCTGCTCCGTCGCGTGCGCGAGATGCCCGCTGCGGAACAGCACGCCCGGCCGCACCCGCCGCCCGTCCGCCGTCGGCAGGCCGCCCACATCACGGAAGTTGCGCACACCGGCCAGCTCGGGCTCGGTCGACGGGACCTGCTGCGTCACGGGGGGCTCCTCCCGGCCGGTCCCGCCGGCGCTGCTCGCCGACGGGCACTGGCTCGACCATACGACATCGGTTTCCACGGGCAATGAGTTGTCCACAGGCGTTGCCTCGGGGGCCCGTGGCCCTTGATGATGTTCGTGCTTGAGCGGATCTGTTGGCACTTGTGTGAGGTTTCTCGATGGTGGACATCGCCGAAAACGGTCGTACCTGGCTTCTGTCTGGCCCCGGCAGCAGCTACGCGCTGCACCTCACGGAGGCCGACGAACTGCTTCACCTGCACTGGGGCCCCAGGATCCAGCTCGCCGACGCGGAGGCCCTCAGCGTCCATGCGCTGCCCGGCTACTGGCCCTTCGAGTCCCCGCTGGACGGCCGCGAGGAGTACCCGGTCGAGGGCGGTGCCCGCTTCGTCCGCCCGGCGCTGTCCGTGCGCACCGAGGAGCGCCGCGGCACCGAGTGGACCTTCGAGTCGTACGAGACCGAGGGCGACGCCGGTGACGAGGAGCTGCGGCTGCGCTTCCGGGACGACGGGATCGTCATCACCCTGCACTACCGGATGCGCGGCGATGTCGTCGAGCGCTGGGTGACCGTCGGCAACCAGGGACACGCGCGCGTGGAGCTGCTGCGCGCCGACGCGGCCACCTGGACGCTGCCCGACCGTGAGGGCTGGCGGCTCTCCCAGCTGCACGGCCGCTGGGCCGCCGAGTCCCGCCTCACCAGCGCCCCGCTCACCTACGGCGACAGGGTCATCGGCAGCCGCCGCGGCCACACCGGCCACCAGCACCTGCCCTGGGTCGCCCTCGACACGGACGCCACCGAGGAGCGCGGCGAGGTCTGGGGCTGCGCCCTCGGCTGGTCCGGCTCCTGGCGGATCGCCGT
Organism: Streptomyces sp. NPDC048277; assembly: GCF_040652235.1. Taxonomy (NCBI): domain Bacteria; kingdom Bacillati; phylum Actinomycetota; class Actinomycetes; order Kitasatosporales; family Streptomycetaceae; genus Streptomyces; species Streptomyces sp. NPDC048277. Next base: position 247,525 of record NZ_JBEZLQ010000005.1, read on the forward strand.
CGCCCAACTGCCGGACGCGCGCGTGCAGATCACCGGCGGCGCGGGCTACGACGACTCGGGCCTGCTGATGCTGGCGGAGGGCGAGTCGTACACCAGCCCGGTCTTCGCGGGCCTGTGGAGCGACGGCGGCTTCGGTGGGGCGAGCCGTGCCTGGCACGCCTACCAGCGGGCGCACATCATCCCGGACGCCGACCGCGACCGGCCGGTGCTGTTCAACTCCTGGGAGGCCACCACCTTCGACATCTCCGAGGAGCAGCAGGCCACCCTCGCCCGGCGGGCCGCCGCGATCGGCGTCGAGCTGTTCGTGGTCGACGACGGCTGGTTCGGCGCCCGCACCAGCGACCGCGCGGGCCTCGGCGACTGGACGCCCAACCCGGACCGCTTCCCGAACGGACTCAAGCCCCTCGCCGACTACGTGCACGCCCTGGGTATGCAGTTCGGCATCTGGGTCGAGCCCGAGATGGTCAATCCGGACAGCGAGCTGTACCGCGCGCACCCCGACTGGGTGCAGTACCAGGAGGGGCGAAAGCGGACGGAACTGCGTAATCAGCTCGTCCTCAACCTCGCCCGCGAGGACGTCCAGGAGTACCTCTGGGAGCAGCTCGACGCCCTCCTCTCCAGTGCCCCCATCGACTACGTCAAGTGGGACTTCAACCGCTGCTTCACCGACGCGGGCTGGCCCGGGGAGCCGTACCCGCAGCGGCTGTGGGTCGACCACGTGCGCGGGTTGTACGCGCTCCTCGACCGGCTCCGCGCCGCCCACCCGGACGTGGCCATCGAGTCCTGCTCGGGCGGTGGCGGCCGGATCGACCTCGGCATCATGACCCGTACCGACGAGGTGTGGACCTCCGACAACACCGACCCGCTGGACCGGCTCGCCATCCAGCACGGCTTCAGTCAGATCCACCCCGCCCGGGTGATGTCCGCCTGGGTCACCGACAGCCCGAACCACCAGCTCAACGGCCGCGTCAGCAGCCTGCGTTTCCGTTTCGTCAGCTCCATGGCCGGTGCGCTCGGGGTCGGCGGCGACCTCTCGCAGTGGACCGAGGAGGAGCTCGCCGAGGCCGGCCGCTGGGTGGAGCTCTACAAGCAGATCCGGCCCCTGGTGCAGCGCGGCGACCAGTTCCGGCTGCGGCCGCCGGCCGGCGGGCTCAGCGCGGTCCAGTACACGCTCGGCGACGAGACCGTCGTCCTCGCCTGGCTCCAGGCGCAGAGTTACGGCGAGCCGGTGCCGGCGCTGCGGTTGCAGGGGCTCGACCCGGCAGCGTCGTACGAATGCCGTGAAACGGGCGAAGTGCACCGAGGTGCCGTCCTGTTGCATCACGGGTTGCGCGCCGGACTGAAGGGTGACCTGGATGCGACGGTCATCCGGCTCCGTCGCATCTGATGCTTCTGCCTGAATTGGCACCTTCATTGCAACTCGCTCCGGAATAAGGGGACGTGGCGTGACGTGCGTGAGGAGCGTCATATTCGTGACCGTCCGTCGCGCGTCATGTCCACGTAATTCCGGTGCTTTACCTCCGCTCGAAGGGCCTCGCCGTCGGCTGACCCGACGCCTCTCCTCGGCCCGACGCGCACTCCGAGGGCCGGGCCCCCGATCCCCGGGCCCGGCCCTCGGCGCGTTGCTTTCTCGTGGCGGGTGCGTCCGGGGCATCGACAGCGACGGCATGGCGGCGGCACAGTGATCCCCGTCAGGTGCAAGCGCTTTCTGCCGCTCCCCGTCCTGCCGGAAGGAACCTGCCGTATGACGACCACCCGCCGAGCCTTCGGAACCCTGGCCGCCGGAGCCGCCCTCGGGGTCCTCGCCCCCGCCGCGCGCGCGACCGCCGCCTCCCCGCACCCCCGCCCGATCGCCGCCGACGACTTCCGCCGCGGCCTCGGCCAGTGGTTCGTGGAGCTGGAGCAGGGCGGCACGGTCACCGCGTCGCGCGGGATCCTGGAGGTCGACGTGCCCGCCGGCGCCACCGTCTGGTTCCGGCGCCGGCTCGAAGGGCCGTACATCCTGGAATACACCGCCACACCGGTGTCGGCGGGCGGCGTCAACGACCGCGTCTCCGACCTCAACAACTTCTGGAACGCCACCGACGTCCGCTCCCCGGACGACCTGTTCGCCACCCCGCGCAGCGGCGCGCTCGCCGACTACGACTACCTCACGACGTACTACGCGGGCTACGGCGCCAACTACGACACCACCACCCGGCTGCGCCGCTACGTCGGCGAGCCCGGCGTCCGGCCGCTGATCTACGACTACACCGAGCCGCTGCTCGTCGCGAACGAACCCAATCACGTCCGGATCGTCTCCGACGGGCAGACCGTACGGTGGTGGAACAACGGCCGGCTGGTGTTCGACTACCGCGACCCGGAGCCTTATACGAGCGGGCACTTCGCGTTTCGGACCACCTGGAGCCACTTCCGGATCAGCGGCTTCCGCGTCTGGCGATCGACGCGTTAACAGAGCATCAACGTCGCTGATCAGAGCCTTATTCCAGGCTTGGTAAAGTATTTAAAAGTGTCTTATCTCACCGATCGTCAACCCCTTATTACGGTCGCGTAGGTCACAGTCGGAGGTGAATCATGGTCCGATGTGGCAGACGATTCGAAGAGTGACAATGCATCAGTGATCGGGTCGTACGTGGCGGTGGGGGACAGCTTCACCGAGGGCGTCGGCGACCCCGGCCCCGACGGGGCGTTCGTCGGCTGGGCCGACCGGTTCGCGGTACTGCTGTCGGACCGGCAGCCCGAAGGCGACTTCGACTACACCAACCTCGCCGTGCGCGGCAAACTGCTCGACCAGATCGTGGCGGACCAGGTGCCGCAGGCCCTGGAACTCGCCCCGGACCTGGTCTCCTTCTGTGCGGGCGGCAATGACATCATCCGTCCCGGCACCGATCCCGACGAGGTGGCCGAGCGGTTCGAGCGGGCCGTGGCCCAACTGACCGAGGCCGTCGGCACGGTGCTGGTGACCACCGGATTCGACACCCGGGGCGTGCCCGTCCTCAAGCATCTGCGCGGCAAGATCGCCACCTACAACGGGCATGTCCGGGCCGTCGCCGACCGGTACGGCTGCCCGGTCCTGGACCTCTGGTCCCTCAAGACCGTGCAGGACCGGCGGGCCTGGGACGGCGACCGGCTCCACCTCTCTCCCGAGGGGCACACGCGCGTGGCGCTGCGCGCCGGTCAGGTGCTCGGCGTCGAGGTACCGGCCGACCCCGACCAGCCGTGGCCGGCACTCCCGCCCCGCGGCACCCTGGAGGTCCGCCGCGACGACGTGCACTGGGCCCGCGAGTACCTGGTCCCGTGGATCGGGCGGCGGCTGCGCGGCGAGTCCTCGGGCGACCATGTGACGGCCAAGGGGGCGCTCTCCCCGGACGACATCAAGATGCGGATCGCCTCCGTGGCCTGAGACGGGTCACGGGGTGAGTAAGGGGCGGCCTCCTGGCGGGTCGCCCCTTACCGCTCCTCGGGCAGGCCCAGTTCGCGCGCCAGCGCCTCGTCCACCCACTCCTGTGCCCGCGAACGCGGTACGGAGCCCGGGTACGACGTGAGCTGGACGGCCAGCCCGTCGAGCAGCGCGGTCAGCCGCAGGGCCGCGGCCGTCGGGTCGGGGCACCGGAACTCGCCGGCGGCCACCCCTTCGGCGATGACCTCGGCGATCGCCGCCTTCCACCGCTGGTCCAGGTCCCGGGTGACGTCCCGCAGCGCGGGCTCGCGCAGCGCCACCGCCCAGCCCTCGATCCACAGCCGCCAGCCCTTGGCCTGCCCGGTCGGCGCGTACCAGCGCACCGCCGACCGCAGCCGGCGCGCCGCCGACGTGCGCCGGCCCAGCAGCTTGCCCAGATGTGCCAGGTCGTCCTCGGCGGCACGCGCGAAGGCGGCGGCGACCAGCTTCTCCTTCGTCGAGAAGTGGTACAGCACCAGTGCGTTGCTCACGCCGAGGGCCGACGCGACATCGGCGATCCGTACCGCCGCCACGCCCCGCGCCTCGATCTGCTCGATGGCGGCCCGCAGCAGTTCCTCTCGCCGCTCGGCCACACTCAACCGCACTCTCGCCACGCGGTCACCATAATCGGTCGCCACGCCGCCCGCGTCGGCGTCTCACACCAGCGGCAGCCTCATGATCGTCAGGTCCAGCCAACGGCCGAACTTGGTGCCCACCTCGCGCACCGTGCCGACATGTTCGAAGCCGAACCGCTCGTGCAGCCGGACCGACGCGGTGTTCCCGGCCTCGATGTCGGCGATCACCACATGGTGCCCGGCCTCGCGTGCCGAAGCGATGAGGGCGTCGAGGAGCGCGGAGCCGATGCCGAGCCCGTGCCGGCCCTCGCGGACGTAGAGCGAGTCCTCCACCGTGTGCCGGTAGCCGTCCAGCTCCCGCCACGGGCCGTAGACCGCGAACCCGGCCACCTCGCCCGGAGCGTCGGCCACTTCGGCCACGAACGCCGAGCCGCGCTCCAGGTGGGCGGTGAACCAGGCCGCGCCCTCGGCGGGGGACTGCGGGGTCTCGGTCCACAGGGCCGTGGAGTGCTCGATCGCGTGGTTGCGGATCGCGCGGACCGCCTCCGCGTCACCAGGGCGGGCCGGGCGGACCGTCACCACTCTATTTCTCTCGTATATTGGATTCATGTCCAACATAGTAGATCCTCCGGTGGACCCGCTGGTGGCGCGGATCGCGGCCCGTGTCCGCACCGAGCGGGAGCGCCGTCGCTGGACCCTGGCCCAGCTCGCGGACCACTCGGGTGTCTCCCCGGCGATGATCAGCCGGATCGAGCGCGGCGAGAGCAGCCCGACCGCCGTCGTCCTCGGCAAGCTGTCCGCCGCCTTCCAGCTCAGCGTCGCCTCGCTGCTCGCCCTGGCCGAAGGCGCGCCGGAGGAACCGGAGGCGCCAGGTGGAGTGCGGCGCGGCGCCGACGCGGCCGAGTGGCGCGACCCCGGCACCGGCTACCGGCGCCGCCAGATCACCGGCCCGCGCTTCCCGGCGGAGATCGCCGAGATCCGGCTGCCCGCCGGAGCCCGGGTGCCGTACCCGGCCGCCGCCTTCGCCTTCGTACGACAGCTCGTCTGGGTCCTCGACGGCCGCCTCACCTTCCACGACGGCGACACCGTCCACGAACTCGACGCCGGCGACACCATCGAACTGGGCGCGCCCGCCGAGCGCGTCTTCGTCAACACCTCCGACGCCGAGTGCCGTTACGCCGTCGTCCTCACCCGCGACGCCCAGCCATGAGCCGGCCGCTGCCCCGGGGCGGCACGTTCCTGCTGGCCGTCATCGCCGGGACGGCGATAGCCAACAACTACGCCGTCCAGCCCGCGCTCACCGCGGTCGCCGCCGACCTGGACGTACCGCTCTCCGTGATCGGTCTGGTGCCGACCGCCGCGCTCGCCGGCTGCATGACCGGCTTCGCCCTGCTGCTGCCGCTCACCGACCACCTCGCCCCCAACCGCCTGGTCACCGCACAGCTGACCGCCCTGGCCACCGCCCTCGCGCTCGCCGCCGCCGCGCAGGGCCCCGTGCTCCTCCTGGCCGCCTACCTGCTGATAGGCGCCGCGGCCAGTGTCGCGGCCCAGGCCGGCAACATCGCCGGCCGGCACGCCCCGCCCGGCCGCGGCGGAACCGGCGTCGCCGTCGTCGCCGCCGGCATGTCGGCCGGCATCCTGCTCAGCCGACTGGTCGGGGGCGTCCTCACCGAGGCTCTCGGCTGGCGCCGGATGCTCCTGGTCTTCGCGGCCCTCGCCCTGCTCGGCGCGCTCGCCGCCGCCACCCTCCTGCCCCGGCAGCGGCCGCACGCCCACAGCGGCTACCGCGCCACCCTCAGGGCACTTCCGCCGTTGCTCCTGCACCAGCCGCGGCTGCGCCGCGCGGTGGCCACCGGCGGGTTCTGGTACTTCGCCTTCAACCTCGTCTGGATCGCCCTCACCCTGGCCCTGGCCCAGCCGCCGCACTCCCTCGGCCCGACCGCCATCGGCCTCTACAGCCTGGCCGGACTCCTCGGCTTCGCCGCGCTGCCGTTCACCGGGCGCCTCACCGACCGGTACGGCCCGCACACCGTGATCACCGCCGCCATGCTGGCCGCCGCGGCCGGCACGGCCCTGCTCGCCACCGGCCTGAACACCCCGCCCGTCACGGCCCTGGGGCTGGCCCTCTTCGACGCCGGCTGCTTCGCCGCCCAGGCCGCCAACCAGAGCCGCGTCATCGCCCTCGACCCCGCACGCTCCGGCAGCCTCAGCAGCGTCTACCTGGTGGTGTACTTCACCGTCGGCGCCCTCGGCACGGCCGTCACCGCACCCCTGCTCGACGCCCTCGGCTGGCAGGGCACCGCCCTCACGGCCCTGGGCGCGCTGCTTGTCGCGGCCGCCCTTGGACGCCGCTGACCGGTCACCGGTACCAGCCGAACCGCTCCGCGATCACCGGCAGCCGGTCGGTCACCAGCGCGTGGGCGGCCGCACGGGGGGTCGTGCCGTCCGCCGCCGCGCGGTCCAGCATCAGTTCCACCAGGGCCCGCATCGAACGGCGGATGTGGGCGAACGCCTCGTCGGCGGCCGGACCGATGTCGCCGAAGAGCGTCCACCACCACCAGGCGTTGGTTCCCGAGTTGACCACCACGTCCGGCAGCACGGTCACCCCGCGCGCGGTGAGCCGTTCCTCCGCCTCGGGCAGCACGGGCATGTTGGCGGCCTCCACGATCCAGCGGGCGGTGACCCGGTGCTCGTCGGCCGCGTCGATCGCGTACGACACCGCCGCCGGCACCAGCACCTCCGCGTCGGCGGACAGCCAGGCGTCGCCCGGCAGTTCGAGATCGCCGGGGCGCAGCGCTGTGCGGTCGACGGTGCCGTAGGTGTCCCGCGCGCGCAGCAGCGCCTCGACGTCCAGGCCCGCCGGATTGGCGATCGTGCCCTTGACGTCGGCGACGGCCACCACCGTGAGCCCCGCGCGGGCGAGGAAACGTGCCGTGGCCCCGCCCATCGTGCCCAGCCCCTGCACGGCGACCCGCGTCCCCGCGTACGGCACCCCGGCCCGGTCCAGGGCCGTCAGCGCCGACTCGGCGACCCCGCAGCCGCCGGCCAGCTCGTCGAGACCGATCCCGTCCACCTCGACCGCGAAGGCGTCCGCCAGCCGCCGCCGGGCGGCCGTCTCGTCGTCCAGCAGCGGATACACGGCCTGGACGGACGAGACCAGTCCCGCCTCGGCGGCCGCCCGGTCCACCAGGTCCTGGGTGAGCCCGAGGTCCTCGCCGGTGGTCCAGAAGCTCTCGATGTACGGCCGCATCGCGCGCAGGTAGCGGACGAGCAGCGGGTACGCCCCCGGGTCCTGCGGATCGCAGTCGATGCCTCCCTTGGCGCCGCCGAGGGGGACGTAGCGGCCCGCCGGGTTGTAGTGCAGGGCCTCCTTCATCGTCATCCCGCGCGCGAGCCCGGTGACCTCCTCCAGGGTGCAGCCCGGCCGCATCCGCAGACCGCCGCTGGCCACGCCCCGCACCAGCCGGTCGACGACCAGGTAGCCCCGGCGGCCGGTGACGTGGTCGGTCCAGACGAGGGACATCAGGGGAGCGGCCATGGTGGCTCCTGGGAGGGTGCGAAAAGAGGTGCTACTGAACAGTGGGTCAGTATCGGGAGGCGGAGGGTCCGGTGTCAACGCCGATTGTCGGAGGGGCCGACCATAATGGAGGACCTCGGCGACACCACTGGAGGTACCGTGACCGGTTCGAGTTCCCTGAGCTCCGGGCTCCGCGCGCTGCGGCCCGTCGCCTTCGGCGCGGACCCCGGCGGCGAGCGCCTGGCCCGCATCCAGGGCTCACCGCACTTCAAGGACGGTGTCTTCCAGAACCCCGGCGGTGCCACCCGCATGCGGCCCTCGGGCTCGATGCTGGAATTCGCCAAGACCTACTTCGAGAAGGAGCAGCGCGCCCGCCGCGCGCCCCGGGGCACCATCCCGGTGCACGCGACCACCGTCGCCGACCTCGCCCGGCCCGCCGCGAGCGGGCTGCGGGTGACATGGACGGGGCACTCCAGCGTGCTCGCCGAGATCGACGGGCACCGCGTCCTGTTCGACCCCGTCTGGGGCGAGCGCTGCTCCCCGTTCCCGTTCGCCGGGCCCAAGCGGCTGCACCCGGTGCCGCTGCCGCTGGCCGCGCTCGGCCCGGTCGACGTGGTCGTCATCTCGCACGACCACTACGACCACCTCGACCTGCCCAGCATCAAGGCACTGGCCGGCACGGACACCCTGTTCGCCGTGCCGCTCGGGGTCGGCGCCCATCTCGAGCGCTGGGGCGTCTCCGCCGACCGGCTGCGCGAGCTGGACTGGCACGAGGAGACCAAGGTCGGCGGGCTGACCCTGACGGCCACCCCCGCCCGCCACTTCTGCGGCCGTGGGCTGCGCAACACCCAGCACACCCTGTGGGCGTCCTGGGTCGTCGCGGGCGAGCGGCACCGGATCTACCACAGCGGTGACACCGGCTACTTCGAGGGCTTCAAGGACATCGGCGCCGACCACGGTCCGTTCGACGTGACGATGATCCAGATCGGCGCGTACAGCGAGTTCTGGCCGGACATACACATGACGCCCGAGGAGGGCCTGCGCGCCCACCTCGACCTCCAGGGCGGACAGCCGCACGGCGTGCTGCTGCCGATCCACTGGGGCACCTTCAACCTCGCTCCGCACGCCTGGGCCGAGCCGGGGGAGTGGACCAAGGACGCCGGCGACGACACGGCGCAGGCGGTGGCCCTGCCGCGTCCGGGTGAGCCCTTCGAACCGTCCGGGAAGCTGCCCGCCGACCGGTGGTGGCGTGAGGTGTCGGCGCCGCTCGCCCGGCCCTGGCGCCGTGCCGTCCAGCCGCTCGGCGAGGCCCGGGAGGGAGACCTCGACCTGGTCGGCGAAGCGGTGGTGCCGGACGCGGACGATCTTGTGAAGTAACGGCGCCACCGCTGTGGCGGGGACGTGAAAGTGGCGTGCATGCCCCTGCACAACCTGGGCAGGGGCATGGGCATGAGCCCCGCACATATGCCAATCCCTGCCTTTTTACCTGGACTTGAGCTGTCCCGGCGCTTCTACACCGAGGCCGTACGCTCGCTGCTGGAGGAGGCCGCCCCCGGAATACCCCACACGGCGGCCCGTATCGGCCCCGGCTCCGAAGTCCTCGGCTACGACACCGAACGCTCCGCCGACCATGAATGGGGCCCGCGCCTCCAGCTCTTCCTCCACCCCCATGATGTGCCGCGCCATGCCGCCCGCATCAGACATGTGCTCGCCCAACATCTCCCCAAGACCTTCCACGGCTGGCCCACCCACTTCGCCGCCACGGGCGACCGGGACGTCCGGGTCATGCAGATCACCGACGGTCCCGTGCACCACCGCGTCGAGGTGACCAGCGTCGCCTCCTGGTTCCGCGCCACCCTCGGCTTCGACCCGGCCTCCGGCGTGTCCCCGGCGCAGTGGCTCGCCACCCCCACCCAGCTCCTCGCCGAAGTCACCGCCGGCGCGGTGTTCCACGACGGCCTCCACACCCTCTCCCCGGCCCGGGCCGCCCTGCGCTGGTACCCCCATGACCTCTGGCTCCATGTCCTCGCCTGCCAGTGGCAGCGCATCGCCCAGGAGGAGGCCTTCGTCGGCCGCTGCGGCGAGGTCGGCGACGAACTGGGCTCCGCCGTCGAGGCCGGCCGCCTGGTCCGCGACCTCATGCGGCTCTGCCTGCTGATGGACCGGCGCTACCCGCCGTACGGTAAATGGCTCGGCAGCGCCTTCGTCCGCACCCCCGCGGCTCCCCGGCTCACCTCGGTGCTCACCGCCGTTCTCGCCGCCACGGACTGGCACGCCCGCGAGCGGCACCTGGTCCACGCGTACGAGATCGTCGCCCATCTGCACAACGAACTGGAACTCACCGACCGCGTCGACCCCGCCACGCGCTCCCACCACTCCAGACCCTTCCAGGTGCTGCGCGCCGACCGCTTCACACGGGCGCTCACGGCCCGCATCAAGGACCCGGACGTGCGCGACCTGCCGACGGTCGGCGCGGTGGACCAGTTCATCGACAGCGCGGACGTCCTGGGCCGCCCGGACCTGACCCGGGCCGCGACCGCCGTGGTGACGGGCGCCGACGCTCGCGACGGCGTCTCCCGCGCCACGGCGAACGCCGGCCGAGGCCAACGCGATCACTGTGGGTGACGCTCTGGGGGGTACTGGAGGGGCGTGGGGATGATGAGGGAGTCCCGCCGGGGGTGGCCGGGGGCGCATGGAAGGGGGTTGGCGCGCGGGCGCGGAGCGCCGAGCGCCCCGATCCTCACCTTCCGTCTGTGACCGTTTTTGAGCAGGTCGGATCGGTCGATGGCTGTTCGAGGGTGAGATGCCGAGAGGGTTATCGGTCTTTCGTGCGACGGCTCATACCAGAGCGGGACCATCGCCGCGGGACTTTGTCAACTGCCCACCGCACATGATGCGTCGGCGACTACTGTGAGTGTCCGTCGGGCGACGCGGGGCCGAATTCTTTTGCGGTCCCCTCGGCCGGCACCGCGATGGCGCATGCCCACCTCGCGCCGCACGCGCGAGAAATTTCAGGCCCGACGGACCAGTACGAGGACGCAGATGTCTCACCTCCGTGCACCGGCCGCCCGCGCCGACCGCCGTGAGGGCGGCCGGCACGGACGACCGGTCGCCCGACCCGTTCCCGCGCTGCCCGAGACCCACATACGGCCTCAGCTGATGCGCCTCGCCGTGCTGCCGCCGGTCGCGGTGGCGCTCAGCGGCTGCGCGGCCGTGCTGTTCACGGTCCGCTCCACCGGGGCGCGGCCCAGCCTCACCCTGCTGGCCGTGCTCGCCGCAGCGGTCTCGGTGACGGCCGCGGGCATCGTGATCGCCGCCGTGGCCGCGGGCCGGGCCGCCCGTTCGGTCAGCGACCGCGTCGGCACCCTGCGCCGCAACGCCGCCCGCGGCGAGGCCGATCTGCTCGCCCTCGTCGACGCGCTGCGCCGCGGCGAGACCCCGCCCCAGCGCAAACCGCGCGGCGGCCCGCCCGAGAACGCCGACGACTTCGAACTGCTCGCCGCCGACCTGTCCCGCGCCCACGACGGCGCCGTCACCGCCGTCGTGCAGGCGGCCCAGCTCTCCAGCCAGGCCGGCAGCGAACAGAAGCTGGAGGTCTTCGTCAACCTGGCGCGTCGGCTTCAGTCCCTCGTGCACCGGGAGATCTCGATCCTCGACGAGCTGGAGAACGAGATCGAGGACCCGGACCTCCTCAAGGGCCTCTTCCACGTCGACCACCTGGCCACCCGCATCCGACGCCACGCCGAGAACCTCGCCGTGCTCGGCGGCGCCGTCTCCCGGCGCCAGTGGAGCAACCCCGTCTCCATGACCGAGGTGCTGCGCTCCGCCATCGCCGAGGTCGAGCAGTACTCCCGGGTCAAACTCGTCCCGCCGATCGACGGCGAACTCCGCGGGCACGCCGTCGCCGACGTCATCCACCTCCTCGCCGAACTCGTCGAGAACGCCACCGTGTTCTCCGCCCCGCACACCCAGGTGCTGCTCCGCGCCAACCTCGTCACCTCCGGCCTCGCGGTCGAGGTCGAGGACCGCGGGCTCGGCATGCCGGTCGGCGAGCAGTCCAACATGAACGCCCTGCTCGCCGACCCCGACCAGGTCAACGTCGCGAGCCTGCTGGCCGACGGCCGCATCGGCCTCTTCGTCGTCTCCCAGCTCGCCCGCCGCCACGGCATCGACGTCCGCCTCCAGAGCAACATCTACGGCGGAGTCCAGGCCGTCCTCGTCGTCCCGCAGGGCCTGCTGGGTACGGCACCGGGCACACCCGGGGCCGTACCGCAGCCGCGTGACGCCGGGGCCGGGACCGGAGGCAGCGTGCCAGGGGCGCTCCTCGGTGGGGCCGCCGGGGTCACCGGGGGCGCCGGGGCGGCGGAGGGCATCCGGGGCGCTGCCGCCGGTCCGGACGCGAGTGCCGGGGGACAGGGAACCGCTCCGGCCGGCCCGCGCCCCGTCCAGCAGACGGGCGGTCCGACCACGACCGCCGTCGGCGGGCGGCACCGGCAGACCCAGCACGGGGGCACCCGGCACGGGGGCCCGCCCGCGCCGCTGCCGGTGCGCGGCGCCCAGCAGAGCCGGGCCAACCCGGCCGAGGCACTGCCCGGCATCCGGCCCGAGGACCGGCCCGTGGTCGCCGAGCACGCGGGTACAGCGCCCGTCCCCCGCGTCGGCGCCGTACGCGGCACCATGGGCAAACCCCAACTGCCGCGCCGTCGCGCCCAGGAGCACATCGTCCCCCAGCTCCGCGGCGGCCCCGCACCCCGCCAGGACAACGAGGCCCCCGCCGGACACGACCCCGGTCTGATGGCCGCCTTCCAACGCGGCATCGGCCTCGCCGAGGCACAGCAGCACCTGGAGGCCACCCAGCCGGAGCCACCGGCCGGCCCGGGTGCCGACGGAGCGACCAGCACATCCCATGCCACACACGCGGACGCAACGTATATGGAGACCGCACATATGAGTGCGGCTCCCCATAGGGATACGGCACGCATGGATGCCGGGCACATGGCCCCGGACCACACAGCCCCGGAGCGGTCAGCCTTGGACCAGCCCACCCTGCGCCGGTCGGCCATGGGGCAGTCGGCCCTGGACTCCATCGCACCGGAGCACAGAGGCCCGGACCATCCGACCACGGATCACCTGACCACGGATCACCTGACCACGGACCACTTGGCCACGGGCCACCTGGGCTCCGACCACATGGGTTCCGCACACATGGGCCAGGCCCACAGGGACCCGGCCGACCCCCAGTCCCAGCCTCACACCCCCACCCCAACCCCGTCCCACTCCCCGGTCCTGCGCCCGGTGCGCACCTCCGACTACACCGCCCGGCCCGACGGGAGCGCGCCGGCCGGATGAACAGCACCGTTTCCACCCCCACCCCCACCGCTCCCACAGACCTTCGTATCTCAAGGAGTCGATCCACCATGGCGAGCGATGCGCCGACCGCCCAGGTATCCGACCTCGACTGGCTGATGAGCGGCCTCGTGCAGCGCGTACCGCACACGACCAGCGCGGTGCTCCTGTCCTGCGACGGGCTGGTGAAGTCCGTCCACGGCCTCGACCCGGACAGCGCCGACCACATGGCCGCGCTCGCCTCCGGCCTGTACTCGCTCGGCCGCAGCGCGGGGGTCCGGTTCGGCGACGGCGGGGACGTCCGCCAGGTCGTCGTCGAACTCGACTCGACGCTGCTGTTCGTCACCACCGCCGGCTCCGGCACCTGCCTCGCCGTGCTGGCCGGCCGCGAGGCCGACGCCGCCGTCCTCGGCTACGAGATGGCGATGCTGGTCAAGAGCGTCCGCCCCTACCTCGTCACCGCGCCCCGGCAGCACGCCGTCGAACCCACGGCGATGAGGCCTTGAGGGTGGCCGCAGCCGGCGACGGGCCGTGGCTGGACGACGCGGCCGGACGCCTCGTGCGCCCGTTCACGGTCAGCAACGGCCGCACCGAGCCCAGCATCGCCCTCGACCTGATGTCGCAGGTGATGGCCACCGGGGCCACGCCCCTCGGCTACCTCGGCCCCGAGCACGCGCAGGCGCTCGACCTGAGCCGCGCACCCGTCTCGGTCGCCGAGATCGCCGCGCACCTCAAGCTTCCCGCCGTGGTCACCAAGGTGCTGCTCTCCGACCTCGTCGACTGCGGGGCGCTGACCGCCAAGCCCCCCGCCTTCCACCACAACCCCACTGACCGGTCCCTCCTGGAGGCAGTGCTCGATGGACTACGACGACAGCTCTGACCCCTTCCCCACCGCGCTGAAAATCCTGGTGGCCGGTGGGTTCGGGGTCGGCAAGACCACCTTCGTGGGCGCGGTCAGCGAGATCGCGCCGCTGTCCACGGAGGAACTCCTCACCACGGTCAGCGCCGCGACCGACAACCTCGACGGCGTCGAGAACAAGGTCGAGACGACCGTGGCCATGGACTTCGGCCGCATCACCCTGGACCCGGAACACGTGCTCTACCTGTTCGGCACGCCCGGACAGGAGCGGTTCTGGTTCATGTGGGACGAGCTGTCCGAGGGCGCGCTCGGCGCGGTCATCCTCGCCGACACCCGCCGCCTCGAGGACTGCTTCGCGGCCGTCGACTTCTTCGAGGAGCGTGGCCTCGGCTTCATCGTCGCCATCAACGAGTTCGACGGCTCCTACCGCTACGACCCCGAGGAGGTGCGCGCCGCCATCGACCTCGACCCGGAGATCCCGGTGGTCCGCTGCGACGCGCGTATCTCCAGCTCCGGCGTCCAGACCCTGCTCACCCTCGTCCGCCATCTCATCGCCCACGCTCCGGTCTCCGCGCCGAGCCACGGCGCCCACATGTGAACCCCCTACACCCCACACGGAGCCTGTATATGACCCACGTCCACAGCGACGGAGCCCGCCCATGAGGTACGACCCGGCGCGCCCGGCCGGTCGTCTGCTGCTCACACCGGAGGACAAGGAAGCGCCCGTACGTACCCGGCGCCTCGGCCAACTCCGCCTGGGCGAGCACCCGGACCCCGAGCTCGACGCCTACGCGGACCGGCTCGCCGAGGTCACCCGGACGCCGTACGCCATGGTCAACTTCATCGACGAGAACCGCCAGTTCTTCGCCGGGCTGCACCTGCCGGCCGTGGCACCGCCCATCGTGAAGCCCGACGGCAGCACGCCGGTGCTGGGCCGGGAGCTGGCCCGCGACCATGGGTTCTGCCCCCATGTGGTGGTCCGCCGCAAGGCGTTGGTCCTGGAGGACGTCTGCGACTACCCGCGGTTCGCGGGCAACCCGGTCGTCGACGAGTTCGGCATCCGTTCCTACCTGGGCGCCCCGCTCATCGACAGCACGGGGACGGTGCTCGGCACGGTGTGCGTGGTCGACGTGGAACCGCGGCCCTGGGGCCGGCCCGGTCTGGAGACGATCAAGTCCTCGGCGGCGGAGCTGGTGGCCCGCATCGAGCGACGCGAGGCCGACGGTCTCCCGCTGCTGTGACGACGGGAACAGCCCCGTTGCTAGCCGACCGGTCGAATACCTCCGTACCCTTGTGGCATGGGACGGACCAGTGACGCCAAGCGGAAGATCCTCGACGCCGCCCGCTCCCTGATCGAGGGCCGCGGGTACTCGGCACTCGGCGTGGCCGAGATCTGCAAGGCGGCCGGGGTGCCGAAGGGGAGTTTCTACTATTTCTTCGAGTCCAAGGAGGCCCTCGCGCTCGCGGTCGTCGACGAGCACTGGGCCGCGCAGAAGCGTGACTGGACACGGGCCCTCGGGGGTGACGCGGAGCCGTTGCGGCGCCTGCGGCGGCTGTGCGAGGAGACGGAGACCGGCCAGCGCGCCGTCCAGCAGGGCCGCGGCGCCGTGGCGGGCTGTCTGTTCGGGAACCTCACCCTGGAGCTGAGCAACCAGACCGAGGCGGTCCGCGGGCGGCTGCAGGAGATCTTCGACGCGCAGGTCGGCATGGTGGAGTCCGTCATCGCCGAGGCCCGCGAGCGCGACGAGGTCGGCGTGACCGACACCCGGGAGGCGGCGCGGGCGGTGGTGGCCCAGCTGGAGGGCCAGGTGATGTTCGCCAAGCTGTACAACTCCACCCAGCGGCTGAGCCCCCTGTGGCAGAACTGCCGGGCCCTGCTCGGCGCCACCGCCGCCTAGGAGCGCGGGGCGGACCGGTCGAGCGCGGCCGGCTGTTGCCGTGGCACGGACACTGTGTGTTCCCCGCCCATGTGGTGCGGGAATCCGATCCGCAGCACGGCGGCGGCCACCGCCGCGGCGAGGATCACCAGGGCGGACAGCAGCAGCGCCTGGTGGTAGCCGTGGCGCAGCAGCGGGGCGACGACCAGGGGACCGAGGATCTGGCCGACGGAGTATCCGGCGGTCAACAGGGCGACGGACCGGGGGAATCGCAGCTGCGCCCCCGTGGCCAGGGCGAGCGTGCTGATACCCAGGAACGTGGCGCCGAACAGCACCGCCGAGCCGAGGGCGGCGGCCGTACTCCCGGTCACCGCGGGCAGGGCGATGCCGACCGCCTGGATCGTCAGCGCGGTCACCAGCAGGCCGGGCCGTGACCACCGGTGCCCCAGCCGCGCCCACAGCGCCGAGGACGGTACGGCGGCCAGCCCCACCAGCACCCACGCACCGCTGCCGACCCAGCCGGGGGAGCCCTGGCCGATCGCCGCGACCAGGAAGGTACCGGCGACGATGTAACCGACCCCCTCCAGGAAGTAGCTGACGAACAGCGCGCCGAACCAGCGGTGGGTGCGGACCCCCGGCCGTGCCCCGGCCACCGGGGCGGCCGGGGCGTCCTCCGGCCGTAGATTCCACGAGGCGGCGGTGAGCACCCCCGCGAGCGCGGCGGCCGCCCACCAGGAGGCCCGCCAGTCGGCGACGGACCGCAGGGCCAGGACCAGCAGACCGGACAGCGCGATGCCCGCGCCCACACCGCCGAAGGCCCAGCCGGGCAGGTGCGCCGGGTGCTCCCGCAGATGGTGCAGCAGGGAGGCGACGGCGACGACGAAGACCAGGGCGCTCGCCGCCCCGGCCAGCAGCCGCAGCGCGCCCCACAGCGCCGGGCTGTGGGTGAGGGGCATCGCGGCGAGCGTGGCGGTCAGCAGGAGCAGGGAGCCGCGCAGCACGGCGCGCGACCGGACCAGCGCCGGGGCCAGGGTGCCCGCGAGCGCGCCGACCAGATAGCCGACGTAGTTGGCGGTGGCCAGGTTCGCCCCGGTGCCGGCGGACAGGCCCGCCTGGCTGTGCATCAGGGGCAGGATCGGGGTGTAGACGAAACGGCCGACGCCCATGCCGGCGGCGAGCGCGGCGGCCGCCCGCGCGACATGGGTCCGGGGAGCTGATGCGGTCATCGGGCGCCGTCGACCCGGCCCGGGTCGTTGGGATGGGACTCCAGCGGGGTGACGGTGAGCGTCATCCACGGCCGCAGCGGCAGGGTGCCGAGCACCTTCTCGTGGAGTTCCTCCTCGTCGGCGGCCCGCCAGACGCCGATGCTGCGCAACTCGCCCACGGGGCGCCACAGTCGGGCCAGATGGCCGCTGGCCGCCAGTTCCTTCGCGCGGACGGCCTCGGCGGCCCGTCGCCGGTCCACCTCGTCCTGGGGGGTTCCCTCGGGGACGGTGGTGGTGATCTCGACCAGGAACTCTCGCATGGTCTGCCCCCTTCGTCGTCGGTAGGTCCATCCTGCGCCCGCCACCAGCACCGATGCCACGACCGGCTGCCTCACTGCTGAGAGGTGGAGCCTCCCAGCGCGCGTAGCATGGCGCGCGTGGAACTGCGCCAGCTGCGTTACTTCGTCGCGGTCGCCGAGGAACTCAACTTCGGCCGGGCCGCCGAGCGGCTGCTCATCGCGGGGCCCTCGCTCTCGCAGCAGATCAAGGCACTCGAACGGGACCTGGGCGTCCGGTTGTTCGACCGGGACCGCCGGTCCGTCTCCCTCACCCCGGCCGGCGCCGCCCTGCTCCCGCACACCCGCGCCCTGCTGGCGGGGGCCGACGACCTCAAGCGCAGGGCGGGCCGGCTGTCGGGTTCGCAGCCGGTACGGCTCGGCTACGTCAACTGGCTGCCGCCGGATCTCACTTCACGTACCGCGGCGGTCGCCCGGGTGCACCTCGACGCCTGGGTCGCCCCGTCCCACACCCAGGCCGCCCGGGTCGCCGACGGCAGCCTGGACCTCGCCGTCTGCTGGGTGCGCACCGAGGACCTGCGGCGGCTCGGGCTGCGGGCCCGGCTGATCGGCGCCGACCGGCTCTACGCCGTCGCGAAGGGCACGGACACGGGTGAGATCGGGGCCGGGGACCTCGACGTACTCATCGACGACGACCTCACCGCCTGGGCCTCCTGGAACATGTACGCCGAGGAACTGACCAAGGCGACCGGGGCGCGTCCCGTGCGGATCTCCGACGGCGCCGTCACCGGGCCCGCCTACTTCGACCACGTCCGCCGCTGCACCCGCCCCGTCCTCAACTCGCCCAAGGGACAGACCACTCCGCTCCCGCCCGACCTGGTCCGCCGCGAGATCGGCGCGCCGAAGGTGTACTGGACCTGGTCGCTGGTCCGGCGCGAGAGCGAGGACCGCGCCGGTGTCCTGGCCGTCGTCGACGCCCTGTGCGACGGCGTCGGCGACCTCGGGATCCACGCCCCGGACGCCTGGCTGCCCGCCGACGACCCGTACGCGCTCCCGGGCTGAGCTGCGCTGGGAGGCCGTGCCTCCCACACGGGAGGAATCCGGTCCTGGCAATCCTCGGACAGCCCGGCCTACCTTCCAGATAGTCGACCGGTCGGCTAGTAGCCGGTCAGCCACTTCGGAGAAGGTCACCATGAGCACGCAGAACCAGAAGGTCGCGATCGTCACCGGCGCCTCGCAGGGCATCGGCGCCGCCCTCGTCGAGGGCTACCGCAAGCTCGGATACGCCGTCGTCGCCACCTCGCGCACCATCGCCCCCGTCGACGACGCCGGCGTCCTCACCGTCCAGGGCGACATCGCCGACCCGGCGACCGCCGAGCGGGTCGTCACGGCGGCACTCGAGCGGTTCGGCCGTATCGACACCGTGGTCAACAACGCGGGCGTCTTCGTCGCGAAGCCCTTCACCGACTACACGGCCGCGGACTACGCCACCGTCACCGGCATCAACGTCGACGGCTTCTTCCACCTCACCCAGCGGGCCGTACCGCACCTGCTCGCCCAGGGCGGCGGACACATCGTCAGCGTCACCACCAGCCTGGTCGACAGCGCCGACGCCCGGGTCCCCTCCGTGCTGGCCTCGCTGACCAAGGGCGGCCTGCAGTCCGCCACCAAGTCCCTGGCGATCGAGTACGCCACCCGTGGCATCCGCGTCAACGCGGTCTCGCCCGGCACCATCAAGACCCCCATGCACCCGGAGGAGACCCACCAGTTCCTCGCCGACCTGCACCCGGTCGGCCGGATGGGTGAAGTGGGCGACATCGTCGACGCGGTGCTCTTCCTGGAGACGGCACCGTTCGTCACCGGCGAGATCCTGCACGTCGACGGCGGTATGAGCGCCGGACACTGACCGGTACGCCAAGTCTCTGACCAAGGAGCGACATGACCACGACCAAGGACGACGCGGCGATCCTGAGCGGAGTGCTGGACCGGTGGAAGGCGGCCGTAGACGCCCACCGCCCCGAGGACGTCGCCGAGCTCTTCACCGAGGACGCCGTCTTCCAGGGACTGCACCCCTACAGCGTCGGACGGCAGGGCGTCGCCGCGTACTACGACTCCCAGCCCCTCGGCATGAAGGCGGCGTACCGCGTCCTGGAGACCCGGCGGCTCGCGGACGACGTCGTCCTCGGCTACCTGGCCGTCGAGTTCTCGTTCACGGACCGGCCCCCGCTGGACGTGAAGCTCTCCG
Source organism: Streptomyces sp. NPDC048277 (assembly GCF_040652235.1). NCBI lineage: Bacteria > Bacillati > Actinomycetota > Actinomycetes > Kitasatosporales > Streptomycetaceae > Streptomyces > Streptomyces sp. NPDC048277. The sequence continues at coordinate 266,884 of NZ_JBEZLQ010000005.1, forward strand.
TCCTCGTCACCCGCGTGGCGCAGGAGTGGCACATCGGTCACTACCAGGTCTCCCGCCTCGAATAGCCGTGCCCCGCAAGGCGGTCCGGGCGGCGTGAAGCCCAGCTGTGGCGGCGCTTAAGAAAACCTCGATGGCCCCGGGGCGCCGGGTACGGCAGATTGCTGTGCGATACCACTCCCCATACCCGGCCGCGGGCCGCTTCGGCGTGCCCGGGGCCGGGACCTCACGCACAGGAGCCGTAGCGTTGAAGGCGCTGGTCAAGGAGAAGGCGGAGCCCGGCCTGTGGCTCGCGGACGTGCCGGAGCCCGCGGTCGGGCACGGTGACGTACTGATCAAGGTGCTGCGGACCGGTATCTGCGGCACCGACCTGCACATCCGGGCCTGGGACGGCTGGGCCCGGCAGGCGATCACCACCCCCCTCGTGGTCGGACACGAGTTCGTCGGCGAGGTCGTGGAGACCGGGCGTGACGTCGTGGACATCCAGGTCGGCGACCGGGTCAGCGGCGAGGGCCACCTCGTCTGCGGCAAGTGCCGCAACTGCCAGGCCGGACGGCGCCATCTGTGCCGGGCCACGGTCGGCCTCGGCGTCGGCCGCGACGGCGCCTTCGCCGAGTACGTCACGCTCCCCGCCGGCAACGTCTGGGTGCACCGCGTCCCCGTCGACCTCGACATCGCCGCGATCTTCGACCCGTTCGGCAACGCCGTCCACACCGCGCTCTCCTTCCCGTTGGTCGGCGAGGACGTCCTGATCACCGGCGCCGGACCGATCGGCCTGATGGCGGCGGCGGTGGCCCGGCACGCCGGCGCCCGCCACGTCATGATCACCGATGTCAGCGAGGAGCGCCTGGACCTCGCCCGCAAGATCGGCGTGAGCCTGGCGCTGAACGTGTCGCAGGCCGGGATCGCCGACGGGCAGCGGGAGCTGGGCCTGCGCGAGGGCTTCGATGTCGGCCTGGAGATGTCCGGCCGCCCCGAGGCGCTGCGGGACATGATCGCCAACATGACGCACGGCGGCCGTATCGCCATGCTCGGCCTGCCCGCCCAGGAGTTCCCCGTCGACTGGGCCCGGATCGTCACCTCGATGATCACCGTCAAGGGCATCTACGGCCGTGAGATGTTCGAGACCTGGTACGCGATGTCGGTCCTCCTGGAGGGCGGCCTCGACCTCGCCCCCGTGATCACCGGCCGCTACGGGTACCGCGACTTCGAGGCGGCCTTCGCCGACGCGGCGAGCGGCCGCGGCGGCAAGGTCATCCTCGACTGGACCCACTGAACCCCTTCCGGCCACTCGACCACTGGACCCTCCGAATCTCCTTAGGGACTGATGATGTTCGACTCCGTGCGCGACGACCTGCGCGCCACCCTCGACGAGATCCGCGCCGCCGGACTGCACAAGCCGGAGCGTGTGATCGGGACCCCCCAGTCCGCGACCGTCGGTGTGACCTCGGGCGGCCGCCCGGGCGAGGTCCTCAACTTCTGCGCCAACAACTACCTCGGCCTCGCCGACCACCCCGACGTGGTCGCCGCCGCCCACGAGGCCCTGGACCGCTGGGGCTACGGCATGGCCTCCGTCCGCTTCATCTGCGGCACCCAGGAGGTCCACAAGGAACTGGAGGCCCGTCTGGCCGCGTTCCTCGGCCAGGAGGACACGATCCTCTACTCCTCCTGTTTCGACGCCAACGGCGGTGTCTTCGAGACCCTGCTCGGCGAGGAGGACGCGGTGATCTCCGACGCCCTCAACCACGCTTCGATCATCGACGGCATCCGGCTGTCCAAGGCCCGCCGTCTGCGCTACGCCAACCGTGACCTGGACGACCTGGAACGGCAGTTGAAGGAGGCGCAGTCCGCCCGGCGCCGGCTGGTCGTCACCGACGGCGTCTTCTCCATGGACGGCTACGTGGCCCCGCTCCGCGAGATCTGCGACCTCGCCGACCGTTACGACGCGATGGTCATGGTCGACGACTCGCACGCCGTCGGGTTCGTCGGCCCGACCGGCCGCGGCACCCCCGAACTCCACGGCGTCATGGACCGCGTCGACATCGTCACCGGCACCCTGGGCAAGGCCCTCGGCGGCGCCTCCGGCGGCTATGTCGCCGCCCGCGCCGAGATCGTCGCCCTGCTCCGCCAGCGCTCCCGCCCCTACCTCTTCTCCAACACCCTCGCCCCGGTGATCGCGGCGGCCTCGCTGAGGGTCCTCGACCTGCTGGAGTCGGCGGGGGATCTGCGGGAGAGGCTCGCGTCGAACACGGCGCTGTTCCGCCGCCGGATGACCGAGGAGGGCTTCGACATCCTCCCCGGCGACCACGCCATCGCCCCCGTGATGATCGGCGACGCGGCGCGGGCCGCCCGGATGGCCGAGCTGCTCCTGGACCGGGGCGTATACGTGATCGGTTTCTCGTACCCGGTGGTCCCGCAGGGCAAGGCCCGGATCCGCGTACAGCTGTCCGCGGCCCACTCGACGGACGACGTCAACCGCGCGGTGAACGCGTTCATCGAGGCCCGCGCGGAACTGGAGGGCTGAACGGAGGCGGAAGCCTACGGCTCCAGCGGCGGCGAAGACGGCAGTCCGAACGGCGGCGGAGCCGACGGCTCCCAGCGGCGGCGAAGGCGGCGACCCTCGGTGGCGGCGGCGGAGGCGGCTCCCAGCCGGGGTGAACGCGGCGGCCCCAACCGCGGCGGAGCCGACGGCCCCCGGTAGCGGTGCAGGCGATGGTCCCAACCGCAGCGGAGCCGATGGCCGCCAGCGGCGGTGAAGGCGGCGGCTCCCCGGTGTGGCAGAGACGGCGTTCCGCAACCGCTGCGGAGGCGGCGACCCTCAGTGGCGGTGGAGGCGGCGGTCCCCGGCGGCGGTGGAGGCGATGGCCGCCAGCGGCGGCGGAGGCGGCGACCCTCAGTGGCGGTGAAGGCGGCGGTCCCCGGCGGCGGTGGAGGCGATGGCCGCCAGCGGCGGCGGAGGCGGCGGTCCCCGGCGGCAGTGAAGGCGATGGCCCCAACCGCGGCGAGTCGATGGCCGTCAGCGGCGGTGGAGGCGGCGGCTCCCCGGGGTGGCAGAGACGGCGTTCCGCAACCGCTGCGGGGGCGGCGACCCTCAGTGGCGGTGGAGGCGGCGGTCCCCATCCGCGGCGGAGGCGACAACACCCGGCGGCGGTGAAGGCGGTCGCCCGGGCCGCCCCGGCATATTGCGATAATCAATCCCATGATCGAGGCGCGGCGGCTCCACATTCTCCGTGCGGTGGCTGACCACCGTACGGTGACGGCGGCTGCCGCCGCGCTCTATCTGACCCCCTCGGCCGTCTCCCAGCAGCTCGCGGCGCTGGAGCAGGAGACCGGTCACCGCCTGGTCGAGCGCAGTGCCAAGGGCGTGCGGCTGACCCCGGCCGGCGAGATCCTGCTCGCCCACACCAACGCGGTCCTCGCCCAGCTGGAGCGGGCCGAGGCCGAACTGGCCGCCTACAGCTCCGGCGAGGCCGGCACGGTCACCGTAGCCGCCTTCGCGACCGGCATCGCGCAGGTGGTCGCCCCCGCGCTGGCCCGCCTCGCCCGCACCGCACCCGGCATACGGATCCGCGTCCGGGACGCCGAGGGCGACGCCAGCCTTCCGATGGTCCTGGACCGGCAGGTCGACGTCGCGGTGGCCGTCGAGTACCGGGGCGCCCCGCCCGCCGACGACCCCCGGCTCACCCACGTCCCCCTGTACGCCGAGCCGTTTGACGCGGTCGTCCCGCTCCACCACCGCCTCGCCGAGGCCTCCGTGGTCCCCCTCGCCGAACTGGCCAAGGACCCCTGGATCGGTCCGTACCCCGGCAACCCCTGCCACGACGTGGTCGTCCTGGCCTGCGAGAGCGCCGGCTTCCAGCCCCGGCTGGAACACTCCTCCGACGACTTCCGCGCCGTGGTGGCCCTGGCCTCGGCCGACGCGGGCGTGGCCCTCGTCCCGCGCTCGGCCCTGCGCGGGACGGACCTGACCGGTGTCGTCGTGCGCCCCGTCGACGGTGTCGCCCCGACCCGCCGCGTCTTCGCGGCCGTCCGACGCGGCGCCGAGGGACACCCGCTGATCCGCCCGGTGCTGGAGGCGCTGGGCGAGGCGGCCCGGCCGTGAGGCTTCCTTAACCCGGCCGTCTCATATCAGGGATAGCGACCCGGATATGAAACGCGAAGACATCGCTGCCTCCGACCCGGTCGCCATCGATCCCGTCGACGCCCGCCTCGGCAGCCGCCTCGCCGAACTGCGGGCCGAACACGGCTGGTCCCTGGGCGAGCTGGCGGACCGCAGCGGGGTGAGCAAGTCCACCCTGTCCCGGGCCGAACGCGCCGAGATCAGCCCCACGGCCGCCCTCCTCAACCGGCTCTGCAACGTCTACGGCCGCACCATGTCCCAGCTGCTCAGCGAGATCGAGGCGGAACCCGCCCCCGTGCTGCGCGCGGCCGAGCAGCAGGTGTGGGAGGACCGCGCCTCCGGTTTCGTACGGCGGTCCGTGTCGCCGCCGCACGGCGGACTGCGGGGCGAACTCGTGGAGGGCCGGCTCGCGGCGGGCGCGGACATCGCCTACGACCGGCCGCCCGTGCCCGGTCTGGAGCAGCACATCTGGGTGCTCGACGGGACGCTCGCCGTGACCGCGCAGGGGGCCGAGCACCTCCTGGACGTCGGTGACTGCCTGCGGCTGCGGGTGTGGGGGCCCACGCGGTTCCGGTGCGCCGGGGCGGGGGCGGCGCGGTACGTGCTGGCGGTGGTCCGGCCATGAGGGTGCTGCGACTGGAGGCGGAGCAACTGGCGGGCCGGGTGGGAGAGTTGGCGGCGTTGTTGGCGGACACCGTGAACGGCGGAGCCTCCGTCGGTTTCCTCGCGCCCTTCGGGCCGGCGCAGGCCGTCGCCTGGTGGGAGGAGCGGGTGGCGGCCGTCGCCGCCGGACATCTCGCCGTGTGGACCGCGTTGGACGGCGGTGACCGGGTGGTCGGGACGGTGAGCCTGGCCTTTCCCGGCAAACCCAACAGCCGGCACCGCGCCGAGTTGGTGAAGCTGATGGTCCACCGCGACGCCCGCGGCCAGGGCGTCGGACGCGGGCTGCTGACCGTCGCCGAGGAGGCCGCGGTCGCCGCCGGGATCACCCTGCTCCACCTCGACACCGAGACGGACAGCCCCGCCGAGCACCTCTACCGCACGGCCGGCTGGACCCGGGCCGGGGTCATCCCCGACTACGCGGCCGACCCCGCCGGGGTGCTGCGCCCGACGACCCTGTACTACAAGCGGATCGGCGCTCTGACCAGCTGACTGTCAGTGGCAGGGACTACGGTTCGTGGCATGCCGGAAGCCGAAGACGTACGCCGTGTCGCCCTGTCCCTGCCGGACACCAGCGAGAAGATCGCCTGGAGCATGCCCACGTTCCGGGTCGCCGGGAAGATGTTCGCCACGCTGCCCGAGGACGAGACCTCCATCGCCGTGCGCTGCCCCAAGGAGGAGCGCGACGAACTGGTGCTCGCCGAACCCGACAAGTTCTGGATCGCCGATCACGAGGCCCAGTTCGCCTGGGTCCGGGTGCGGCTCGCCACGCTGGAGGACGAGGCCGAACTGCGGGACATCCTCGCCGACTCCTGGAGACAGGCGGCCCCGCCCCGACTGCTGGACTCCTACCCGGAGTTGGGGCTGCCGGACGGAAGCTGATCACACCCGTTCCGGCACCGTCACGAACCGGCTGATCCGCTCCCGCAGGCTCCCCGCGTCCAGACCGTGCGCGGCCACATGCTCCTCGACCGTCCCGTAGCGCCGCAGCTCGCGCCGCCCCACGCCCAGCCCGAGCACCCGGTGCGGTACGTCGGCGAGCGCCTCGCTCACGGCGGACGTGGAGGTTCCCGCCAGATACGGCTCGACCAGCACGACGTCGGTCCCCGCGGACCCGGTGGCCCGGCGCAGCGCGGCCGCGTCGAAGGGCCGTACGGTCGTCGCGTACAGAACGGTGACGTCCAGGCCCTCGGCGGCCTCCAGAACGGCGTCCAGCATCGGGCCGACGGCGACGACCACACCGGAGCGGCCCTCGCGGACCGTGCGGAAGCGCTGCCCGTCGACCGGGAGCGGCTGCCGGTTCGACTGCAGGGAGAGGCGTACGTACACCTTGTCGTCGCCCGCGGCGACCGCGTGCCGCAGCAGCGTCTCCGCCTCGTCGGGGTGCCCGGGCACATGCACGGTCCAGCCGTCCAGGGTGTCGAGCAGGGCCACGTCACCGGGCGCCATATGGGTGTGGCCGCCGGCCGGCCAGTCGAAGGAGGCGGCCGCGCTGACCAGCACGGCGCCGGCGTCCTGGTGGCCGAGGTCCAGCTTGACCTGCTCGAAGGGCCGCTCGACGAGAAAGCTGGCGAAGGTGTGCACGACCGGCCGCAGCCCGGTCAGCGCGAGGCCCGCCGCCGTCCCGACCAGGAGTTGCTCGCGGATACCGACGTTGATCACCCGGTCGGGGTGGCGGCGGCGGGTCTCCTCCAGGGTGGCCGCACCGATCTCGGCGAGGACGACCGCGACCCGCGGGTTCTCGTCGAGGAGCCGGGAGACGACGGGGACGAAACGGTCACGCATGGTGTCCATGGACGTAGGTTCCCTTCACGGTGAACTGCCTGACGGTCAGACGGACTTGGGCTCGACGCGGGCGACCACCACATGCGGGCGGCCCGGATGCGGGGCGGTGAACGCGTCGTACAGCGCCCCGTGGTCACGCCCGTCGACGGTCACCGCCGACCAGCCGGCCGCCTCGAAACGGGCGGCGATCCCGCCGGGCCGGGCGTGCCGGGCCGAGGAGTTGTCGACGACGACGGTGTGCAGCCGCTCCAGCCCGGCGGGCCCGGCGAAGGCGATCGCCTCGTGGTTGCTGCCCTCGTCCAGCTCGGCGTCCCCGATCAGCACCCACACCCGCGGCTCGTCCAGCCCCTGGATGCGCAACCCCAGGGCCTCCCCGACCCCGATCGGCAGTCCGTGCCCCAGCGAACCGCTGCCGATCTCGACGCCCGGGACGAGCGTCCGGTCGGGGTGGTGGCCGAGCGGGGAGTCGTACGAACCGAAGCCCGGCAGCCACTCCACCGGCACGAAGCCCTTGGCGGCGAGCACCGCGTAGTACGCCATCGGCCCATGCCCCTTGCTGAGCAGGAACCGGTCCCGGGCAGGGTCGTCGAGCCGGTCCGGCGAGACCCGGAGCACCCGGTCGTAGAGCACCCACAGCACATCGAGCGTGGAGGTGGCGGCCGGGCCGTGCTTCTCGTCGCCGGTCATCAGGCTCATCAGGGCGGGCAGATCGGCGTACCCGCGCGTGCGTTCCTCGGTGATCGTCATACCGACGATCGTGCGACCTCAACCAAACTTGAGGTCAAGCCGCCGCCCTGCCCGGCACAAAAGGCGTGCGCGACCACCTGGCCGAGTGCGGTATTGTTTCCTTGCGCGTTTCGACCAGGGAAACCCCAGGTCAAACAGCATCGGGACGTGGCGCAGCTTGGTAGCGCACTTGACTGGGGGTCAAGGGGTCGCAGGTTCAAATCCTGTCGTCCCGACCAGCTTCATCGCAGGTCGGAAGCCGTTTTCCTGGCACAGGGAAACGGCTTTCCGTGGTTTCGGGCCATCAGTCCAGACAGACGGCCGGTGGCTTTCGGGCGGCGACAGCCTCCCGCAGACGCTGCTGTACGGCGGCGGGGGCGCCCGCGGTCACGAGTGCCTCCGTCAGCGCGCCGGCGACCGGCGGTACGTCCAGGACCCGGGGCAGGGCCAGCGGCGCCCCGACGGCCAGCCGCGTGCCGATGTGGTCCCGCAGCAGCAGCTGGTCGTTCTGCAGGGTGCCGCCGCCCAGGACCACCGGCGTCGGGGTGCGCAGCAGCCGGAGCCTGCGGAGCAGGGCGGTCACCATGGTGACGATCTCGTCGCCGAGGCGTTCCACGATGCCCCGCGCCACGGCGTCGCCGCTCTCCGCGGTCGCGAAGACCACCGGCGCCAGGCCGTGCAGGGCGGTCACCGAGATCTCACCGGCGCTCACGGCCAGCGCGACGGCCTCCACGCTGTCGCGGCCGAAGCGCGCCGGCAGCTCCCGGCGCAGCCGGGTCGCCGGCCCCCGCCCGTCCCCCGCACGGACCGCGGCGCCCAGACCGGCCCGGGCCACCGCGAGCCCGCCGCCCCAGTCCCCGGTGATGTCGCCGAGGGAGAGGAACCGGGCGGAACGGCCGTCGGGATGCACGGCGGCCGCGTTGATGCCGGCGCCGGACACCACCGCCACCCCCCAGCCGTCCGGCGCCCCGGCCCGCAGGACGGCGAGGGTGTCGTTGCGGACGAGGGTCCGTTCCGCCACGCCCAGCGCGGCCAACTGCCGTAGCGCCAGCCGTTCCTGGGCCCGGCGGTCGACGTTCGCGAGGAAGTACGCGCCGACCGCGACCGGGGTCGTCCCGGGCAGGCCCGCCTCCGCCAGCGCGTCCCGGCCGAGGCGGGCGAGCCGTTCGGTGGTGGTCTCCATGCCCTCGGTGTGCGGGCGGGTGCCCGCGCCGCGCACCCAGGACAGCAGCCGTCCCTCCGTGTCCGCGAGGACGAGGTCGGTCTTGGAGTTCCCGCCGTCGACGCCCACCACGAGGTCAGGCATCGGCGGCCTCGCTCGCGAAGAACCGGGGCAGATGGGGGCGGTTGGCCTCCAGCAGGGCGTCGAGGAGCTCGGAAGCCAGTCCCCATTCGCGGACGAGCGGGTTGGCCACCAGTGCCCTCCGGGCCACCGTACGGTCCCCGGTCAGCGCCGCCTCGACCGTGAGGGTCTCGTACGCCGTGACCGCCTGGACGAGGCCCAGCATCTCGGGCGGCAGGGGCGGTACGGGGGCGGGGTGCGGCCCGGCGCTGTCGACATCGGCGGCCACCTCGACCACGGCCTCGTCCGGCAGCCCGGCCAGCAGGCCGTTGTTGCGCACGTTGACGTAGTGGTGGGCGCCGTCGCCGGTGAGCAGGCTGGTGACCAGGGCGGCCGCGGCCTCGCTGTAGTGGGCGCCGCCCCGCTGCTCCAGCAGGTCGGGCTTCCGGTCCAGGGCGGGGTCCGCGTACAGCGCGAGCAACTCCCGCTCGATGGCGAGGACTTGCTCGGCACGATGGGTGCCCGCGCGCTGGGCGCGGACCTCCTGCTCCGTGCAGTAGAAGTAGTGGAGGTAGTAGGAGGGGATGGCGCCGAGGTCGCGCAACGCCCCGGCGGGGACGTGGACCTGGGCGGCGATCTCGTCGAGCGCGGCGCCGCTCAGCAGTTCCGGCAGGCGCTCCGTCCCGTCGACGGTGACCGAGCGGATCCAGGAGAGATGGTTGAGGCCGGCGTGGCCGAGCCGCACCCGCTCGGGGTCCGTGCCGAGCCGGGCGGCCAGCTGCCGCTGGAACTTGATCGCCACGTTGCACAGGCCGACCGCGCGGTGCCCGGCGTCCAGCAGGGCGCGGGTGACGATGCCGACCGGGTTGGTGAAGTCCACGATCCAGGCGCCGGGTCGGGCCCGGCGACGTACCTCCTCGGCGATGTCGAGCACCACCGGGACCGTGCGCAGCGCCTTGGCGAAGCCGCCGGGGCCGGTGGTCTCCTGGCCGAGCAGGCCGAACCCGCCCGGCAGGGTCTCGTCGACCAGCCGGGCGGCCTGGCCGCCCACCCGCAGCTGGACGAGGACCGCGGCGGCTCCCTCCACCGCCTCGGTGAGGTCGGTCGTCGTGGTCAGCCGGCCCGGGAAGCCCTGGCGGGCGAGGATACGGCGGGCCAGGTCGCCGATGACGGTGAGGCGTTCGGCGTCGATGTCGTGCAGGACGAGTTCGTCGACCGGCAGCACGTCGGCGCGCCGGGCGAAGCCCTCGATGAGTTCGGGCGTGTAGGTACTGCCACCGCCGACAACGGTGATCTTCACTCGTGCTCCCAAGAGGTGTGTGGGGGGTCAGCCCTTGACGCCGGTCAGTGCGATGCCCTCGACGAAGACCTTCTGCGCGAGGAAGAACAGCACCAGGACCGGCAGCAGGAACATCAGCGAGGCGGCCATCTGCAGCTGGTAGGCGTTCTGGTGCCCGTTCTTGGCGAGCTGGCTGAGGGCCACCGCGAGGGTCTGGCCGGTGTCGCTGTTGCCCGTGTAGAGCAGCGGGTTGTAGAAGTCGTTCCACGCGTAGAGGAAGGCGAACAGGCCGACGGCGGCGATCGCGGGCCGGGCCATCGGGATCAGTACCCGCCACAGGATGCGCAGTTCGCCCGCCCCGTCCACCCGGGCCGCCTCGGTGAACTCGTCCGGGATGGTCAGGAAGAACTGGCGCAGCAGGAAGATGCTGAACGCGTCGCCGAAGAACGACGGCACGATGAGCGGCTTGAGCGTGCCGATCCACCCGGCGTGCGCGTACATGACGTACAGCGGCAGGCTGGTGACCTGGGCCGGGATCATCATCGCGGCGAGGACGACCAGGAAGACCGCCTCCCGGCCGCGCCACTTCAGCCGCGCCAGCGCGTAGGCCACGGGCACCGAGGAGACGACCACGCCGATCGTGGACAGCCCGGCGTACAGCATGGTGTTGAACAGGTCGCGGCCGAACGGCATGGCCTTGAAGACCTCGCCGAAGTTGCCGAACTCCCAGGGCGAGGGCCACAACGACCCTGTTCCGGCCTGGTGCTGGGTCATGAACGCGGTGAGCACGCCGATCGTCAGCGGGAGCAGGAAGCAGAGGGCGACGGCGATGGCGGGGGCGTGCTCGGCGACCACGTACAGCAGGCGGCGCCCGCCCCGCGGCTTCGTCAGCTGAAGGGTGCTCATCGGCCACCGCCCGAGTAGTGCACGAAGCGGCGCGAGACGCGGATGAAGACCACGGTCGCCGCGAAGATGACCAGGAACAGCAGCCAGGCCATGGCCGAGGCGTAGCCGGTCTTGAAGTACGCGAAGCCCTGCCGGTACAGCTCGGTCGAGTAGAACAGCAGCGAGTTGGCCGGGTAGCCGATCAGGTCGTTGCTGGACGACGTGGCGTTCGCGGAGCTGGAGGCGACGAACGCCTCGGTGAAGTACTGGAACGTGTAGATCATCCCGGTGAGCAGCGCGAAGAAGATCACCGGTGAGATCGCCGGGAGGGTGACGCTGCGGAACTTCTGCAGTGTGCCCGCGCCGTCGAGTTCGGCCGCCTCGTACAGCTCACGCGGTACGTCCAGCATGGCGGCGGAGAAGATGACCATCACGTTGCCGCTCGCCCACAGCGCCATCAGGACCAGGCTGGGCTTGGACCAGGCGGGGTCCGAGAACCAGCCGGGGCCGTTGATCCCCACCCAGCCCAGCATCCGGTTGAGCGGGCCGACCGGGTTGAGCAGCACGATGAAGGACAGGGCCGCGGCCACCACCGGCACCATCGACGGCAGGAAGAACAGCGTGCGGTACACGGCCCGGCCGCGCTTGACCCGGATGATCACCCAGGCGGTGAACATGGCCCAGGCGGTGCGCAGCGGCACCATGACGACGACCATCCACAGGGTGTTGCGCACGGCCACCCAGAAGGTGTCGGACTGGGTGAACAGGGCGCGGTAGTTGCGCAGCCCGACGAACTGGACCGGGCGGTAGGAGCCCGCCTGGAAGTCGGTCAGCGAGTAGTAGAGCGTGGCGGCCACCGGGTAGAGGACGAAGACGCAGAACCCGATGACGAACGGCGACAGGAAGGCCAGTACGACCCACCAGCGGGCCCCGCTCGGGCGCCGCCGCCCGCCCCGGGCGGCGCGCGTGCGCGCGGTGCCCGGGGCCTCGCCGACGGGGGCGAGTACGGTCGTCATCTCTACTGCCCGCTCTCGGAGTTGAGATCGTCGATCTTCTTCCCGACCCCGGCGAGACCGCTCGCGGCGCTGCCCGCCTTGCCCTGCTCGAAGTCGAGGAGGAACGCCCGCCAGGTGTCCATGTCCTCGATACCGGCCGGAGTGAGCGTCTTGTAGGTGGAGTTCTTGTTCTCGAAGACGTCGACGAACGGCTTCCAGTGCGGGTCGTTCCGCTTGTCCCAGGCCTTGAGCGCGGCGAACGTGGTCGGGATGTTGTAGACCGTGTCCGCGAGGGTGTTGAGGAAGGCCGTGTCGGTGGTGAGCTGCTGGAGCGCGAAGAACGCCTCCTGCTTGTGCTGCGAGCCGGCCGACAGGTAGGCGACCGTGCCGAGCGTGCTGCCCGCGCCGTACGTGCCCGACGAGTTGTCCAGTACCGGCATCGGCACCACGCCGTAGTCGAAGTCCTTCTTCTCCGAGGCGATCTCGCCGACGTGCCACTCACCGTCGTACTCCATGGCCGCCGCACCGGTCAGCAGCGGGTTCCCCGCGTCGTCGGCGTGCGGCTGGTAACGGCCCACGAACTTCTGGACGTTGGCCTCGCCGTAGTAGCCGATGAGGTCCTGGTCCCACTTCAGCAGCTGCTGCCACTTGGCGTCGGCGGCGAAGGTGGTCTTCCCGTCCTTGCTGTAGAACTCGGTGCCGCTGTGCGCGCCGGTGAACAGGTACCGGTTGACGTCGTAGTCGGAGCGGGGCACGAAGCCGTACGTCTTGATCGAGCCGTCCGCGTTCTTGACGGTCAACTTCTCCGCGTCGGCGGTGAGTTCGGCGAGGGTGGTGGGCGGCTTGGTGATGCCGGCCGCCTTGAACATCTGCTTGTTGTAGTAGAGCGCGAAGGCATCGGTCAGCAGCGGCAGCGCGCACTGCTTGCCCTGGTAGCGGGTGTAGGCGAGGGTCGCGGCCGGGAAGGTCTCCGCCGTGTCGATCTTCGCGGAGGTGAGGTAGGGGCCGATGTCGGCGACCGTGCCGTTGTAGCAGAACTTGGCCACGTTGTCGGGCGCCGAGCTGATGAAGACGTCGGGGGGATCGCCCGCGGCGACCGCCTTGGCGTAGGCGGCGTCGTCCTTGTTGGGGACGAACTTCACGGTCAGCCACGGGTACTTGGTGTGCAGCCGGTTCAGGGTCGCCTTGAAGGCGGCCACCTCGTTGGGCAGGTGGTTGAAGGTCCAGACGGTGACCGTGGTGGCCTTGTGCGAGGCACCCGCGGAGATGGCGGTGTCGGGTTCTGACGACGAGGGGCCGGTGGACGTGCAGCCGGTCAGCAGCAGCACTCCGGCGGCCGTGACGGACACGGCCCCGGTGAGGGGCCCGGTGATAGGTTTGAACACTGATCGTCCTTCCTCGGAGACGGGATTCCCTGGGTGACGGATCGGTCGTCGGTCGGCGGGCACGGCAATGCCCGGTGACCAGGAGCGGCGGCGCTGTCCGGCAAGACGGCGTCGCCGCGGTGTTTCGTAGCGGTGTCTCTCAGGACAGAGCCGAGGGCTCGGTCTGGGGGACAGGTGTGGTGGCGGCGGCGAAGGCGGCCTCGCGGGCCAGCTCCGCCGACATGGTGGTCGCTCCCGAGAGCACGGCGTCCTGGCCGAGTCCGGAGGCGACGATCGGTGGCCGGAACGTACTGAAATCGGCCAGGTGACGGGCGACCGGTTCGAGCAGCAGGTCGCCGTTGGCGCCGATGGCGCCGCCCAGCACGATGAGCGCCGGGTCGATGAGGGGAACGACGCAGGCCACCACGTAGGCGACGCTGCGCGCGGTGTCGTCCACGATCTCCAGCGCGCCGGGGTCACCGGTACGGGCGAGGTCGAAGACGGCGCGCGGGCTGCCGTCACCGGGCAGTCCACGCCGCCGGGCCTCGGCGCCGATGTAGCGGGCGCCCAGGTGGTCCTGCACGAGGTCCCGGCGCTGCCCGACCGGCGCGATCATACGGTCGCTGGGCAGGTAGCCGGCCTCTCCGGCCACACCCGTGGCACCCCGTCGGACCCGCCCGTCCACCACGAGGCCGAGACCGAGTCCCACGCCCAGGCTGACCAGGACGAAGTCGTCGGTCTCGGCGCCGAGGCCATGGGTGCGCTCGGCCAGCGCCGCGAGGTTCACGTCGTTCTCCAGGACGAGGGGCACGGGGATCGCCCGCCCGAGCGCCTCGCCCAGTCCCTTCCCCGCGTCCGGCAGACCGGTGGTGTACGACAGCCGGCGGCCGTCCGGGCCGACCGCGGCCGGCAGTCCGGCGACGACCTGGGTGATCTCCCGGAGCTCCCGGCCGACCTGCCCGGCCAGGTCCACGCACATGTCCAGGATCTGCCCGACGAACGCCTCGGCGCCCCGGTCCCCGTGCTGGGCGGCCTCGGCGCGCGCCCGTACCCGGCCGGTGACATCGGCGACCGCGGCACGGATCCTGCGGTGCCCGACGTCGAGGCCGATCGCGAAGGCGCAGTCGGCGTTGACCCGGTACTGCGCCGGCGCCGGACCCTTGCGGCCGGTCGCCGGGCCCACCTCGGTGATCACCCCGCGCTCCAGCAGCAGCCCGACCGCGGCGGCCACGGTGGGCCGCGAGAGCGGGATCCGCCCGGCCAGATCGGTGGTCGTGACCGGGCCGGCCTCATCGATCGCCTCCAGAACGGCACGGCCGTTGAGTGAACGCAGCAACCGCTGCGGGCCTGCTGGATAACGGCGGGTCACGTGGCCCTCATCTCGCCATCAGGACTCTGTAAGAAAGAAAGTTGCTTATTTATACGCTCGGGGGTGGCCGGATTCAACCCTCCGAACCGGAGTACTCTGGCGAGTGAGAGTTTGAAGTCTCAAACATTCGCTCATCGGAGAACGTCATGCGCGTCGCGATCACCGGATCCACCGGACTCATCGGTTCCGCCCTCACCCGCTCCCTCCTCGCCGACGGCCACCGTGTGCTGCGGCTGACCCGCGGCCGGACCGCGCCACTGTCGGCCGACGGCACCGAGTCCGCGCCCTGGGAGCCCGGAGCGCGGCTGGACCCGGCCGTCCTGGACGGTGTCGACGCCGTGGTGCACCTGGCCGGCGCCGGGGTCGGGGACCGGCGCTGGACCGAGGCCTACAAGCGGGAGATCCGGCTCAGCCGGCTCCAGGGGACGCGGACCGTGGCCGAGGCGTGCGCCGGGGCCGCCCGGCCGCCCCGGGTGCTGATCTCGGCCTCCGCCACCGGCTACTACGGCGACACCGGGGATCGCGTCGTGACGGAGTCCGACCCGGCCGGGGACGACTTCCTCGCCTCCGTCTGCGTCGACTGGGAGGGCGCGGCGGCACCGGCCGAGGCCGCCGGTGTCCGGGTCGTCCACCCGCGTACGGGTCTGGTGGTCTCCGCCGACGGCGGCGCCTGGGGCAGGCTGTTCCCGCTCTTCCGGTTCGGCCTCGGCGGCCGGCTCGGCTCCGGCGACCAGTTCTGGCCCTTCATCTCGCTGCCCGACCACATCGCCGCGCTGCGCCACGCGATCGACCACGACGACCTCGCCGGACCGCTCAACTTCACCGCCCCCGAACCGCTCACGAACCGGGAGATCACCCGCGCGATGGGCCGGATCCTGCACCGGCCCACCCTCGCCACCGTCCCCGCCTTCGCGCTGAAGGCCGTCCTCGGCGAGTTCTCCGACGGCATCACCGGCAGCTGCCGGGCCGTCCCCGCCGGCCTGCTGAAGGCGGGCTTCACCTTCCGGCACCCAGGCATCGACGAGGCGCTGCGGTCGGCTCTCCCGAAGAGCTAGCCGATCGGGTCCGCCGCTCCCGAGGCCGCCAGGACCGCGGCGAGCGGGGAGCCCGGCTCGATGCGGTAGTCGTCGCCCATCACCATGCGGTGCGCCGTGAGGATGTGGTCCCGGGTCGCGGCCGCCGCGGCCTCCGGATCCCGGCGCTCGCAGGCCTCCAGGATCGCCGCGTGGTGGTGCCCGGCAGGGCTCTGCCGCAGGTCGAAGTGCATCCGGATGCGCTCGGCCTGGTCGGCGAGGCTCTCGATCTCGCGCAGCAGTACCGCCGACCCGGCGCGCTGGTAGAGAGCAAGGTGGAAGCGGCGGTTGAGCTCGTTGAAGTCCCGCTGCGCATGCGAGCCGGTCAGGGCCGCGTCCAGCCGCTCGTGCGCGTCCCGCATCGCGGCGAGGTCCTCGTCCCGCAGCCTCGGTACGGCGATCCGGGCGGCCAGCGTCTCCAGGTGGATCCGCAGCGCTGCGACCTCCTCCGCGAGCCCCAGATCCACGTCGGCCACCACCACACCCCGGTAGGGCAGCCGTCGTACCAGACCGGCGCTGTCCAGTTGGAGGATGGCCTCCCGGACCGGGGTCCGGCTCAGGCCCAGGCTCGCGGCGATCTCCGTCGGGTCGAGCCGGTCCCCGGGAGCCAGCTCGCCGGACACGATGCGCTCTTGCAGGTGCTCGAACACCAGGTCAGCGGCGCGCCGCTGGATGCTGGGCATATCCACCCGCTCCTTCGTTCTTCCCTTTTCGACTGCGGACAACTTAGCGTCACGACCTTGTCCCTACAGAATATCCAATGTTCAATGTCCAGAACATTGGATGCTCAGCCCACTCTGCATGCCCGTCGCACACCCCATCGGAGTGCCCGTGACGATCTTTCTCACCGACGCCGATGTCCGAGCCGCCTTCGGCTGGCGCGAGGCCGTCGCCGCCCTGCGCGCCGCCTACTCCGCGCCACCGGACGAGGCGCGGTTCCCGCCGCGCACGATGGCTCGCGGCGAGGGCCTGTGGCTGCGCACCCTCAGCGGCGTGCCGGGCGACGGCGCCCCGATGGGCGCCAAGCTGATCGCCGCCTCGCCCCGGGGCCGGCGCGCCTCATATCTGATCCCGCTCTTCGACCAGGACACCGTCGACCTGCTCGCGCTCCTCGACGGCAACGCGATCACCGGGTTCCGTACGGCGGCCACTTCGGCGCTCGCCGCCGACGCGCTGACCCCCGCCGGGCCGGTCGCGGTCGGTGTGATCGGCTCCGGCTTCGAGGCACAGCACCACGTCCGTGCCCTCGCCGCGATCCGCGAGCTGTCCTCGGTCACGGTGTTCAGCCCCAGCCCGGCCGGCAGAACCCGTTTCACGCACCAACTGGCGGATCTGGAGCTGCCGTTGGAGACCGCCGACAGCGCCGCGGCGGCCGTCGAAGGCGCCGGTCTGGTTCTCTGCGCCGCCCGCTCCCGGGACGAACGGCCCACCCTGAGCGCGGTACCGCCGGGCGCCACGGTCGTCTCGATCGGCTCCACCCTGCCCGAGCAACGCGAGCTGGGCACCGAGATCGTCGAGCAGGCGGCCCTGATCGTCGCCGACCAGGTCCACGAAGTGGCGTACGAGACCGGGGACCTGATCGCCGCGAAGGAGGCGGGCGTCGGCTTCGCCGGGAAACTGGTCCCGCTCGCCGGCGTCATCTCCGGCCGGATACAAGGGCGTTCGAACCCCGAGGCGATCGTCGTCTACAAGTCCGTCGGCTCCGCCGTGCAGGACCTCGCCGTCGCGGCGATGTGCGTCCGCCGGGCCGCCGAACTCTCCCTCGGCACCGAACTGCCGGTCACCATCACCCCGGTCGCGAAGTGAGGACCCCCGTGCGCAGCGCACTCGACGACCCGTCCCCGCTGAAGAACGCCGCCTACGTCGACGGCAAGTGTCTGACCACCCCCGACACCTTCGCCATGCACAACCCGGCCACGGGCGGGGAACTGGCCCGGCCGATCGTCGAACTCAAGCACCTCGCCCGGGAAGGCGTCGGCACCCCGCACCCGTGAAAGGACCCCACAGACATGGCCCGCTACACCCGCGCCGAGGCCCGCGAATGGGCGCGCGAACACCTCGTCGGCGTCGTCAACTGCACCATCCCGTCCTTCACGGGCGACCTGAAACACATCAACGAGAGGGCGATCCGCCACGACACCCGGCTCGCGATCGAGCACGGCTTCGCCGGCACCCTCGGGGTCTCGGAGGTCGCCATCCAGCTCCCCGAGTACCTGGACTTCCTCCGCATCATCAAGGACGAGGCGGGTGCGGAGTTCCTGCTCACCCACCACGCGAGCTGGAGCACGCTCGAACAGAACATCGACGCCGTACGCATGGCCGAGGAGGCCGGTGCCGAGTTGGTGCTGCTGTCGTACCCGCCGAACTTCTACCCGGAG
Source organism: Streptomyces sp. NPDC048277 (assembly GCF_040652235.1). Classification (NCBI taxonomy): domain Bacteria; kingdom Bacillati; phylum Actinomycetota; class Actinomycetes; order Kitasatosporales; family Streptomycetaceae; genus Streptomyces; species Streptomyces sp. NPDC048277. The sequence goes on from NZ_JBEZLQ010000005.1 coordinate 284,797, forward strand.
TCCGAGCAGGACGTCTACGACTACACCAAGGCCGTCTGCGACGCGACGGACCTGGCCGTCATGCTCTTCCCCATGTACCTGTGGGGCTTCAGCCCCCGTATCCACCCCTCCGACATCCCGGTCCGGCTGATCCGGCGGCTGATCGACGACTGCCCCAACATCGCCGCGATCAAGGCCGAGGGCGGCTTCCCGGGCATCCAGAGCGTCATCGAGTGCCACCGGCACTTCGGCGACGAGGTCGTCATCTCCATGCCCATCGAGGGCGAGCTGATCCCGCTCTCCCAGATCATGCCGCTCCGGTTCTCCGCCACCAGCGACCACGAGTACTACGGCCCGATGATCCCGCGCGCCTTCCAGCTGCTGCGCGAGGGCAGGTACGACGAGGCCGCCGACCTCTACTGGCAGCTGCACCCCGCCCGGAAGACCAAGGCGGGGCTCGCCCCTGCCCTGCACGGCGGCGCGTTCCTCAATCGGCAGGCCTGGAAGTTCCAGGGCTGGCTCCAGGGCTACAACGGCGGCCCGCTGCGCCAGCCCACCCAGCGCATCCACGACGCCCAGATGACCGCCCTGCGCAAGGGCCTGATCGACGCCGGCCTGGAACCGAGCATGGACCCGTTCCGCGAGTTCTTCGTCGGCAGGAACCCCGCCTGGGCCGCCGTACCGGCACCGGCTCTCCTCGGTGGCCGTCCCGACCTCCCGCGCTAACCTGTCGGTATGTGCCCGAACCGCCTGGAAGGGACCGGACTCGAGTCGTCCCCGGGCGCGGGGGCGCAGACGAGGGCGCTGGCGTTGGCCCTGCGGCAGGCGGTGGCGGGGGTCGGGGGAGTGGGGGCGCTGGCGCACCGCTGGGATCCCGGCACGGGCAGGCTGGTCCTGATGGCCGTGGACGGTGTCCCCGCCGGGGCCGCGCGGGCCTGGGCGGAGCTGCGGGAGGAGCAGGACGTGCCGCCGTCCCGGGCGCTGCGGCGCGGTGTCCTGGCCCGGACGGCCGGGGACCCGCTGGGGACCGGCGCGTCCGGCACGGTGGCGGTGCCCCTGATCGGTGCCGAGGGGCCGATCGGCGTGGTCTCGGTGCTGCTGGCCGGCTCCGACGAGCCCGACGACGTACAGCTGTCCTTCCTGCACGCGGTGGCGGCCTGGACCGCGGGGCGCCTGGAGAACCGCGCCGGCTGGCCGGCGCTGCGGGAACCGGGGCCCGAGGAGGAGCGGACGCTGGGGACCGCGGAGCTGACCGCCGCGCTCGCCGAGGCCGTCACCTCCCAGGACGTCGTACGGGCCGTGGCGGAACACGTCCTGCCGCCGTTCGAGGCCGACGGCCTGGTCGTCGCCGTGTACGAGGACGGCCGGCTGACCCGGGTCGGTCAGGTCGGATACGCCGAGGAGTACCTCAGACGGTTCGAGGGCCCGCTGAGAGCCGGTATGCCCGACACCGAGGCGCTGCGCAGCCGCAGGCCGCAGTTCGTGGAGTCGCCGGCGCAGTTGTACGAGATCCTTCCGGCCACCGAGAACGTGATCCTGCTGGGGACATCACCCAAGATGGCGTGGGCCTTCCTGCCGTTGCTCGCCTCCGGCCGCGCCGTCGGCATGTGGGTGCTGTCCTTCAACCACCCGCGCGCCTTCAGCCCCGAGGAGCGCACCCTGCTCACCGCGCTCAGCGCCCTGGTCGGCCAGGCACTGGAGCGGGCCCGGCTGTACGACCTGGAGCACGCCCGCGCCCAGGAACTGCAGAGCGCCCTGCTGCCCCAGGTGCTGCCGCGGCTGCCCGCCGCCGTCGCGGCCGCCCGCTATCTCCCGGCGGGCCGGGGCGAGCAGGTGGGCGGCGACTGGTTCGACGTGATACCGCTCTCGGCCGACCGGGTCGCCATGGTGATCGGCGACGTGATGGGCCACGGCATCGCCGAGGCGGCCACCATGGGCCGGCTGCGCACCGCCGTACGCACCCTCGCCGACCTCGACATGGCCCCGGACGAACTGCTGGGCCACCTCAACGACCTGGTCAGCGAGCTGGGCGAGGACTTCTACGCCACCTGTCTCTACGCCGTGTACGACCCGGTCGCCCGCTGCTGCAGCTACTCTCTCGCGGGTCATCCGCCGCCGGTGTTCGTCTACCCCGACGGCACCGTGCACAGCCCCGTCCTGAGCCCCGATCCGCCGCTCGGCGCCGCCGCCCCGCCGTTCGCCGCGCACGAACTGCCGCTCCCCGACGGGAGCCTGGTCGTGCTCTGCACCGACGGTCTCGTCGAGTCCGCCGTCCAGGACGTGGAGCAGGGGCTGGCCCGGCTGCTGCGCGTCCTGTCCGAGGCCGCCGTCCGCCCGGCCCGCTTCACCGGCACCGACCAGGAGGAGGACGTGCGGGGCATCGAGGCACTGTGCGACACGGTCGTCGGGGCGCTGGTGCCCGACCGGGGCCGGACCAACGACGACGCGGCCCTGCTCATCGCCCACACCCGGGCCATGCCCGCCGGTGACGTCGCCTCCTGCGGCCTGCCCGACGACCCCCGGGCCGCGGGACAGGCCCGTGAGTTCGTCCGTGACCAGCTCGCCCGGTGGGGCCTGGACGACCTGGCGACGACCACCGAACTCCTGGTGAGCGAGCTGGTCGGCAACGTCATCCGGCACGCCAGGGGCCCCATGTGGCTCCGGCTGCTGCGCAGCCGCATCCTGACCTGCGAGGTCTACGACGGCAGCCTCAGCACCCCGCGGATCCGCCACGCCAAGTACACCGACGAGGGCGGCCGCGGGCTCCAGCTGGTCGCCGCCCTGTCCCGGCGCTGGGGCGCCCGCTACCTCCGCGACGCCAAGTGCATCTGGGCCGAGCAGGACATCCCCGGCGACACCGTGGACCGGGCCGGCGCAGCCGGCGGCGGGGCGCCCTAGTTCACGCACCCCACATGGGCCAGGGCCTGCTTCAGCAGCACCCCGTGGCCGCCGGGCATCTCGCTCTGCACAGCCTCGGACACCGCCTCCTGCGGGCTGAACCACACCAGGTCGAGCGCGTCCTGCCGGGGCCGGCAGTCACCGGCCACCGGCACGATGTACGCCAGCGACACCGCGTGCTGACGCGGGTCGTGGTACGGCGTGACACCCAGCGTCGGGAAGTACTCGGCCACCGTGAACGGCTGCAGGGAGGCCGGCACCCGGGGCAGCGCGACCGGGCCGAGGTCCTTCTCCAGATGGCGCAGCAGCGCGTCGCGGACCCGCTCGTGGTGCAGGACACGGCCGGAGACGAGGGTCCGGCTGACCGTTCCGTCCGGGCCGATACGGAGCAGCAGGCCGATGCTGGTGACTTCGCCGCTGTCGTCGACGCGCACGGGCACGGCCTCCACGTACAGGATCGGCATACGGGCGCGAGCCATCTCCAGCTCGTCGGAGGACAGCCAACCGGGCGTGGTTTCGGTCATGTCAGACATTGCTTGATCATACTTTCCGGGTGGGGCGCGCTCAGTCGCGGCCGGGGTCGGATGCGGGAAGTCCGTAGAGGCGACGGGCGTTGTCGCGGCCCGTCCAGGCGGCGATCCGCACCGCGTCGGCCGGGCTCAGTTCGTCGGCGTCCACCCGGTCCTGGAGCAGTGCGGCCAGTCCGTGCCGGAAGGCCAGCGCGCCGAGATGGTGGAACTCGGCCACACCATAGGCGTCCGAGCTGTACAGCAGTTTGCGGAACGGGGTGATCTCCATCGCTTCGGCCAGCACCGCCCCCGCCCGGGCCGGGCCCACGAAGTGCAGCGTGAGCCCGACGTCGAGGTACACATGCTCGAACACCGTGGCCAGATAGGCGGCTTGGCGCTGGAACGGCCAGCAGTGCAGCAGGAGCACCGGGATGGTGCCCGCGGTCAGCCGCAGCCAGTCGGTGAGCAGAGCCGGGTCCGCGCGATGGATCCGCAGGTCCGAGTCCCCGAAACCGGCGTGGAGTTGGAGCGGCAGTCCGAGGGCGACGGCGGTCCACAGCAGATGGCGCATCAGCACGGGGTCCGTGAGCCTGCCGCCCCGCGCGAACCACAGCGCGGCCGACCGGGTCACCTCGGCGTACGTCGGTCGGGCCGGGTCCAGGTCGAAGCCGGTGCGATAGGCGGCCACCGACTTGACCGCGACCACCCCCGGCCGCCGTACGGCCTCCTCGGCCGCCGCCCGGAAGGCGCCCGCGTACTCGCCCGCCTCGATGCCCTGCCCGGCCACCGCCTCGGCGATGCTCTCCAGGCGTACCACCTCGTAGGCCGCTCCGCCGGAGGCGTCCGCGAGTTCGACGGGTGAGGTGACCGGATGCGGGGCGTAGCCGGTGTCCACGCAGAACGTCTCCGCGTGCGCGGCCCTCAGGAACCGGTGGTTGACCTCCTGCCAGCCCAGCTCCGCGCGCCGCGCCAGGTACTCGGCGGCGGGGGCGTGCCGGGGCAGGTCGAGCAGGGGCGCGCAGTGCCGTCGTACGGCCACGCCGACCGGGCTGTCGAACGGCGACACGCCCGGCCAGGCCGCGCCCTCGGTGAGCAGCGACTCGAAGTCCGGCGGGTCGAGGTCCGCGGTGACCGCGCCGTGGCAGTGGTGGTCGACGAGGGGCAGCGCGTCGAGGGCCTCCCGGATCGGTCCCGCCATCAGTACTTCCACCGGTAGGCCGCCGCCACCCCGGCGTCGTCGAGCCCGGCGACGGCCTCCGTCTCGCCCTCGCGTACGGCGATCACCGCGTCCGCGAGGACCGGGCCGAGCGCCGTGCGCAGCACCTCGTCCTCGCGGAAGGCCTCGACGGCCTGCGCCAGCGAGGTCGGCAGCCGTCGCACACCCCGGGCCACCGCCTCGTCGGGGATCAGCCGGGCCGGGTCGTCGGTGACCTCCTCGGGCAGCGGCGCGGCCGAGGCGAGCCCGTCGAGTCCGGCGACGACGGCGCAGCCGAGGGCCAGATACGGGTTGGCGGCCAGGTCGACCGGCTTGATCTCCAGGTTGGCGTCCTGGCGCTGATGACCGGCCGTGCCGGTGACGATCCGGATGCCGGTCTCGCGGGTCTCCCGGCCCCAGGCCGTGAACACCCCCGCCCACTGGGAGGGCCTGAGCCGCAGATAGCTGGCCGGGCTCGGCGCGGTCACCGCCGTCAGCGCGGGCAGATGCGCCAGCAGCCCGGCCACGAACGACTCGGCCTCGTCCGTCATGCCGTACCGGCCCTTGCCCCCCGCGTGCAGATTGACCCCGGCGCGCCAGGCGGAGAGGTGGATGTGGCCGCCGTTGCCGACGCCCCGTTCGGCGACGGCCGGGGAGAAGGAGGCCCGCAGGCCGTGTCTGTGCGAGATCGCGCGGATGGTCTGCCGTACCAGCACGCTCTGGTCGGCCGCCGCCACCGGGTCCAGGGCGCCGGTGGAGAGCTCGAACTGGCCCGGGGCGTACTCGGGGTGCAGCTGGGCGACCGGCACCTCCTGTTTCTCCAGGGCCGCGAGCAGATCGGCGGTGTAGTCGCTCAGCTCGATCTGCCGGCCGGCTCCGTACGCGGGACCCGAGGTCGCCGGGACGAACTCGTCGGCCGGCGCGGCGGCCCGGCCGACCGCCCACTCGATCTCGATGCCCGTCTTGAAGGTGAGGCCGTGCCGGTCCTCGGCGCCGGCGACGACCCGGCGCAGGAAGGTGCGGCTGCACCCCGGGTGCCGGTCGCCCTCCTGGGTGATCCGGTCGACGGGGGCCCAGGCCCAGCCGGGCTGCGCGGCCAGCACCACCAGCCGGTCCAGGTCGGGGTAGAGGCGCAGGTCGCCGTCGGGCGAGCCGAGGGCGTCGGTGCGCACGATCGCGTCGTTCGCCAGGAAGGTGTCGAACACCGGGGACATGCCGACGCCCCAGGCCACCGCCGGCTGGAGCCGCTGCCAGGGGACCGTCTTCACCCGGCAGATCCCGGCGGTGTCCACATAGGCCAGCACGATCCCGCGGACGCCCTGTGCGGACAGCTCATGGGCGAGGGCGTGGGCCCGGGTGAGATCACCGGGGCGCCCGCCGGGTACGGGGTCGACAAGGGGTGGCATACGACGTCCTCCTCGACGGGTCGACGGGCTCGATGCACGCGTCCCGGTCAGGGTTTCACGGCGACCGCGCCGAACTGCGGTACCGGCGCCGGGGAGTCGGCCCCGGCGCGCCACTGCGAGCACGGCACCAGGCCCGGCTCCAGCGGCTCCAGTCCCGTCAGGAACCCGGCGATCTCGGTGCGGGTACGGGCGGTGATCGGCGGGGTGGCGTGGTCGTTCCAGAACCGCACCGCCTCGATGTTGCCCTGCCCGCCGACCTCCGCGTCCACGGTCGGGTGGGTGAGGACGAGGAAGCTGCCCGAGGGCACCGCGGCCATGATCCGCCGTACCACCTCGCGGGCCGTGTCCGTGTCGAGGACGAAATTGAGGATGCCCAGCATCATCACCGCGACCGGGCGGGTCAGGTCCAGGGTCTCGGCGGCCCGCCGCACGATCGTGTCCGGATCGTGGACATCGGCGTCCACGTACTCGGTGACCCCCTCCGGGGAACTGGTGAGCAGCGTGCGGGCGTACAGCAGCACCATCGGGTCGTTGTCGACGTATACGATCCGGGACTCGGGCGCGACCAGCTGGGCGATCTCGTGCGTGTTCTCGACCGTCGGCAGGCCGGTGCCGATGTCCAGAAACTGCCGTATCCCGTGTCCGCCCGCGAGGAGCCGCACCGCCCGGCCGAGAAAGGCCCGGTCCGCGCGGGCCACCTCCCTGATCACCGGCAGCATCCCGGCGACCTGCTCGCCGACCCGCTGGTCGGCCGTGTAGTTGTCCCGGCCGCCGATCCAGTAGTTCCACACCCGCGCGTTGTTCGCCACGGACGCCGTCAGCCCCGTCGACCCGCTGCCGCCCACGTCCGCCGTCCTTCCCCCGCCACCACGCCGTTGGCCGACATTGTGCCTTCGGTTGATCGCGCTGTCACAGGAACGGCATGGGTTGTTTCAGGGACCGACAGCCCCCTGAGGGACACTGGTGTACGAATGCCGTCCCCGACCGGAAGCAGGACATGCCCGCCTCGCCCGCGTTCCTCCCCACCGAGACCGACCTCCCCGCAGGCCCCGCCGACATCCGGCTCGTCGTCACCGACATGGACGGCACCCTCCTCGACGACGAGAAGCGCGTCCCCGCGGGACTGTGGGCGACCCTGGCCGAACTGCGCCGCCGCGGGGTGCTGTTCAGCCCCGCCAGCGGCCGCCAGTACGCCACCCTGGCACGGCAGTTCGCCGAGGTGGCCGACGGCATGGCGTTCATCGCGGAGAACGGCACGTACGTGGTGCGCGACGGCGTCGAGATCAGCTCCGACGTCCTGGACCCGGCCGTCGCCGGGGACCTCGCGCGGACCGTACGGCGGCTGGTCGCGGACGGTGTGGACGTGGGCGCGGTGGTCTGCGGCAAGCGGGCCGCCTACGTGGAGCGGACGGACGAGGCGTTCCTGGCGGAGGTGCGCCGCTACTACGTCACCCACCACGTCGTCGACGACGTCACCGCCGTCGACGACGACGTGATCAAGGTCGCCCTCTTCGACTTCGGCCCCGCCGAACGCACCACCGCCCCGGCGCTGGCCGACTTCGCCGGCACCCACCAGGTCGTCGTCTCAGGCGAGCACTGGGTCGACGTGATGAACCGCAGCGCCAACAAGGGCACCGCCCTGCGCGGCCTGCAGCGCGAGCTGGGCATCACCCCCGCCCAGACCATGGTCTTCGGCGACTACCTCAACGACCTGGAGATGCTCGACGCCGCCGACTGGTCCTTCGCCATGGCCAACGCCCACCCGGACGTCATCCGCCGGGCCCGCCATCTCGCCCCGTCCAACAACGACAACGGGGTGCTGCGCACCATCGCCCGGGTGCTCGGTCTCTGAGCCCTCAGGTGAGCCCGTTGCGCCACGCCCAGGCGGCGATCTCGACCCGGTTCCGGGCCGACAGCTTGAGCTGGACGCTGGACAGATGCGTCTTCACCGTGGACAGCGAGACATACAGCTCGGCGGCGATCTCGGCGTTGGTACGGCCGACGGCCACCAGCCGGACCACGTCCAGCTCGCGGTCGGTGAGCGGCTCGGCGGCCTGCGGGCCGGCCGGCTTCGGGGCCGGTTCGGGCCGCGTGGTCAGGTGTTTGAGCAGACGGACCGTCACCGAGGGCGAGACCAGCGAGTCACCGGCCGCCGCCGCGCGGACCGCCTCCGCGAGGAGCGTGGGCCCGGAGTCCTTGAGCAGGAACCCGCAGGCGCCGCCGCGCAGCGCGCCGTAGACGTACTCGTCGAGGTCGAACGTCGTGACCACGACCACCCGCAGCGGGTCGGCCACCTCGGGCCCGGCCAGCAGCCGGGTCGCCTCCAGCCCGTCCAGCCGGGGCATCCGGACGTCCAGCAGGCACACGTCGGGCCGCAGCTCCCGGGCCAGCGCCACCGCCTCCTCGCCGTCGGCGGCCTCGGCGACCACCGTGATGTCCGGCTGGGCGTCCAGGAAGAACCGGAAGCCGGTGCGGACCATCGCCTGGTCGTCGGCGATGAGGACCCGGATGGGCGGAGCGGAACTGGCGGCGGTCATGGTCCGATGATCCCTCAGTCGGCGGCCCGGACCGGGTCCGCAGTAACCTTGCGCAGCAGCGGGCGGCTGGCTCCGATCGCGGCGAACATGGCGAGCGCGCCCAGCGTGACGCACACGGCGAGCCGGACGGCGCCCGAGGTGCTGATCGTGCTGTCTCCGGCCTTGTTCAGCTCGTACGCGGCGTAGACACCGGTCGCGGTGGTGCCGCCCGCCAGCACCAGCAGCGGGAGGACCGTCTCCCTGACCCGGGCCCGGTCCAGGACCCGCAACGGGGTGCCCGACAGCCGCAGCAGGCCGTACACCCGCCGCCGGTCCAGCACGTTGGCGGCGGCGGTGAGGCCGGCCGAGGCGGTGGCGATCAGGAAGCTGACCGCGAGGGCGCCGGTGGCGAGCTGGGCGAGCCGGTCGGAGACCGTGATGTTCTGCGCGTCGGCATAGGCCTTGCCGTAGGGGAGGCGGCCGTCTCCGAGGGGCTGGAGAGCGGTGAGCGCCCGGTCGACGCGCTCGGGTCCGCCCGGGATCCGCGCGACGAGGCCCCGTTGGCCGCCGAGCAGGAAGTCCTCGCCGCCCGGGGTCACCTCGGCCGTGACGCCCGCGTCCTTCAGGAGGGCGCGCGCCTCGGCGACCGTGCCCGTGCTCGTCGGCACGGCGACCTCGTCGCTCCGGAAGCCGGAGCCGAGCACCCCGAGGTGGCCGACCGTGAGGAACCCGGCCACGAACCCGGCCAGCACCAGCCCGCTGACCGTCCGCCACGCCCCGCGCGGGTCGTCGCTGAGCCTGCGCGCGGCCAGCAGGGTGGCGGGGCGCCGGGCGAACCGGCCCGTGATCCGGCCCAGCCGGTCCACGACCCACGGCCCGAACATCCAGAAGGCGCCGTAGAACAGCACGATGAAGCCGACGATCCGGGGAGCGGTGAGCTCGCTGCCGCGGGCGGCCGCCTTGATGTAGACCAGGACCGCCACGAACAGCAGCAGCCGGACCAGCCGGGTGCGGCGCGGGTTCGCCTGCTGGGCCACCCCCAGCGGTGAGCCGGCCACCTGCCGCAGCATCGACATCGCGCTCACCGCGATCAGCCCGGTCACGGCCAGGACCACGGCGAGCAGCCAGGGCAGCCCGACCCAGAGCTCACCGACGTACCAACCGCCGACTCCGTACGGCACTCGGGCCAGCAGAGGCAGCAGCGCGCAGTACGCCAGGGCGCCCGTCACGGCACCGGTCGCGCCCACCGCCGCTGACTCGGCGCCGGTCATCGCGAGGATCTGGCGCGGGGTCGCGCCCGCCAACCGCAGTGCGGCCAGCCGCTGTTCACGCCGGGCCGCCCCCAACCGCCCGGCCGCCGACGCGAGTACGGCCACCGGGACCACGAGCAGGCCGACGCCGAGCAGCACGGCGCTCTGGTCGGCGGCGGTGAATACGCTCCGCTGCGCGCCCGGGAAGCCGGAGACCACGGCGCGGGCGGTCAGCCCCTCGTCCCAGAGGCCGTCCCCGGCAGCCGAATCGGCCACGGCGGGGTCGGCGGAGGAGCGGCCCACCACGGCGACCAGTTCGTCCGGCGAGGCGAGGCCGGCGGCGCCGATCGTGCCGTACGACCTCACCTTCGGGAAACGGTCGGCGAGCCGGGAGGCGGGCAGGGTGCGGAGGCGGTCGGCGAGCGCGGGGGAGACGTACACCTCGCCCGGCTTCGGGAAGGCGGACAGGCCCGGTGGAGCGGGTGTCCCCGCGTGGTGCGGGAGCTGGGCGAGCGAGACGACCGTGACCGGCTCGTCGCGGACGTAGGTGGTGGCGAGGGCCTGGACGGCGGTGCCGTGCCGGTCGGCCTCGGGGGTGCGCCAGGCGGTGCGGTCGGCCCGGGCACCGGAGCCGAGGTAGGCGGCGAGCAGGATCAGCAGAACGAGTGAGCCGACGGCGGCGGCGCCGGCCGCGAGCAGCTGGCTCTGCAGACCGCGACGGCCGGAGGACCTGGCCAGATGCCAGGTCAGAGGCAGGACGGGGGAACGCATGGCAGGGACTCCGCGGATGTCTCGGGCCGGTCAGGCGACCGTGTACTGGCTGTGGGCGCTGATCCGGCCGTCCCGCACCTGGACGATCCGGTCGCAGCGCGCGGCGACGTCCGCGTCATGGGTCACCATCACCAGGGCCGCGCCCTGCTCACGGGTGACCGAGGTGAGCAGTCGTACGACCTCCGTGCCGGTCACCTGGTCGAGGGCGCCGGTCGGCTCGTCGGCGAACACCACGTCCGGTTCGATCACCAACGCCCGTGCGATGGCGACCCGTTGGGCCTGTCCGCCGGAGAGCCCGCCGGGCCGCCGCCGCTCCAGCCCGTCCAGGCCGAGCGGCGCGAACCAGCGCCGGGCCCGCTGCACCGCGCGGCGGCGCGGTACGCCCTCCAGCATCAGCGGCAGGGCCACGTTCTCCTCGGCGGGCAGCTCCGGCAGCAGCTGGCCGAACTGGAACACGAACCCGAACCGGGTGCGGCGCAGTTCGCTGAGCCTGTTCTCGCCCAGCCGGTCGATACGCTCACCGCGCAGCAGCACCTCACCGCCGTCGGGGCGGACGATCCCCGCGAGCGTGTGCAGCAGGGTGGACTTCCCGGACCCGGACGGGCCCATGATCGCCAGCGACTCGCTCTCGCCGACCGCCACGTCCACGCCCGCGAGGGCCGTGGTGGCGCCGTACTTCTTCACGAGGCCGACCCCGGCCAGTGCCCCGGTCATCCCCGGAACCCCGCTCATCGCTCGAACTTCCAGGTGACGGACTTGTCCGTGGCACTGACGACGCGGACCGGTATCCGCACGCCGGAACCGTCCGTCTTCTTGCCGGTACAGGTGACGGTCGACCCGGCGACGGCCTTGAGCCCGGTCGGGCAGGTGACCCCGGTGACCTTGTCGCCGACCCAGGGCAGCGGGTGGTACCTGCTCTGGGTGCGGCCCGCGACGATGTTCGCGGCGAGGGCCTTGTGCCCGTCGACGGAGACCGTGCTGTAGGCGTCCAACCGGCTGGTCGACTCGGGGTCGGCGAGGAAGTGGGTGCCGAGGGCACCGACGGCGACGACGGCGGTGGCACCGCCGATGACTCCGACGACGAACCTGCTGCGCTGCATGGCGTACTCCTGGAAACCGAAGTGAGGGAAGAAAAGGGGGGAGTGGTGTGTCGTGCCCTCACTCTCGCCCGCGGGCCCGGGCGCCCGCCTCGGCCGTACGGCCATGGTCCGGCGCGCCCGCCTCGGCCGTTCGGCCGATCCGGTCCGGCCCCGACGGTGTCTACCGTGATCGGCATGAAGTCCGTCTCTCCCCAGGGCTGCCTGCGCGGCTTCGGCGTCGGTGTGCTGGTCGCGGCCGCCGTCGTCGACGTGCTGAACACCGGTGCCGCGGGGTACGGCGTGTGGCCGGTCGCGGTCGTGCTGCTCGCCGGCCTCACCGCCGTGCTCTGGCCGTCGGACCGCCGCCCGGCGTGGCTGACCCCCGAGCTGCGCACCGCCGTCCCCGGCGCGCTGTCCGTCCTGCTCACGGTGGGCTCGCTGCTGTCCGGCCGCCGGTATCCGTTCGGCCCGGGCGAGGTCATCGTCCTGCTGTGCCTGCTGTTCGTCGCGGTACGGCACTGCGGGCCGCGCTGGGCCCTGACCTGTGCCGCTCTGGACACGGTGGCCCTGCTGATGACGCCGGTCCGGTACGCCCGCTCGCTGTCCGACGACGACGCGCTGGCCTACATCGCCATCGGGCTCGTCCTGGTCGGCCTCACCGCCGGGTTCGCGGGCTATCTGCGCTCGCTGGACTACCGGCGGACGGTTGCGGTCGGCGAGACGCGCCGGGCGGAGCGGCTGGCCATCGCGGCCGACCTGCACGACTTCGTCGCCCACCATGTCACCGGGATCCTCGTCCAGACGCAGATGGCCCGGATGATGGCGGCGACCGCCTCCGACGAACTGGATCCCGTCCTCGCCGGGATCGAGCGGGCGGCCACGGAGGCCCTCGCGTCCATGCGGCGGACGGTGGGCGTGCTGCGGGACACCGGCGCGGAGGCCGACCGCCGCCCGGTCGGCGACCTGGCCGCGATCGCCGAACTCACCGACGGCTTCCCGGCCCCCGGCCAGAAGGTCACCCTCGACCGCGCCCCCGGCCTGGACACCGAGGTGCCGCACGAGGTGCAGTCGGCCGCGTTCCGGGTCGTCCAGGAGGCGTTGACCAACGTACGGCGGCACGCGGGCGACGCCACCGAGATCACCGTGGGACTGCGGCGGGCGGGGGACCGGCTGGAGGTGACGGTGACCGACGACGGGCACGGCTCCGCCCCGCTCCCGGACGCGGCGCACGGCGGCGGCTTCGGCCTGGTCGGCCTCACGGAACGCGTCACCGCCCTCGGCGGCACGCTGGACGCGGGGCCGAGAGCGGCGGGCGGGTGGACCGTACGGGCGCTCTTTCCCCTGGGGAAGGGCTGAGGCCATGCGGAAGGGCTGAGGCGCCGATCAGCGAGACGGTACTTACCCCATCGGCATGTCAGGACATAGCATCGGTCCCCGCATGAACACGATGACGCTCTGGCACATATCCGGCTGGGAGTTCGCCGCCCTGGCCCTCGCCGCGCTGCTGGTCGGTTTCTCCAAGACCGCCGTCAGCGGCGCCAACACCGTCAGCCTCGCCATCTTCGCCGCGGTCCTCCCGGCGCGCGCCTCCACCGGCGTGCTGCTCCCGCTGCTCATCGCGGGCGACGTGCTGGCCGTGGCGACCTACCGCAGGCACGCCCACTGGCCCACCCTGTGGCGGCTGTTCCCGGCGGTCGCGGTCGGCGTGGTGATCGGCACGCTGTTCCTGGTGTGGGCCGACGACGGGGTCGTACGGACCTCGATCGGCGCGATCCTGCTGCTGATGGCCGGCGTCACCCTGTGGCGGCGGCGCACGGCGGACGGGACCGACGACCCGGACGCGGTCACCACCAGGGCGGGCCGGGCGAAGGCCGGTTCGTACGGCGTCCTCGGCGGCTTCACCACGATGGTCGCCAACGCGGGCGGCCCGGTGATGTCGATGTACCTGCTGTCGGCCGGCTTCCGGAAACTCGGCTTCCTGGGCACCTCGGCGTTCTTCTTCCTGATCGTGAACGTCTCCAAGGTGCCCTTCAGCGCCGGCCTCGGCCTGATCGACGGCAACTCGCTGCTGCTCGACGCCGCGCTCGCGGTGTTCGTCGTCCCCGGCGCGTTCATCGGAAGGTGGGCGGTCGACCGGATCAACCAGCGGCTGTTCGAGCAGCTGGTCATCGCCGCGACGATCATCGGTGGACTCCAGCTACTCCTGCGCTAGCCGGTCCAGCAACCCGGGAAGCTCCGCGAACGAGTCCAGCACATGGTCGGGCGTGCCGCTCGCCCGCTCCAGCGTCCCGGCCCGGAACTTCCCGGTCCTGACCAGCGCTCCGGTGATACCGAGGCGCTGTGCCGCGAGCACGTCCGACTCGATGTCGTCCCCGATCATGAGCGCCTCGCCGGCAGCCACACCGAGCCGTCCGAGCGCCGCCTCGAAGAAGGCAGGCGAGGGCTTCCCGGTCACCTCGGCCTCGACCCCGGCGGCCGCCTCCAGCCCCGCCAGGAACGCCCCCGCGTCCAGTTCCAGTCCCGCGTCCGTACGCCAGTACAGGTTCCGGTGCATCGCGACGAGCCGCGCGCCCCGCTGGAGCTGCCCGAACGCCCGGTTCAGCGCCGCGTACCCGAACTCCGGCCCGGCGCCCCCGAGCAGCACGACATCCGGTACGGCCGTGTCGTCGTCCGCCGCCAGGAGAGTCACCCCGGCGAGGTCCTCGTCCACGTCCCCGCTGTTGAGCAGCGCGCACCGCGCCCCCGCGAGGTGGGCGGCCGTCGCGGCGGGCGCGGTCAGGATGTCCTCGCCGGTCACCGGGAAGCCGGCCGCCGCCAGCGTCCCCGCGATCGATGCCCGGGTCCGGGACGTCGTGTTGGTCACCAGCGCGACACGGAACCCGGCCTCGCGGATGGCGCTCAGGGCCTCGACCGCGCCGGGCAGCGGCCGCCAGGACATGGTGAGCACCCCGTCGATGTCGATCAGCACCCCACGCACGGAACCCATGGAACCCATGTCAGGACGATAACCGCGGGGGAGCGGCGGGACCGGGAATGCGACGGCGGGAGGCGTTGTTGCAGAGGTCGTGAATGACATGCCCGGATCAAAGATCCCGGGTGTGGGTGAAGGGAGGACCTCATGGCACGCAGTACCGCGCGTCCCGTCGTCAGGCTGAAGTCGACGGCCGGGACCGGCGTCACCTACGTGACCCGCAAGAACCGCCGGAACAACCCCGACCGGCTGGTCCTGCGCAAGTACGACCCGGTGGCCGGCGCGCACGTCGACTTCCGCGAAGAGCGCTGAACCGCCGAGAACGACCGGGCCTCGGCCCATCGGACCTGGGCGCCATCTGACCTGGGCCCCGGAAAGGAAACCCCATGAAGTCCCGCATTCATCCCGACGCCCGGCTCGTGGTCTTCCGCGACCGCGCCGCGGACACCGCGTTCCTGACCCGCTCCACCGCCGACTCGTCCCGGACGATCGAGTGGGAGGACGGCAACACCTACCCGCTGATCGACGTCGAGATCTCGTCCGCGTCGCACCCCTTCTACACCGGCAAGACGCGCGTCCTGGACAGCGCCGGCCGGGTGGAACGCTTCGAGCGCCGCTACGGCCGTACCGCAGCCGCCGCCCGCGGCTGACCCGACGCGACGACCGGCGATCGACGACTGGCGACCGGAGACCGGCGACACGAGGAGAGCAGAACCATGAAGGTGCGCAATTCACTGCGCTCACTGAAGTCCAAGCCCGGCGCCCAGGTGGTGCGCCGACACGGCAAGGTCTTCGTGATCAACAAGAAGGACCCCCGTTTCAAGGCCCGCCAGGGCTGACGAAGCGCTCCAGGACGGCCGCCCGGCACCCCGCCGGGCGGCCGTCCCGCGTCACGGCCGTACGCTCGCCCCATGTCCCCGCACGTCCCGCACGTCCTGATCCTCGGCGGCACCTCCGAGGCCCGCGAACTGGCCGCCGCGCTCGCCGCGCACCCCGGTGTGCGCGTCACGACCTCCCTGGCGGGGCGCGTCACCCGGCCGGGCGCGCTGGCGGGGGAGGTCCGCGTCGGAGGCTTCGGCGGAGCCGCGGGACTCGCCGACTGGCTGCGCGACGAGCGCGTGGACGCGCTCGTCGACGCCACGCACCCCTTCGCCGAGACGATCACCGCGAACGCGGCGCGGGCCGCGGCGGAGGCCGGCGTTACGGCCGTGGTGCTGCGCCGTCCGGGCTGGCGGCCGGGCCCGGAGGACCGCTGGCACCCGGTCGCCTCCCTCGCCGAGGCGGCGGACCTGCTGCCGCGCTTCGGCCCCCGGGTCTTCCTGACCACGGGACGTCTGGGCCTGTCCGCCTTCGCCCATCTGACGGACCACCGGTTCGTCGTACGATCCGTGGAACCCCCGGAGCCCCCCGTGCCGCCGCACACCGAAGTGCTGCTGGCGCGCGGCCCGTTCACCGTGGCCGACGAGACCGAGCTGCTGCGCGGGAACCTGATCGACGTCCTGGTCACGAAGGACAGCGGGGGAGCGGCGACGGCCGCCAAACTCACCGCCGCACGCCGCCTGGGGCTGCCCGTGGTCGTCGTAGGCCGGCCGCCGCTGCCGGACGGAGTGACGGCGGTACCGGACGTGGCGGGGGTACTGGAGCGGCTGGGGCTCGGTCCCGCGGGACCGTAGCGTCCCCGGCAGCACCGTCCGAGCGAGGTCAGCTCTCCTTCGGGCCGCCGGGGTGGCGGCGCAGCAGATACGTGTCCATGATCCAGCCCTTGCGCTCCCGTGCCTCCGCCCGCAGCCGCTCGATACGCGGGCCGGCCTCGGCGATCGGACCGGAGACCAGGATCTCGTCCGGGGTGCCTATGTAGGCGCCCCAGTAGATGTCGATGTCCTGGTCCGCGTACTGCCGGAAGGTCTGGTGCGCGTCCAGCATCACGACCAGGTCGTCCACCCCGTCCGGCAGCCCCTCGGCGAGCCGCCGCCCGGTGGTGATCTGCACCGGCCGGGCCACCCGGTTCAGCCCCGTGCGGTGCCGGGCGACCAGCGCCGACACACTGCTGATCCCGGGCACCACGTCGTACTCGAAGGCCACCGCGGCACGCCCCAGCACCTCCTCCAGGATCGCCAGCGTGCTGTCGTACAACGACGGATCGCCCCACACCAGGAACGCGCCGGTCTGCTCCTCGCCCAGTTCCTCGCGGATCAGCCGCTCGTAGATCTCCGCGCGGGCGCTGCGCCAGTCACCGACGGCCGGCGAGTACGCGCCCCCGCCCGCCGCGCGGTCGCGCTCCGGGTCCCGCGCCTCGACCAGCCGGTAGCCGCCGTCCGGTATGTGCGTGTCGAGCATGTCCCGGCGCAGCTGGGTGAGGTCGCCCTTGACCTCGCCCTTGTCGAGGAGGAAGAACACGTCCGTGTCCTGCAGCGCCCGGACCGCCTGGAGGGTGAGCTGGTCGGGGTCGCCCGCGCCGATACCGATGACATGAATCTTTCGCACACCCCCGAGTCTGCCCCATGCCACTGACAGCGGGTCACCCCGGTGCTACGGGGTGCCGCGCAGCCGGGGCGCCTCGGCCGTGGCCTCGATCCTCCCGGCACCGCCCGCCACCCGCCCGGCCAGCTCCCGCGCCCACTCCGCGAGCCCGCCGACATCCATCCCGTACGGCCGCGGCACCCCGCTCCCGGCCGCCCACTCCTCGACCGCGCCCGCGCCGCGCCGCAGCAGCCGGGCCCCGCCGGTCACGTTCCCCCGGGCCGCGTGGGTGAGCCCCACCGCCAACTGGGCCAGCCCCCGCCACAGCGTCCGTTCGTCCTCGGGCCCCGACTTCCAGGCGTCCTCGAACACCTCGTGCGCATGGAACGGCTTCCCGGCGTCCAGCAGCGACTGCGCCTCGGCGACCGTCTCCTCCGGAGCGCGTACGACGCCTTCGGGCTGCCGCTCGACGCCGGGCGTGCCGTACGGCAGCGGCCGCCCCAGCCCGTCCCGCGGCCGGGCGTTGCGCGCCCGCCCCTCGGTGTCCCGGTCCCGTGCGCCTGTCCCCACGTCTCCCATACGACCGATTGTCCCCCGCCCCCGTCCCCTCTCCCCACGCCCTCTTTCGGCCCGCCCGGCGGCGTGGGGTAAAGTGCTGTTCGCGCGATCACGCGGTTCACCGCGAGTGAGCGCACCGGGACGTGGCGCAGCTTGGTAGCGCACTTGACTGGGGGTCAAGGGGTCGCAGGTTCAAATCCTGTCGTCCCGACTTTGCGAAGTCGCAGGTCAGGGCCGGTTTCGGAAACATCCGAAACCGGCCCTTGATCATTCTTGGGGACCGGTTGGGGACCGGCGCCCTCGACCGGGCTCGGCGGGTCACGACGATCGGGCTCGGCCGCGAGCGAGGTGCGCCGAGCCGCGGCACCGGAACATGCGGGACAACGCGCCACTGGGAGCCACCCTGCTCATGGCGTCCACCGGCAAGATCCTCAAGCGGGGGATCGGCTGACGTCCCGGCGTCCGCCGGCCTCGAATGCGGCCGGGGCTTCATGCCCGTACCGGATACGGTGTCGATGTTGACTGGTTTGCCGGGGAGGTCGGACGGTTCCGTGACTGCAGCAGGAGATTCCGCGCGCGTGGGCGAGGCTCCGGTCCGGCGTTCCCCGGGGCGTCCGCCTGTTCCGCTGGAGCGGATCGTCGCCGCCGCGTTGGAGATCGTGGACGAGGAGGGGGCCGACGCCCTGTCGATGCGGACCCTGGCGCAGCGCCTTGGGTCGGGTACGGCGACGCTGTACCGGCATTTCGACAACCGGGCGGCGCTGGTGGCGCATGTGGTCGACCGCATGTTCGGTGCTGTGGACCTGACGGGCGAGGAACTCGCCGAGATGGGATGGCGGCAGGCGCTGCGGAAGGTCGCCCACCAGATGTTCGACGCCCTGGGACGGCACCGGAACGCGGCACGTCTGATGGTCGAGCAGACCCCGATGGGCCCCAACGCCATGCTGGTACGGGAGCGCTGTGTGGCGGTCCTGCTCGACAGCGGTTTCGCGCCGGGGGTCGCGGCGCACGCGTACGCCACGCTGGCCCGCTATGTGCTGGGCTTCGCCATCCAGGTCCACGGGCACGGGAGCGGCGAGCCGTCCGACGACGCGCAGTCGTCCGCTCTGTTCAAGGGGGTGGACCCGGACCGGTTCCCCGCGACAGCCACGGTGGCCGGCTCGTTGCCGCTGCCGATCGACGAGGAGTTCACCTTCGGTCTCGACCTCCTCCTCGGCGGGCTCGCAGGCCTGCGGGACGAGGGCTGAGCGACACCGGCCCGTCGGGTTCCGTGGTTTCACGGGTCCGACTCGAGCCCGTGTGCGTGACAGCGGCGGCCAGGAGCGGCGCGCCGAAGATGCCGGCGTCGAAGACGGCGAGGCTGAGAGCGGTGGCCATCGGGGTGCTCAGGCCCGTGGCCGGCAGCGCCGCGCCCGCCGCGGGCC
Source organism: Streptomyces sp. NPDC048277 (assembly GCF_040652235.1). Lineage (NCBI taxonomy): Bacteria > Bacillati > Actinomycetota > Actinomycetes > Kitasatosporales > Streptomycetaceae > Streptomyces > Streptomyces sp. NPDC048277. The sequence goes on from NZ_JBEZLQ010000005.1 coordinate 303,813, forward strand.
GCCATTGATTGCCTCGTCCATCAGAATCGGATACGTTGTTGCCGAAATATTCAGGCTGTGGCGTGCCCGTTGCACAGAGCATGAGGGAGAAGGTCGGGCCGGAGTGGCCCTGACCGGGTGATCCGGGCGTCGGCACGCCACCTGCCAACGCCCGAGAGGCAGCGGATGCCCGTTCTGATCGCCATAGCGCTCTACGCCGTCTGGATCGCGCGCAGTCCCATGGACGTGCGTCTCAAGAAACGCCACGTCGGACCGCTGACGGTCACGGTCGGAGCCGTCGCGCTCTATCTCGCCTGGGACTGGCTCGAACCCGGCGGCATCAGCGATGTCTACTTCGTCGGCGAGTTCGCCGGTGTCCTGGCCGTGTACCTGATGTCCTGCACTCTCGTGCTGGCCACCCGCATCACGTGGCTGGAACAGTGGTTCGGCGGCCTTGACCACATGTACATGCGGCACAAGAGGTACGCCCTGCTGTCCATGACCCTGCTCGTCCCCCACCTCCTCCTCCACTTCTTCTCCGGGTTCGACGGGAACGCGCTCAGCCGCGCCGTCGCCCCTCGCTCCGCCCAACTCGTGGGAACGGGCCACCTCCTGGGCGCCATCTCGGCCATCGGCCTGCTCGCGCTCGTCGTCATCTCGCTCGGCCGGATCGGTGACGTCCTGCGGCTGCCCTACGAGCGCTGGCTGTTCCTGCACCGTCTGACCGGTCTGCTGCTCCTGAGCGCGCTCCTCCATGGCTGGTTCCTGGACCGCGTCATCGGCGGATCCATACCCCTGCTGGCCCTCTACGTCATCATGGCCACCGTCGGCATGGCCGCCTACGCCTACGACGAACTGGTGCTGCGGCACAGAGAGCCCCGCGCCGACTACACCATCCGCCGCGTCGTACGGCCCTCGCCCGACGTCGTCGACCTCACCCTGGCCCCCACCGGCTCGGGCGGACTGCCCCTGGCGGGCGGTCAGTTCGTCTACCTGCGCGTCGGTGGCCGCCGCGCCTGGCGCGAACACCCCTTCAGCGTCGCCGGAGTCCAGAGCGACGGTTCGGTCCGCCTGACCATCCGCGCACTCGGCCGCGGCACCCGCAGGCTCCACGCCGACGTCCGTGAAGGACTGCCGGCAACCCTCAACGGCCCATACGGCATGTTCGACCACACCCTCGGCGGATCCCGCCAGATCTGGATCGCCGGCGGCATCGGCGTCGCCCCGTTCCTCGGCTGGCTCACCCACCCGGGCGATACGCTCCCCAGCGCCGACTTCTTCTATTGCGCTCCCAGCGCCGAAGCCGCACCGTTCCTCCCGGAACTCACCGCAGCCGCCGAACGCCTTCCCGCTCTCCGGGTCCACACGACGTTCAGCCGCGGCCATGGCCGCCTCACCGTCGACAGGATCCAGGCGGCGGCCGGACCGCTGACTCCGGACACCCATGTCTTCCTGTGCGGCCCTGCGTCCATGGTCGAAGATCTCAGCCGCCACCTCCGCCGCCGCGGCATCCCCCGGGCGCATGTCCACGCCGAGCACTTCGCCTTCCGCTGACCGGCTACCCGTCACCCGGGTCCTTGGACTCGTCCCCACTCGCCCCCTCCGCGGTGGAGCACTCAGCAGCGGATGGCGCCCTCGGGCAGGTCCCGTTCCGCGGTCAGCGGCAGTTCGAGCGAGGTGAGCATGTCCTGGTAGCGTCCCGCCAGTTGTGACGGGAGCTTCCTGCCGAACACCACCAGCTCGCGGAACAGGCCGGGGCCGATCCGCCGGGTATGCCGGGACCACCGCAGCGGCACCGCGTTCTCGGGTGTCACCGTCAGGCCGATTCCCTCGACCGCGAACAGCAGTGCCGCCGAGACCTGGCCGGTACGGGCCACGGCGCGCGGGGTGAACCCGAAGTGACCCGCCAACCGGTCGACCACCTCACTCATACCCTGCTCCGGCTCGTACAGCACCCAGTCGGCGGCGGCCAGTTCGGCTGGGTCCGCCGCCGTGTCCGCCGGGTATTCGGCGGGGCCGGTCACCACCATCTCCTCGTACCCGAGCGACACCACCGGCCCCTCCCACGGCTCCGGGCGCGGGCCGACCGCGATGTCGCCCCGGCCGCCTCGCATGGCCTCCGCAAGGTCCCGCCGGTGTGAGTAGTCGTGCAGCCGCAGGACGGCCGAGGGGTACACGGAGTGCCAGCGGGCCGCGGACGGCGGCAGGACGCCCGACGCCACGGACCGGACCGTCAGCACGTGAACGTCGCCGTTGCGGCCTTCGGCCACCCCGCGCACCACGTCCCGGGCATCCTGAACCGCACGCATCGCGTCCTGCGCCCGCGGGAGAAGGGCCCGACCGGCGGGAGTCAGCGTGACGCCCTGCCGGCCGCGCTCCAGCAGGACCGCGCCCAGTTCCTTTTCCAGGGCTCCGATCTGCTGGGAGAGCGAGGGCTGCGTGACGTACAACCGGGCAGCGGCTCCGCTGAAGGAACCGGCCTCGCAGATCGCGAGGAAGTACTCCAGCTGTCGTAGCTGCATCTGCTCCAGGTTTCCGGGTGCGCGGGGCCGGGGTGCACCCCGCCGATAACGGCAACATTGTGGCCATTATATCGCCTGCGGTGCATCGCCCTGGAGGACCGATGCGCACGTCCCGTTCCCCGGTCCAGCAGCAGCCCGCTGTCGGCCGCGCTCCTCGCTCACGCACTGCCTCGCTCGGACGCGTACGCGCAGGACGCCTCAGCCCGTGAGTGTGACCCTGCTGTCCTTCCCGGCCAGCCGCGTCAGCAGGTAGTCGACCTCGGCGCGTGCCCGGGCGGACAGACCCGCTCCCGGCCGGCGCTGGGCGTCGCACGCGAGCAGGCCGCGGCGCCTCATCACGTACTTGCGTACGGCCAGGCCGATGCCCGGCTGCTGTTCGTAGCGCAGCAGGGGCAGATGGGCGTCGAAAACGTCGTGAGCGGTGTCCCGGTCACCGGCCGCCGTGTGGCGCACCACGTCCACGAGGAGTTCGGGCACGCAGTAGCCGGTCATCGCACCGTCGGCGCCGCGCTCGGTCTCGAAGTCCAGGAAGAGACCGCCGTTGCCGCACAGGATCGACAGGCGGGGCATGGCCCCGTCGGCCTCCAGCCGCCGCAGTGTGCTGATCTTCTCCAGCCCCGGCCAGTCCTCGTGCTTGAGCATCACGCACCCGGGCGCCGCGCCCGCGATACGGGCGATCACCGAGGGCGCCATCATGACCGAGAAGGACAAGGGGTAGTCCTGGATCACGAACGGGACGTCCTCGCCGATGGCCGCGGAGGCGCCCTCGTAGTAGCTCACGATCCGGTCGTCGGTCCGCAGCGTGTTCGGCGGGGCGATCATGACACCGGCGGCGCCGGCGGCCATGACCTCGCCGGACAGGGCCCGCATGGCCGCGTAGCCGGGTGCGGACACGCCGACGACGATCGGCAGGTCGGTGCGCTTGATGACGTGCTGGACGATGCGGACGCCTTCCTCGTGCGAGAGCTTGGGTGCTTCTCCCATCTGCCCCAGCAGAGTCAGGCCGGTGACTCCTGCGGATTCATAGAATTCGGTGAGCCGGGTGAGCGAATCGAAATCTATCCCACCCTGTTCATCGAAAGGTGTCGGTGCGATGGCGAAGACACCCGAGGTGTCGCGGGTCAGCGGCGCCATTCTCTCGGCCTCCTTCTGTGTCGGTGTCGGTTTTCAGAGGCTTGCGATGAGACCGCCGTCGACGCGGATCACCGAGCCGGTGATGTACGAGGCACGAGTGCTCGCGAGAAAGGCGACGGCGGCCGCGTATTCGCGGGGTTCGCCGTAGCGGCCCACGGGGATCGACGCGACGCTCTCGGCGGCGGTCTGCTCGACGCTCCTGCCCTCCCGCTCGGCCTTGGCCCGGTCGAGGTACTGGGTACGGCCGGTGCCGATCCGGCCGGGAACGACCACGTTGCAGGTGACGCCGTCGGCCGCGACCTCCCGTGCCAGCGTCTTGGACCAGCCCAGGAGGCTGCCGCGCAGGGCGTTGGACAGTCCCAGGCCGGGAATGGGCGCGATCACGCCGGAACTGGCGCTGGTGATGATCCGTCCCCAGCCCCGCGTTCTCATCAGTGGGGCGACACGGTCGGTGATGGTGATCACCGACAGGACCATGCTCTGGAAGTGCTTCAGCCAGAGTTCCGGATCCTGGTCCAGAACCGCCGAGGGCGGCGGCCCTCCCGTGTTGTTGACGAGGATGTCCACCGGGCCCAGGGCGCCCTCGACGGAAGAGATGTGGGCATCGACGGAGCCCGGCTGCCCCAGGTCCCATGCAAGGGCCATGGCCGTTGCGCCGCTTTCCTCCACCGACTTAGCGGTCCGGTCCGCGGCCCGCGGGTCGATGTCGGCGACGGCGACGTTCGCCCCTTCCGCCGCGAGGGCCCGTGCGATCGCCCCGCCGAGACCTCCGCCTCCGCCCAGCACCAGGGCGGTCCTGCCCGAAATTCCCAGATCCACAGTTCACTCCCGGATTTCGCGGTTTCCGAATGACTGTGGCACGCGTTTTTATCCGCCTGCCAATAGGAAATAACCCCAGGTTCCATAAGGGATGCCTATGTGTCCGGTGTGGGCAATGGGCCGGGGCAACGGCAATGATTGTGCACGGGGAAAGCGAGCGTTCTTTTCGCTGGTTCTCGACACCACTCAAGGCCGTGACTGGAGGCCCTTATGTCCTTGCCCGAAACCATGCAGGCCGCGGTGCTGGGCGAGCCCGGCGCCCTCGCCGTCACCGAGCTGCCCGTACCGCGGGTGGGTCCCGAGGACGTGCTGGTGCATGTCCGCAGGGCATCGCTGTGCGGAACAGATCTGAAGATCCGCAGCAGGCAGTTCTTCGAGGGCGGAGGACCCGCGGCCGGCGAGTTCGTGCCGGGCCACGAGTACGCGGGGGCCGTCGTCGCCGTGGGCAGCGCCGTGCACGAGTTCCGGATCGGCGACCGCGTCGTGACCGAAGCCCACCGCGGCTGCATGCGCTGCGCCAACTGCCTGGCCGGCGCCTACACGGAGTGCCTCAACTACGGTCTACGGCACACCGGACACCGGGTGCAGGGGATGACCGTGAACGGCGGCTTCGCGGAGTACGCCCTCAACCACGTCTCGACGCTCCACCGGCTCCCGGACACCGTCGGCTTCGACACGGCGGTCGTGCTCACCACCGTCGGCACCGTGATGCATGCCTTCGACGTACTGGGCACGCTGCTCGTCGGCGCCACGGTGGCCGTGATCGGGCCCGGCCCCATCGGCCTGCTCGCGGTCCAGGTCGCCCGTGAACTCGGCGCCCGGACGGTCGCTCTGATCGGTACCCGGGAGACACGGCTGGCGATCGGCAAGTCGTACGGCGCGGACCTGGTGCTCAACTCGCTGCAGGACGACGCCGTGGCCGCGGTCCGGGAAGCGACCGACGGCATCGGCGCCGACATCGTCCTGGAATGCTCGGGAGCCCCCAGCGCGGTCGACGACGCACTCCGTATGTCCAGGCGGTCGGGGAAGGTGGTGCTCGTCGGCTTCTTCGAGCAGCCGGTGCGGGCCGACCTCAACCACGCCGTGATGAACGGCATTTCGATCCAGACCGTCCGCGGTGAGGGCACCGGCTCGGTGGCACGCGCCGTCGGTCTCGCCGCCCGAGGGCGCCTGCGCACCGCGGAACTGGTCACCCATCACTTCCCGCTCGACGACGTCGCCGAGGCGTTCGACACCTACGCCGAACGCCGGGGCAACGCCATCAAGGTGATGCTCGACATTTCCGAGGACGCCGAGGAGGATCCGTCGGCGCAGGACGTGGAGCCGGCCCGTGCCGCATGAGGACAACGGCCCGGTGCCCGCCGCCACGGCAGCCGGACGTGAGAAGGCGGCCTCCGCGATGGCCGAAGCGGCCACCACCTGGCTGGGCAGCCTGACCGAGGACCAGCTCACCCTCGCCGCCCACGGCTCCCCGCTCGATCCCGATGCCGAGGCAGAGCGGCTGCGATGGTTCTACACGCCCACCGACCACGGCGGGCTGGCCGTCCGGGACCAGACTCCCCGTCAGCAGAGCCTGGCCATGCGGCTGGTGGCCACCGGACTCTCACCCGGGGCCTTCGCCACGGTCGCCACGGTGATGGGTCTGGAGAACGTCCTGGACCAGCTGGAAGGGTGGCACCGCAACTGGGGCCGGCAGCGCGGCCGGGACCCCGGGCTGTACTGGCTGCGGCTCTTCGGCCGCCCCGGCGATCCGGTCTGGGGCTGGCGGTTCGGCGGCCACCACATCTCCCTGAACAACCTGATCGTCGCGGGCCGGCTCGTCTCCACGACTCCCTGTTTCATCGGCGCGGACCCGGCCACGACCGAGCTGCTCGGCGGCACCCTCCGTCCTCTGGAGGGCGCCGAAGACGTGGCGCGCCAACTCGCCCGGACCCTCGGCGCCCGCCAGCTGAGCCAGGGACTGCTCCACCCGTCGGCGGTGTCGGACATCGTCTCCGGCAACCGGCCGCGAGTCCGCCACGGCGACACGATGATGCACATGCAGGACCTGTGGCGGGGCACGTTCGCCGACCCCGCCCTGGACCGGCTCGTCGACGACATCGACCGCCGGGCCGAGGCCGGCAGCGGATACACCGAGGCCGACCACGCGCGCGTGGCCATCACGATTCCCCCCAAGGGCATCAGCGCCCGCGACCTCGACGAGGAGCAACGCCACCTGCTGCGGCGACTGCTCGCCACCTACACCGGGCGAGCGCCGCGGGACCTCGCGGACGGCTACGACACCCACTACGCCGAGCAGGCGTCGCTCGACGAGGTCCACTTCGGCTGGGCGGGCAGCACGGCCGCCGGAGAGCCGCACTACTACCGCGTCCAGGGCCCCGGCATCCTCATCGAGTACGACAACACCCAGCGCCACGCCAACCACGCCCACTCGGTGTGGCGCGACCTGACCGCGGACTTCGGACTCGACGTACTCGCCGAGCACCGGGCACGCACCGTCCACGACTGAGATGCCGACGCGGGCTCCGCACGGCGTGGCTTGCGCGCGAAGCACCACATCCCCCGACGGAGCACCCCGACCTGACCGTGGTCGGCGACGCCGCCCACGGCGCCGAAGCAGTACGCCAGACCGCCGCCCTCCGTCCCGACGTCGTCCCGTGTGCATAGCTGGCCGGAACACCCGGGCGACGTCAACCCGCTACTCCGGATGACCGACCCGTATGGCGCCCGCAGCGGCGCCGGGAGGAGAAACAAGGCATGAGCAGCATCCAGATGCATGTACTCGCCGGGTTCCTGAAACTCACCCGCAAGCGCAGAACGGCCCCGGATCCCGCCGCTGCCACGGCGAAGCCGCCACGTCCACCGGCGAAACTGGTGGACCGGCACGCGGTGAGCACCCGAACCGTCGGCGGGTTCGAATGCCACACCGTCGCACCACGCGACCGCGAGGCCGAGCGTGCCGTGGTCTATCTCCACGGCGGGGCCTACATCAGCCACCTCTCGCCCCAGCACTGGCAGCTGATCTCACACCTGGCCGATGCCGGGCTGCGGGTCGAGGTGGCGCACTACGGCCTCGCCCCCCGCCACACCTACCGTGACGCCTATCCCTTCGTCACCACCGTCTACGACGAGCTGCTCGGCCAAGTGGACCGCGGCCACGTCACGATCATGGGAGACTCCGCCGGCGCCGGGCTCGCTCTGGGCGTGGCGCAGAGCCTCTCCGACGCGGGCCTGCCGCAGCCGGGCCGGCTCGTGCTGATCGCGCCCTGGCTGGACCTGACCCTGTCGAACCCCGCCATTCCCGAGGCCGAGGCCCGGGATCCGTGGCTCACCAGCAGCAGCCTGCTCGAAGCCGGCCGCGGCTGGGCCGGCGGCGACGACCCCGGCCAGCCGCGTCTCAGCCCGATCAACGGAGCGCTCACGGCCCTGCCGCCCGTCGACGTCTACATCGGCACGCGTGATCTCTTCTACCCCGATGTCCGCCGTCTGCAGGAGCTCGCCAAGGAGGAGAAGGCCGAGGTGAACGTCACCGTGTGCCAGGGGGCGGTCCATGTCTACCCGCTGGTCCCCGCTCCGGAGGGCCGGGCCGCAGCCCGCGCGATCGTGCGATCGCTGGTTTCCTGAGCCGGCCGTCACGGTCGCCCGCCACGGGCTTTCACACGGAGGGGGAAGCCTGATTTCGCTGCCGCCGTGGTGCCGAGGCGGCTGCCCAGCGCGCGCATGGTCAGGCTGTCGTTGCCCGTCGCGGGACCCGGTTCACGAGTGGCGGGCGCGCCTTCGCGGGCGGCGCTGTGCCGCTGGGGCGTCATGTCCCGCTCTCGCGCTGGGTGATGATGAGGCCGCTCATGGCGGGAAGTCCGGACCTCGTGCCGACCCGGGGGGAGACGGGTCGGCACGAGGAGTCCCCACCTCGCCGGGCCGCCGGTGTGCCGGGTGTCAGTCCTGTGTGCCGCCGGATTCGCGCATCGTGTGCAGGAGCCGTTCCCCGGACTCGCGCAAGCGGTCCTTCACATCGTCGAGGCCGGTCGCGATCAGGGCGTGGTCGCGCTTGCGCCACCGCCCGGCGATCATCACGGCTTCGATGTTCGCGATGTCGGCGTGCAGAGCCGTCGCGACAGGGTCGTGGGCGGGCCAGAGGTTGAGGGCGCGGGCGTCGACGGCCACGAGGTCCGCCTGCATGTCCGCCGCGATACGGCCGACCCGGTCGGCCAGGCCGAGCGCCTTCGCTCCTTCGACCGTCGCCCATGCCAGCGCCTGCTTGGCCGTGACCGACGGCGTGTCGGCGTACATGCCGGTCGTCCGGCGATGCCGGGCGTGGTCGAGGCTGCGCTGGTGGGCGAGTGCCATGCGAGCGGCCGTCAGCACCTTGCCGGGTACGACGGTGTCCACGTCGGTGCCGAGCGAGGGCGCCGCGCCCAGGCGCAGCAGCGGTCCGGTGACGGGGATGCCGTGGCCCTGGCCGAGTTCGTTCTCGGGGGTGGTGGTGAAGGTGACGCCGGCGTCGACGAGCGTCCTGATCCAGTCCTCGGGCAGGTCGGCTCCGTGCACGACGTTGGTGCGGGGGCCGAACAGGTCAGCGGTGCGCAGGGCCTCCCAGCCGGGCGAGGGCTCACCGCCGCTCTGGTGCGTCGACGCGACGAGTCCGCGTTCGGCGGCGGCCCGGAAATCGGCCACCGCGGTCTCGGGCGAGGAGTACTGCGGCCCCTGGAGCGCCATGCCGAGGGTGAGGAGGGGGTTGCCGCTGACGGGGCCGTCGAGCAGCCGGTCGATCTCGGCGAGCGGGTGCGGGATGTCGGGGGCCCGGTAAGGGGTGCCGTGCAGGAAGACGGCGCGGATACCGGACCGTACGAGACCCTCGACGGCGGCGTCCGCGTGCTCGGGCGTGAGACTGTTGTGGCACCAGTCGCCGAGGGTGGTCGTACCACAGTTGATCTGGTTCAGCGCTCCGGCGAGGTTGCTGATGTGCATGTCGTCGGGCGTGTAGTGGCCGACGCACTCGCCGTGGAGGTGGGTGAGGTACTCCATCAGCGTCCAGTCGGCGCCCACGGACCGCAGCGCGGTCTGCCAGGTGTGCAGATGGACGTTGACCAGGCCGGGAATGACGATACGGCCCGAGAAGTCGACGACCTCCGCGCCGGCCGACGGCAGGTCCTCGCCGACGGCGGCGATGCGATCGCCGTCGACGAGGATGTCGACCCGTTCGGTGTCCGGACGGTCCGGGGCCATCGTGATGACCTGCGCGCCCCGCAGGAGCGTGCGGCTCATGCGTCGGCCCCGGCGGAGGTGCGGCTCTGCTGGAACATGGTGCGGCTCTCCTTGGCTAAGGCGTCATCGCCTGCGCGGCTTTGTGCGTGGTGGTGAGGAAGTCCCGGGTGGCGATGTGCCCGAGGTAGCCGTCGGGACGGATCAGCAGCAGCGTGTCGCCAGCCAGGCCGAAGGCACGCTGCAGCGTGTTCGAGAGGTCGGTGAGGGCGCCGCCGGGCCCGACGGTGATCCTCTTCAACCGGGCCCCCGCTGCGGGCCAGTTGAGGTTGCCGAGGGCTTCGGCGGCGTCGGCACCGTAGGCGATCGCCGTGAAATCGGGCCCGCGCAGGACGTCGAAGAGCCGGATCTGCCGGCCGTCGGCATCGAGCAGCTCGGCGTCCGGGGCCCGGTCTCCCACCCGCAGGGTGGGGGTGCTCTCGCCGTCGGCCGGGGCGAGCGGGCCGCCGAAGTAGCTGAGGGCGAGCTGCTGTTCGTCCTTGCCGCGCTTCATGCTGGACGGGTCCAGCCTGGCGATCCCGGCCCACTTCTCCGTGGACAGCCCGAGGACGCCCGCGGCGATCGGCTGCCGTTCGGCCTCGTAGGTGTCCAGCAGCCGGGCGTCGGCCCCGGCGAGGACCTGGGCGATCTTCCAGCCGAGGTTGTAGGCGTCCTGGATACCGGTGTTCAGACCCTGGGCGCCGGCGGGGGTGTGGACGTGCGCGGCGTCGCCGGCCAGGAAGACGCGTCCCCGGCCGTAGTGCTCGGCCAGGCGGATGTTGGGCCGGAACACCGACGTCCAGTGGATGTCGTGCAGTTCGATGCGCCGGTCGCGGGTGTGTTCCCTGATCCTGCGGACGATGGCGTCCTTCTCCCGGGGCGGCTCCTCGTCCGGCGTCAGCCGGACGATCCACTGGAAGGCGTCGCTGTGCGGGATCGGACAGGCGCCGATCAGCCGTCCGCCCGGCCGCGGCCACATGTGCCACCGGTTGCGGGCCAGGCCCGTCACCGAGGCGTCGACGATGAGCATGCGGTCGCTCTCGTCGGTCGACCCGGCGAACCCGATGTCCAGCCGCCTGCGGACGCCGCTGGCACCGCCGTCGGCTCCCACCACGTACCGGGCGGTGATCTCCTCGATGCCGTCGACACCCGCCACCTTCACGGTGACCGTGTCCGCGTCCTGCGTCAGCTCGACCATCTCCCTGCCGAACTCGACGCCGAGGCCCAGCTGTCGGAGCCGGGCGTGCAGGGCGCGGTCGGTGCGGTACTGCGGGATCAGCCAGGTGTTGGGGTAGGGGACGTCCGCGGTGGCCTCTCTGTGCGGGAACATCTTCCACGGAAGGGTGAGCGGCCCGCCGTGGAGGCCGAGCTTGGGATAGATGTCGCCGCCGGCCAGTACGTCGTCGAGCGCGCCGAGGTCGTCGAGCACCTCCAGGCTGCGCGGCTGGACGCCCTTGGCCCGGGAGCCGTCGAAGGCGTGCGGGGACTTGTCGACGATCCGGACGTCGAGACCGCGTCGTACGAGATCGATCGCGAGCGCCGAACCGGCCGGGCCCGCGCCGACGACCAGGACGTCGATCGGCTTGGGGTCGTTCATGAGTCGAGCCTTTCCTTGCTGGATGCCACGAAGGAGGCGATCCGGTCGGCCACCTCGTGGGGTCGTTCGAAGGGCGCCATGTGCCCGCAGTCGTCGATCACGTGGTCCCGCTGTGGCATGAGCAGCGCGCGTGCCGTGCCGAGCTGATCGATCGGGGTGACGTGATCGTCCGCGCCCCACAGCAGCAACGTCGGGATGCGCAGGGCTCCGGTGCTCCGGTAGAGGTCCTCGCGCCCGGAGAACGGCAGGTGCTGCAGCGTGTCGAAGAAGGCGTACAGCGAGCCCTCGAAGCGGTAGGCGTCGAGGACCATCGCGGTCAGTGTCTCGGCCTTCTCGGGGTCGCGCACGTTGTGCCCGAGGTGACCCGTGAGCAGGTGGAGGCCGCGGCGCCGGGCCACGAAGCCGGCCAGCACGTCACTGCGCAGCAGCCGGTCGGGGGAGACGGCCCTGCGGGGGGCGAGGCCGGCGGGACCGGCCAGGGTGAGGGTGGCCAGGGCGGAGCGGTACCGGGCGGCGTACGTCATCGCGATCAGCGCGCCCATGGAGGTACCGACCAGGTGCACCGGCCGCGTCAGACCGAGCCTGTCCGTCAGCTCGGCGAGCTGACGGACGAAGAGCGTCTCGTCGTACGTCGCCCGGACCCGGTCGGAATAGCCGCGCCCGTACAGGCTGCAGGCGAGGGTGCGCAGGCCGCGGGCGTGCAGTTCGGGGACGAGGCCGTCCCAGTAGAACAGGGGGATGGTGAGCCCGCCGACCAGGACGGCGACCTCTCCGTCCTCCGGTCCGGTCAGCTCGTAGTGCGTGATGCCGTCGGACAGTTCGACGAAGGTGCCGCGCAGCTCGCCCCGGGAGCGGTCGTCGAGGCGACGGTCCTCGCCCGGGGCTACGAAGTACTTCATGGGGGAGTCTCCTTGGCGTCAGCGGCAGGTGTCGGCGCAGGAGCCGAGGAACCTCTCGACGGTGTCGGCGAACCACCGCGGTTCCTCCTCCGGCAGCAGGTGTCCGCCGTCGGGGTGGATCAGCTCCTGGGCGCCGGGGATGTCCCGGGCGAAGTGCTGGCCGTCGATGCCCGCGCTGCGCAGCACCAGCGTGGGCACGGCGATCCGCGGGATCTGTGCGCTGCGGTCCGGTTGGTCGGTGTTGCAGAAGTCGACGAAGGCGGAACGGTTGCCGGGCCGGCTCATCAGCTGGTACGCCCGGTCCACCATGGCGTCGTCCACGATCTGTGAGCGGGGGCCGACGGCCGTACGCAGGTTGCGTTCGACGGCCCGGCGCGGCATGGCCCGGCGCAGCAGGGGGCGCAGGAGCGGGTTGCGGGTCAGCCGCATGCCCGCGGGCACCGTCTTCTCGGGGTACCCGGTGGCGTTGACCAGCACCAGGCCGGTGAGCCGCTCCGGATGGTCCAGCGCGTGGTTCCAGGCGATGTTGCCGCCCAGCGAGTTGCCGGCCACGGCGTAGCGCGGCACTCCCAGCGTCTCCAGGAAACGCGCCACGGTCGCGGCGTACGCCGTCACGCGGTAGTCGCGGTCGCGGCGCGGGCCGGTCAGCCCGAATCCCGGCAGGTCGGGGCGGATGACGTCGTACGACCGCGCGAGCAGCGCCGCCGCACGGTCGAAGTGCTGGAGCGACGAGGCGCTGCCGTGCAGCAGCACCAGCGCGGGGCCGCTTCCCGCGCGTTTGCAGTGGATCCGCATGCCGTCCACCGCGACGAACCGGGAGTCGGGCTGCGGCTCAGACCAGGTGTTCATATTGGCTACGGTGTATCCGATAAGGTGGACGTGTCAAGTGGAAGCGGGTGTGCGCTTCGCGCAGGGGTTGGGCAAGGCGGCGGTCGGCAGTGCTGCGTGCATGGGGCCGGCGGGCCGCTCTGTCGATGCGTGCCCTGGCCCGGCGCCCGGGCTCGGCCACCCTCTACCGCGACTTCGGCAACCGCGCGGGGTTGGTGGCGCTTGTCGCGGAGAACGCCGCGACGGGTCGGGCCGGCAGCATGCGCTGCGGACGGTGGCCCAAGCCAGGTTGGACGCCCTGGGGCGGCCCGGAACGCCGCCCGCCTGCTGGTCGAACAGGTCCCGGTCGGTCCGAACGCGATGGCATTGCGGGAGAAGTGCATCACGGTCCTGCGCGACAGCGGCTTCGAGCCCGGGGGCGCCGCAGATGAGGCGCCCCCTCCTTCCGCGCCGGGCGGTCGCGCCGACCCTGTTGCCCGCGGCGCTCGGCTGCGCCGGGGACGCGGGTCACCAGCAGCAGGTTCACCGGCGAGCGGCACCGCCGTGAGGAACGCGGCGAGGACGCGGCGACCACCATCCGCGCTCAGCCGGACATCGCCCGGTGAATCCCGCACTTCAACTCCTCGGGCGACGTAGCCCTGATCGCCGTAGTGCCGACATCCGGTTCGGTCAGGAGGCCGCCATGTGCAGGAGCAGGACCGCGAGCGCCACCGCGCCGAAGAGTGCCGCGGGGACGATGGTCTTGAGGGCGTCCTTGACGCGCAGATGCGCTCGGACGGCGCCGGCGAGCAGCACCAGCAGCGCGGCGACGGCTGTCACGCCGAGAGGCCGGAGCCACAAGCCGAGGACCACACCGGCCGCGCCTGCAAGTTCCAGCAGGCCGATGACGCGGAGGGCGAGAACCGAGTAGCCGAGGTGGCGCGCCTCGGCCTCGGCGGAGGGACGGACAAGAGCCTTGGGGAGGCCGGCTGCGACGAAGCCGAGGGCCAGCAGGACGGACAGGACAGCGGTGGCTGTGAACATCGGGATTCCTCGGACGGAAGGGGGCCGGGCGCAGCCGCCCGGCGGTGGCTGAGGCGCGGGGAAGGGCACTGAGGCCGAAAGCGGAAGGCTCTGCTCAGACGCAGGTGTTGGCGAGGGTGCCCAGGCCCTCGATCGTGGAGCGCAGGACGTTGCCGGGGCTCAGGTAGCGGGCGGGTGCGCGGGAGAACCCGACGCCGCAGGGGGTGCCGGTGAAGAGCAGGTCGCCTGGGCGCAGTTCCACCACACCGGACAGGTGGCTGATCAGCGCGGGGATGTCGAAGACGAGGTCCCGGGTGCGGCCGCTCTGGACGGTCTCGTTGTCCAGGGTGCAGGTCAGGGTGAGGTCGGTGGGGTCGTCGAGTTCGTCGAGGGTGGTGATCCACGGACCGATCGGGCTGAAGGCCCGGTGGCTCTTGGCGAGGCTGAACTGGGGCGGCGTTCCGGCCAGCTGGCCGGTGCGCTCGGAGATGTCCTGGCCGACGCAGAAGCCGGCGACGTGGTCGAGGGCCTTGTGAGCGGGAATGTCGCGGCCACCCCGGGCGAGCACGACAACGAGTTCGATCTCCCAGTCGCAGGTCGTGGTGGGCAGCGGGATGTCCTCGGCCGGCCCCGCGACGGAGGAGGGGAATTTGGTGAACACCAGCGGGGCGTCGGGGACGCCCAGGCCGGTTTCCGTACCGTGTGCCCGGTAGTTGAGGCCGATGGCGAAGATCTGGCCGGGCGCGGTGACAGGTGGGCCGAGGCGAGTCGCGTCGGCCGCCAGGTCGATGAGCGTGGTGGACGTGTCCGGGGCGGGGCGGGCGGTGGCGAGCCAGTCACGGATCTCCGGGATCAGCGTCAGGGCCGAGTCGGGGTGCGCGGGAAAGCGCCCGTGGGAGGCGGTTTCGAGGTCGATCACGCCACCGGTGGTGACGATCACGGCTCGGCCGCCGAGGTTGGCGAGCTTCATGAGGGGCCTTTCTGGAAGGGGCCCGGGCTGCGGGCGCGGGCCCCGGGTGGTGCCGGAGGTCAGTTCTCCACCTTGACCGGGGGCTCTGTGTCGCTGAGCAGTTCCCGCAGTTGCTCGTCCGTGGCGGTGGCCAGGAACCCGTAGATCTCGTCGGGGAAGTTGAGGTGGGGTTTGGTGCGGTCCAGCGCGGGCTGCGGCAGTGCTTCGGCGGGTCGCCGGTAGTCGGCCGGTTGCCGGTAGCGGGCGAGTTCCGCTTCGTCGATACCGGCCAGGGCGACGACCTCTGGATCGATCCAGGCCCGGTCGTCGATCGCTTCGCCTGCGGTGACTTCGAGCACCAGGCCCTCGGGTCCGCCGAAGTAGACGGACCGGCAGAAGCCGTGGTCGACGGGGCCGATCGCCATGATGCCGCGGCTGCGGATGCGGTCGCGCAGGGTCAGCAGGTCCTCGACGCTGTCGAGGTCGAAGGCGACGTGCTGCATGGCGCCCGCGGTGACCGGGCTGGTCGGGGTGGCGGCGTGCGTGAGGCCCCACTCGGTCTTGCCGGGGTTGTCGGGGTGGTGGACGAAGGCGATGTACGAGGTGGGGTTGAGCTCCAGGAACGCGTGCATGGCGCCCTCGGCGCCGTGCATCCAGTACAGGGCCTTCAGCTCGCAGCCGAGCACGTCCGTGAAGAACTCGATCTGGGCCTTGATGTCCCGGGTGGCGATGGCGAGATGGTTGACGCCGCGGGGGTGGACGGTCATGTCGATCACTCCTTTGTGATCACGCGGCGACGGCGGAGTCGGCGCGCAGGATCTTGTGGCACCAGTCGCCGACCACGCGCGCGTAGTCGGCGGTGTGGAAGAGCATCAGCTGATGGACGCCCTCCGGATGCACGTGCAGCTCCACCGGGCCTCCGGTGGAGCCGACGACGGCACGGGCGATGTCCGGGGTGAAGACCGGATCCTTCTCGCCGACGGTGAACAGGATCGGCTTGGTGTTCCTGGCCAGCGGGACCTCGGGCTCGTACCGCATCACCGATCCCCACGAGGCCAGGTCGTAGGACCAGGTGTTGAGCGGATCCTGGCGCTTCTGCCGGTCCGCGCCCGCGTAGCCGTAGTCCTCGTCGAAGTCGTAGAAACGCCCGATGTCGAACTGCAGGGCATCCCCGAAGCGCGCGATGAGCTGCTCGTACGCGTCCGAACGGAACGGGTTGTCGGCTGGGATCATCGGCGAGGAGGGGATGGCGTACCCCATGAGCACGGCCCCGGCGAACACCTCGGACGCGGCGTAGGCGCAGTAAGCGGCGGCGGCTCCCAGTGACGAGCCCTTCACGAACACCGGAAGCCCCGTCTCGGCGGCGATGTGCCCGCCCAGGTCGACGGCCGCGGTCACCCACTCGTCCAGGGTGAAGCGCCCGGCCGGCCGGATCGTCCGGGAACGGCCGTGGCTCGGCGCGTCCATGGACCACACCTCGGCGCCGAGCCCCGCGTAGTGCGCGGCGAAGTTGTCGTAGATCCCCCCGTGCCCGCCGATGCCGTGCTGGACGAGCAGCACGTGGTCGGCCCGCGGATGGGGATAGCGGTAGGCGAAGGTCTCGCCGACCACGTGGTCTTCACGTTTCATATCGGCCTCCAGATGGCGGACGTCCCTCCGCCAGATGTTGATGAGTATCAACTTTAAATTGATGGGGGTCAACATCTGCGGTTAGCATTGCGGTCATGAGCGCTGCCACCCCGCGAACCGGCCGACCGCCGGCCGATCTGTCCCCCGCGACCCTCGACGAGATCTTCGGCGCGGCGCTGAGGATGTTCGCCGAGAAGGGCTACGACGGAGCGTCCGTCGCGTCGCTCAACCGGGAGCTGGGGGTCAGCCACAACCTCATCCACCAGCGCTTCGGCTCCAAGGAGAAGCTCTGGTACGCCACCGTCGACTGGGCCTTCGCAGGCATCGCCGCCGAGTTGCTCCCGGAGCTGGAGAACACCGAAGGCGGGCCGCTGGAGCAGACGCGCCGGATCATCCGCCGCTTCGTCCTCGTCCACGCCCGCCGCCCCGAGGTGCTCCGCCTCGTCAACATCGAGGGCGTCGCCGAGACGCCCCGGCTCTCCCATCTGTACGAACACCACATCGAACCGGTCCTCACTCCGCTCACCGCGCCCCTGCGCGGCCTGATGGACAGCGGTGAGATCGCTCCGGTGCCTGTCCGCACCCTGCACTTCCTGATCGCGCACGGCGCCAGTGCCCCGTACAGCCTGCGGGGCCTCGCCCGCCACATCGGTCCCGGCGACCCGCTCGATCCCGATGCCGTCGCAGAACATGCCGGCCTCGTGGCCGACCTGGTCATCGGGGGACTCAAATACCGCACGGAGCACGCCGGGGAACGGCCGTGAAGGTCACACTGACCTTCGACAACGGCCCTACGGCGCCGGTCACCTCAAAGGTCCTCGATGTACTGACCGGACATGGAGTGAAGTCCACGTTCTTCCTCGTCGGCGAGAACCTCACCGACCCGGCCAACCGCGCCGTCGCCGAACGTGCCGCAGCGGAGGGCCACTGGATCGGCAACCACACGCTGACTCACTCCGTGCAACTCGGCGACAGCCCCGACCTCGCCACGGCAGAGCGTGAGATCGGCGAAGCGCAGCGCCTCATAGGGGAGTTGGCCACCCCCGGACAGCTGTTTCGCCCCTACGGGCGTGGGGGTGTCCTCGATCGACGCCTGCTCAGCCGGCCGGCCCTCGTCTACCTCCAGCAGCACGCATTCACCTGCGTGCTGTGGAACAGCGTTCCCCATGACTGGGACGACCCGGACGGATGGGCCGACGCCTGCCTGGCCGACATCCCGACCCGCGACTGGAGCCTGGTCGTCCTCCACGACCTGCCCACCGGGGCGATGCGTCATCTCCCCCGCTTCCTCGAAGCGTTGGAGAGTCTGGGAGCCGACATCGTTCAGGACTTCCCGCCGGGCTGCGTCCCGATCCGGGACGGCCGCCTCCGCGAGCCGCTGGATCACCTCGTGGTCGACTGACCGGGCTGTGGCCCCATGGCGTCGACTGATCCCAGGGCGGCGCCGGGTGCGCCGATGACGGCGATGCGCCAGGAGCGCTCCGCCCCCTTCCTGGGGGGAGGTGGTACGGGCGTCACACGTCGCCCACCTGTGTAGACATGGCTACTTGTGCGGGGAGCGGAGGACGAGCAGGGTGATCTCGCTGGGGGCGAAGACGCGGAACGGCGGGCCCCAGAAGCCGGTGCCGCGGCTGGTGTAGAGGAGGGTGCGGGCTCCGTGGCGGCTGAGGCCGGCGAGGGCGGGCTGGTCGATGCGGACCAGGTGGTGGAAGGGCCAGATCTGGCCGCCGTGGGTGTGGCCGGAGAGCTGGAGGTCGATGCCGCCGGCTGCCGCGCGGTCGACGAACTTGGGCTGGTGTGCCAGGAGCAGGACGGGAAGGTCCGGGTCGGCGCCGTCCAGGGCTCCGGCGAGGTGGGCGCGGTGGCCTTCCAGGCCGGAGGACTCGGCGGTGACGTCGTCGACGCCGGCGACCACGAGGGTGTCGCCTCCGCGTTCGAGCAGCAGATGGCGGTTGCGCAGCGGCTCCCAGCCCAGCTCCTCCATCAGGTCGACCCAGCCCTGGGCCTCGCTGTAGTACTCGTGGTTGCCGGTGACGTACACCCGGGCGCGGGTGGCCCGTACGGTACCGAGTGGGACGGCCTGGGCGCGGCGGCGTTCGGCGGTGCCGTCCGCGATGTCGCCGGTGTGGCAGACCAGGTCGGCTTCCAGGGTGTTCACCGTCTCGCACACCCGTGCCGACCAGCGGGCGCGGTCGAGCGGGCCGTAGTGGGTGTCGGTGATGAGGGCGACACGCAGGCCGTCCAACCCGGCACCCAGTCGCGGGAGTTGCACGTCGAGTCGGCGTACGCGTGGCACCCGGCGGGCCTCGGCGTACCCCCAGGCGAGCAGTACGGCGGTGACGCCGAGGACGGCCCAGGCGACGATCCGCGCCCGGTCCTGGCTCTCGCCGACGCCGGTCACGGTCAGGGTGAGCCGCAACAGGACGCCGAGCAGAACGGACCAGGTGAACAGGACCCAGCTGGCGCCCAGCAGGGTGTCGCCGACGATCGCCGCCCGGTCCTGCTGGCGTCTGCCGTGACCGCGCGTCATCGCGAGCGGCATCCCGATGAGGCCGAGGGCGAACAGGGCGGTGCCGGCCAGGGTGACGGGCAGCGGCCAGTGCTGGCCGCCGTACAGGAGCACCCAGCAGGGCACGGCCCACAGCAGGACGGGGGCGATCAGCGGGATGTAGCGCATCAGCCGGTGCAGTCGGCTCTGCCGCGGCGCCTCCGCTTCCCCTTCGGCGGGCCGGGTGTCGCTGGTGTCGGTCACGCTTCCCCTCCCTGGCAAGACTGCCGTCTCGCGCACTGTATCCGGTCGCCCGGGACGGCTGGACTCTGCCGCCGACACCTCCCTCGGCATGAGCCCGAGTGAGAGGGGACAGCCGCGTGAGTGAGATCCCGAGCCCCGGCAGGTGTCGCGGCAGCGTCGAACTGCAGATCGACCGGGTCGTCGTCGCGTCCCTCGAACAGGCCACCGTCCATGTGCGCTGCCTGCGGGGACCGGTCCGCCGCGGTGCCCTCCGGCAGGCAGCCGTCACACGGCCCTACGACAATTCTTGTTGATCGCCAGGTCAGGGCAGCGAGGACCCGCGGGGTGCTGCGGTACCTGACCCGACCGCCGTCCCCGTCCCCGTCCCCGTCCCCGTCGGCGTCGACGACGCTCAGTCCTCCGCCACCCGGATGATCGTCTTGCCCTGTGCGCGCTTCTGCGGGGCGAACGCGGTCGGCGCCTCGGCGAGCGGCAGGACCGCGCCGACGATCGGCTTGAGACGTCCGTCCCGGAGCCGTGTGACGAGGTCGGCGAGGCGCGCGCGGTCGGGTTCGACGACGAAGAAGACCGCCCGCCCGTCCGCCGGGTGGACGGTGACCGGCCGGGCGATGGTGACCAGTGTGCCGCCGGCGCGGACCAGCGCGGTGGAGCGGTCGAGGATCTCGCCGCCGATCACGTCGAACACCACGTCGACGTCACCGATGTCCTCGAGGCGCTCGGCCTGGAGGTCGACGAACGTGTGCGCGCCCAGCTTAAGCGCCTGCTGCCGGTCGGCGGCGCGGCCGGTGCCGATCACCTGGGCGCCCGCCGCACGGGCCAGCTGCACGGCGAGGGAGCCGACGCCGCCCGCGGCGCCGTGGATCAGCACCGTCTGGCCGGTGGTGAGCCGGGCGTGGTCGAACAGACCCTGCCAGGCGGTGAGCCCGGAGATGGGCAGGGCGGCGGCCGCGATGTGGTCGACGTCGGCCGGGAGCGGGGCGAGGTTGCGGGCCTCGACGGCGGTGTACTCGGCGAGCGAGCCGTCGCGGGTCCAGTCGGCGAGCCCGCACACCCGCTGGCCGACGGTCAGCCCGGTGGTGCCGTAGCCCAGCTCCGTGACCACACCGGACAGCTCGTGGCCGGGCACGCTCGGGGTGCGGTCACGGCCGGCCCGGTCGGTCCAGGTGCCGGGCCAGGTCAGCTCGCCGGGGGTGAACCCGGCGGCGTGGACGCGGACGATCACGTCGTTCTCCGCGGCGTGCGGGTGCGGCAGCTCCGTGAGGGCGAGGCCGGCGACTCCGGCGTCGCGGTCCTTGACGGTGATGGCGTGCATGGGGGTTCCTCCGGAGGTGGGGGAGGCGCAGCGGCGGGAGCCCGTCCCGGGCCGGGGTGACCATCCGCCGTGACCCATCTCAGCGCCCCGCGCCGGGCCCTGCCACCCGCCACCCCTCCGACTGGGCCATTCGCCCACGGCCCCGGCGAAGGTCGACCGCGTGTTCGCACCGTAGTCGACGGCCGGAAAAACACGTGGACTCCGCGGCCCCCGTCGCGGCACACTTCCCTTTCCTGACCTGCCGATTCCAGGCCGCCGCGGACATGCGACGGCCGACTCGGCATGCCGTACGACGACTACACAGGGTTGATATGACATCCTCAGTCGATTTACCTGCGACCGGACCCCGGCAGGGCGCGGTCCTGCTCGCGCTTCGTTACTACGGACGGGAGCTGGCCCGGCTCAAGTGGCTCACGCTGCCCGCGCTGCTGCTGCCGGCGCTCGGCAACATCGGAATCAACTACCTCGCACCGCTGGTGGTGGCCAAGCTGGTCGGCCGGATCGCCGACGGCCACGGCCTGGGCCTCGGCACCGCCCTGCCGTACGTCCTCGGCTTCGCCGGTGTCCTGCTGCTGGCGGAGGCGCTCTGGCGGATCGGTCTGCACTGCCTGAACCGCCTGGACGCGCTCGGCATCGAGCAGCTGTACGTCATCGGCATGGACGAACTGTTCGCCAAGGACGCCGCGTTCTTCCACGACAACTTCGCGGGGGCGCTCACCAAGCGGGTGCTGAGCTTCGCCACCCGCTTCGAGGAGTTCGGCGACACCCTGACCTTCAACATCGTCGGCAGCTTCGTACCGCTGGCGTTCGGGTCGGTCGTGCTGTGGCGGTACGAACCGCTGCTGGTCGTCACGCTGCTCGGGATGCTCGTGGTGACGGCGGTGTGCGTGGTGCCGCTGATCCGCCACCGGCAGCGGCTGGTCGCCCAGCGCGAGGAGGCGATCGCCCGGGTGTCGGGGCATGTCGCCGACAGCCTGATGAACATGGACACGGTCAGGGCGTTCGCCGCCGAGGAGCGGGAGGCCGCCGAGCACCGGCTGCGGGTCGCCGAGTCCCGGCGGCGCACCCTGCGGTCCTGGGACTACGGCAACCTGCGCATCGACACGTTCGTCGCGCCGATGTCCGTGCTGACCAACGCGGTGGGCCTGCTGCTCGCGGTGGCCCTGGCCGGCGGCGGGCACAGCGTGGAGGCGGTCGTGGTCGCCTTCACGTACTTC
Source organism: Streptomyces sp. NPDC048277 (assembly GCF_040652235.1). Lineage (NCBI taxonomy): Bacteria > Bacillati > Actinomycetota > Actinomycetes > Kitasatosporales > Streptomycetaceae > Streptomyces > Streptomyces sp. NPDC048277. The sequence goes on from NZ_JBEZLQ010000005.1 coordinate 325,693, forward strand.
GGCAACGCGACCCGGATCATGTTCGAGTTCAACCAGATCTACCGGCGCATGGAGAGCTCCATGACCGAGGCGGCCCAGTTCACCGAGCTGCTTCTCGACCCGCCGACCGTGCTCGACCCGGAGGTCCCGGAACCGCTCGCGCCGCGGGCCGCCGGCGTCCGCTTCGAGAAGGTCTCCTTCACCCACGCGGGTGCGAAGCCCCTGTTCGAAGGGCTCGAACTGGAGGTACCCAGCGGGGCGAAGTTCGGGTTCGTCGGCCGGTCGGGCGGCGGAAAGACCACGCTCACCCGGCTGCTGCTGCGGATGACCGACATCGACGCCGGGCGGATCATGATCGGCGGCCAGGACATCAGCAGGCTGCGCCAGGCCGACCTGCGCAGCCAGATCGCCTACGTCCCGCAGGACCCGGCGATGTTCCACCGCACCCTGCGGGACAACATCGCCTTCGCCCGGCCCGGCGCCACCGACGCCGAGATCCGGCTCGCCGCCGAGGCCGCGCACGTCACGGAGTTCGCCGACGCGCTGCCGGACGGGTTCGAGACGATGGTGGGGGAGCGCGGGGTCAAGCTCTCCGGCGGCCAGCGGCAGCGGGTCGCCCTCGCCCGGGCGATCCTCCGGGACGCCCCGATCCTGCTCCTCGACGAGGCGACCAGCGCGCTGGACTCGGAGAGCGAGATCCTCGTCCAGGAGGCGCTGTGGCGGCTCATGGAGGGGCGCACGGCACTGGTGGTGGCACACCGCCTGAGCACGGTGGCCTCCATGGACCGGCTGGTGGTCCTCGACCGCGGCCGGATCGTCGAGCAGGGCACGCACCACGAACTGCTCGCCGCGGAGGGCGCCTACGCGAAGCTGTGGGAGCACCAGTCGGGGGGCTTCCTCGACGAGGACCCGGCGCGGGCCGAGGTGCACTAGGCGCTCCGCGGGAGGGGCCGAGGGTGCGTTGTCGGTTGGCTGCGGCCTTGTCGTGGCTGGTCGCGCAGTTCCCCGCGCCCCTTACGGGGCGCTGCCGGACGCGGGTGGGTGGTAGACAGGTGATCATGACTGATCTGTATGCCCCCGCCCGCCCGGCCGGCCTCCGATGACCGCCGGGATCGACACCCCCGACCGCCGGGGCCGCACCGGACTCGACCGCACCGGCCTGGACCTGACCGGCAACCCGCGCGTGAAGGTCCGGGAGGTGAGACTCCTGTCCAGTAACTGGTATGTCGAGCGGGCCACCACCTTCGACTACCAGCATGCCGACGGCAGTTGGCACACCGAGCAGCGCGAGACCCACGACCGCGGCAACGGCGTCACCCTGCTCCTCTACGACGCCGAGCGCGAAACCGTCCTGCTCACCCGCCAGTTCCGCTACCCGGCATACGTCAACGGCCACCCCGACGGCATGCTCACCGAGACCCCGGCCGGCCTCCTGGACCACGAGGCCGAGCACCCGGAGCACGCGGTCCGCCGGGAGGTCGTCGAGGAGACCGGCCATACCGTCGGTGAGGTCCGGCACGTCTTCGACGTCTACATGAGCCCGGGCTCGGTCACCGAACGGATCTCGTTCTACGCGGCGTCCTACGGCCCGTCGACCCGCACCCACGAGGGCGGCGGCCTCGACGAGGAGGGCGAGGACATCGAGATCCTCGAACTCCCCTTCCGCCGCGCCCTGGAGATGATCCGCACCGGCGAGATCGCCGACGCCAAGACGATCATGCTGCTGCAATGGGCGGCCCTGGACGGCCCGTTCGCACCGCGGCCCGACCCGGCCCCTTGACCTGAAGCGCACTTCAAGCTGAAGACTCCCCGACGTGCACCCGAGACCCGGGTGCGCGGACGGAGGAGATCCGCATGAAGTACCGCACCATCGGCAGCGCCCCGAAGAACCGCCGCGAGGTCAGCGTCCTCTCGCTCGGCGCCATGCTGTTCGGGTCCCGCACCGACGAGAAGACCTCCTTCGCCGTCCTCGACCGCTATGTCGAGGCAGGCGGGAACTTCATCGACACGTCCGACAACTACGCGTTCTGGGAGGACGGGAGCCAGGGCGGCCAGAGCGAGGAACTGCTCGGCCGCTGGCGGCGCAGCCGGGGCGTCGGCGACGAGATCGTCATCGCCACCAAGCTCGGCGCCCGCCCGCTGGCCCCGGGCACGAGCTACACCGACAACCCCGAGGGCCTGTCCGCGAAGGTGATCCGGGAGTCGGCCGAGCGCAGCCGTGAACGCCTCGGCGTCGAGAAGCTCGATCTCCTCTACGCCCACATAGAGGACCCCACCGTCCCGCTCCGCGAGACCGTCGAGGGCTTCGCCGCGCTCGTCGCGGAGGGCACCGTCGGCCTGCTCGGCGCCAGCAACCACGCCGTCTGGCGGCTGGAACGCGCCCGCGCCCTCGCCGCCGCGGCCGGACTGCCCGGCTACGAGGTGCTCCAGTACCAGCACAGCCATCTGCGCCCGCGCACCGACATCCCCGACGACCTGTTCCCGGACGGCAGCCTCGGCTCCGCCGACGCCCAGCTCCGCAGCTATCTGCGTGCGGAGCCGGACCTCACCCTGGTCGCCTACTCACCGCTGCTCAAGGGCGCGTACACCAACCCGGGCAGGCGACTGCCCGCCGACTACGACCACCCCGGCACCCCGGCCCGTCTCGCCGCGCTCGGCGAGGTGGCCCGGGAGACCGGCGCGAGTCCGAACCAGGTCGTGCTCGCCTGGCTGCTGGGCGGGCCGCTGCCGGTCGTGCCGTTGGCCGGGGTGTCGTCCGTGGCCCAGCTGGACGAGAACCTCGCCGCGGTGGACCTGGAGCTGACGCCCGGCCAGCGGGCCCGCCTGGACGCGGCTCACTGACCGCGCGGCTCCCGTACGACGGCGATGTCGCCCGGCGCCACGGTGACCGTGCCGTCGGCCGGCTTGCCGGAGAGGAGCTCCACCGAGCCGGGGGCGACCGGGAGTTCGGCACCCTGTCCCGCGTGGTCGATCACGAACACGTAGTCCGCGTCCGCGCCGCGCCGCCGGGCCACCTCCACGCCCTCCGGCGCGGTGCGGACCGCGGCCACGCCCGCCTCGGCGCGGATCCGGTCGAGCAGCCCCGCCAGCGTGTCCGCGTCCGGGAGCGTCGCGACGTACCACGCGCTGCCCGAGCCGTGGGCGTGCCGCGTCACCGCGGGCACCCCGGCCAGCGGACCGTCGGCGTACGACGTGACCGCCTCCGCGCCCTCCAGCCGCACCCGCTCCGACCAGAGCGACCCCGTGCCGCCCTCGCCGAGCGCCACGCGCTGGTCCGGCAGCAGCGGGAACAGCTCGTCCGTGAACACACCCAGCAGCTCCCGGAAGGCCCCCGGGTAACCGCCCAGCCGCACATGGCAGTTCTCGTCCACGGCACCGCTGTGGAAGCCGATGGCCAGCGTGCCGCCGGCCTCCGCGAAGGCCGTCAGGTTCGCCGCGCCCGTGTCGTCCACGAGGTACAGGGTCGGGGCGAGGACCGCCTTGTACGCCGACAGGTCCGCGTCCGGACGGACGAAGTCCACGGCCACACCGGCCCGCCACAGCGGCTCGTACCAGGACCGGACGACGTCCAGGTAGCGCAGCTCCTCGCTCGGCTGGGAGGGCAGCTCCACGGCCCAACGGGCGTTCCAGTCCCAGACGATGGCGACCTCGGCGGTGCCGGTGCTGCCGCGCACCTCGGCCAACGCCCGCAGATCCGCGCCCAGTCGGACCACGTCACGCCAGATCTGGCTGTCCGTGCCGGCGTGCGGCAGCATCGCCGAGTGCCACTGCTCGGCACCCGCCTTCGCCGCCCGCCACTGGAAGTAGGCGATGCCGTCCGCGCCGCGCGCCACATGGGCGAGCGCGTTGCGGCGCAACTCGCCGGGGTTCTTGGCCCGGTTGACGGGCTGCCAGTTGACCGCGCCCGTGGAGTGCTCCATCAGCAGCCACGGCCCGCCCGCCAGCGAGCGCATCAGATCGCCGCTCAGCGCGACGTCGATCTGCGACTCGGGGTCCGCGGACATCAGGTAGTGGTCGTTGGCCACCACGTCCAGCTCCGGTGCCCAGCGCCAGTAGTCGAGGGCGTCGAAGTTGTACATCACCATGAAGTTGGTGGTGGCGGGGATGGCCGGGGCCGCCTCCCGGAGCACGTCCCGCTCCGCCTTGTACAGCGACAGCAGTTCGTCCGAGCAGAAGCGCCGCCAGTCCAGCTGGTGCGTCGGGTTGGGTACGGCGCCGGTCGCGCGGGGCGGCAGGACCTCGTCCCAGTCGTAGTACCACTGGCTCCAGAAGGTGGTGCCCCAGGCGTGGTTGAGGGCCGCCAGGTCGTCGCCGTACCGGGCGCGCAGCCAGACGCGGAAGGAGGCCGCGCTGGCGTCGCAGTAGCAGGCCGCGTTGTGGCAGCCGTACTCGTTGTGGACGTGCCACATCTTCACGGCCGGGTGGCTCGCGTACCGGTCGGCGATCGCGCCCGTGATCCGCAGGGCGGCCTCGCGGTAGGCGGGGCTGCTCGGGCAGAACGTCTGACGGCTGCCGTAGGACAGGGTGCGGCCGTCGTGGTCCACCGGGAGCGCCTCGGGGTGGGCGCGGAAGAACCAGGCCGGGGGAGCGGCCGTGGGGGTGGCGAGGTCGGCGGCGATGCCGTTCTCGTGCAGCAGGCCGAGGATCCGGTCCATGCGCGAGAAGTCGTACACGCCCTCGGACGGTTCCATCAGCGCCCACGAGAAGATGCCGACGCTGACCATGTTCACGCCCGCCTCGCGCATCAGACGGACGTCCTCCTCCCACACCTCCTCGGGCCACTGCTCGGGGTTGTAGTCGCCGCCGTAGGCGATGCCGGGGACGGTGAGGATACGGTCGTTCATCGGTCAGCTCCGGTCAGAAGGCGGCGGGTCGTCTCCACGCCCCACTGGTCGAGGGAGAGCAGGCGGTCGCTGCTGGCCATCAGGCCGCCGACGGCCTCGACATGGGCCGCCCAGCGGGCGCGGGTCTCCACGGCGGGGCGGGCCATCAGACAGTCGGGGTCGTTGACCCAGAGGCGGCCGTGCTGCCACTGGCGGCCGACGCCGGTGAACTCCGCCGGGTCCTGGCCGGGCTGGCTGTAGTCGTCGGCCTCGGGGCGGCGGTGCGGGGCCGTGTCGGGGCTGACCCGCATCGCGTCGAACAGGCCGATGGAGGGCAGGATCGGGGCGCCGCAGCCCAGCAGATAGGCGTCGGCGCCGATCGCCTTCCGGATCAGGGCGATGCCGAGCCGGTAGGCGGTCAGCGCGTCCGCGCCCGAGTGCCGTACGCCGTCCAGGGCGCCCGCGTAGAGGAAGTCGACCTTGAAGTAGTCGTAGCCCTCGGCGCGCAGCGTCGTGAACACGTCGGTGAGGTAGGCCGCGGCGGCCGGGTGGGTGGTGTCCAGGACGTACAGGTCGTGACCCCAGTTGCGGCCCGCGTGCAGCGGGTTGCCGTCGGGGTCGCGGACCAGCCAGTCCGGGTACGTCTCGGCGAGGTCGCTCGCCGGGTCGACCAGGAAGGGCGCCGTCCAGATGCCCGCCCGGCGGCCGCGGGCGCGGATGGCGTCCGCGATGCCCTGCCGGGAGCGGAAGCGGCCCGACAGGGTCAGCCAGTCGCCCAGCGCGCTCTGGTAGCCGTCGTCGATCTGCACCACGTCGATCGGCAGGTCGAGGGTGTCCATCGCCCGCAGGTTCTCGTGGATGTCGTCCTCGGTGACGGCCGTGAAGTACTCGTACCAGGAGCACCAGACGGTCGGCGCCGGGCGGGGCGCCGGCAGGGCCAGCGAGGCGGCCCAGTCGGCGAGGACGGACTGGACGCCCGTGCCCGTCCACTCCTTGACCGGGCCGTCGGCCTCGACCTCCGCGACCCCGCCGGCCACGGTGAGCCGGATCGACGGCACCTCGTGCACGGGGTCCGTCGCCGCCCAGAGCCGGACCGGGGAGCCGTCGCCCGGGTCGAGCGCCAGCAGGCCCTCGCCCTGGAAGGCCCCGGCGGGCACAGTGCGGCCGGGGCGGTAACACACGGTCGCCCAGTTGTCGTTCGTCGGGCGGTACGGGGCGGCCCCGAGGGCATAGGAGCCGCTCGGCGACCAGGACTGCCAGCCCTCCTCGTGGACACGGGCGGTGCGCGTGTCCACGGGTACGGAGGCGACCGGGGTGAACGGGTTGTGCACGGGGTTCTCTTTCACGGGAGGCCGGGTGCGCGCGCCCCCGGCCGGGTGGAGCCGGATCAGCCCTTGGCGGAGCCCAGGGTCAGACCGCTGACGAACTGCTTCTGGAGCACGAAGTACACGATCAGCGTCGGGATCGCGGTGAGCAGCGAGCCGGCGGCGACCAGGTTCGGGTCGGTGAAGTACTGGCCCGAGAGGTTGTTCAGCGCCGAGGTGATCGGCATGTTCTCACCGGTCGAGATCAGCACCAGGGCCCAGAAGAAGTCGTTGTAGATCCAGATCGACAACAGGGTCGCCAGGGCGGCCATGGCCGGCTTGCACAGCGGCAGCGTGATCTGCCAGTACAGCCGCCACACCGAGGCGCCGTCCACCAGCGCGGCCTCGGTCAGCTCGTGCGGCAGCGAACGCATGTAGTTCGACAGCACGAACGCGCAGAAGCCGGACTGGAACGCCACATGGATCAGCACCAGGCCGAGCGCGGAGTCGTACAGCTTGCCGCTCGCGGTGATCCCCGGCAGGTTCGTCAGCAGGTACATCCGGTACAGCGGGGTGATGATGACCTGCTGCGGCAGCAGGTTGCCCGCGGTGAAGACCAGCAGCAGGAACAGGTTGACCCGGAAGTCGAAGCGGCTGACGTAGAACGCGACCATCGACGACAGGAACAGCGTGAGCAGCACGGCCGGGACCGCGATGACCAGCGTGTTCATGAAGTAGTGGGTCATGTCCGACTGCTCGAACGCGTTCTTGAAGTTGTCGAAGTTCAGCGTGTGCGGCCAGGACACGTAGCCGCGGTTGCTGGTCTCGCTGTACGGGCGCAGCGCCGAGAAGATCGCCCACAGCAGCGGGGCGAGCCACGCCAGGGCCGTGAGGGCCAGGAACGTGTGCAGCAGGACGCGGGCCGGACGGATCGGGGTGCGCTGCTTGGCCAGCGCGCTCACGGTGCTCATGCGCGCCGCTCCTTCCGGAAGGTCGCGATCAGATACGGAATGATCACGATCAGGGAGATGAACAGCAGCACCACCGCGATCGCCGAACCGTAACCGATGCGGCTCGACTCGCCGATGATGTTGTTGGTCACCAGGATCGAGAGCAACTCGGTGCCCTGGGCGCCCTTGTTGAACACGAAGACGAGGTCGAACGCGCGCAGCGCCTCGATGATCGTGACGACCAGGACGACCGTGTTGGTCGGGCGCAGCGTCGGGAAGATGACGCTCTTGAACGTCTGCCACTCGTTGGCGCCGTCGAGGGCCGAGGCCTCCCGCAGCGACGGGTCGACGCTCTTGAGACCGGCCAGGTACAGGATCATCATGTAGCCGGTGTGCCGCCAGGAAGCGGCGATCAGCACGGCCCACAGGTTGAGCTTGGGGTCACCGATCCAGTCGATGTAGTGGCCCGGCTTGTTGGCGCCGATGAGGCTGTTGATCAGGCCGGTGTCCGGGTTGTAGATGAGCTGCCAGACGAAGCCGATGCAGGCCAGGGAGATCACGACCGGCAGGAAGAACGCCGTCTGGTAGACCCGGCTGAACCGGATCTTCTTGTCCAGCTGCACGGCCAGGAACAGGCCGAACGGGGTCGGGATCAGGATGAGCACCACGAACCAGATGACGTTGTGCTCGACGGCGGGCCAGAACTGCGGGTTGTCGTTGAAGAGTTGCTGGAAGTTGTCGAGCCCGACCCACTTGATGGAGTCGAAGCCGATGCCGTCCCAGCTGGTGAAGGCCAGGAGGATCGAGGCGATCGCGGTCACCCAGACGAGGAGGACGTGGAGGACCGTGGGCACGCCCGCCATGAAGGCGAGCGTGATCCGGTCACGGCGGGTCAGCAGGCGCTTGTGGCCCTGCGGGACCCGCTTGTTCTTGGACGCGCGCCCAGGAGGCGGCACGGCGGCCGCCTCCTGGGACTTCGTGGGGGATTCAGTCGTCATTCAGGATGCTCACTCGGACGCGAAGATGGTCTTCTTCTGGCGCTCGATGGACGAGAGCAGGCTGTCGACGCCCTTGGGGTTCTGCAGGAACTTCTGCAGGGAGGGCTGCATCACCGTGGAGGTGAAGTCCGGCCGGGAGTCGCGGTCCATGAACTGGGTGAGGCTCTTGGCGGCGCCGATCATGTCGAACGCCTTCTTCTGCAGCGTCGAGTAGTCCGCGGTGCTGGCCTTGCTGGACGCGGCCACCACGCTCGGGTCGCCCTTGAGGTAGAGCTCCTCGGCCGCCGGGGAGCCCAGGTACTCCATCAGCTTGACCATACCGTCGTGGTTCTTGGGGGACTTGCTGACCATGAAGCCGTCGGTGGGCGCCTCGACGGTGTCCTGGCCGTACGCGGAGTTGATCTCCGGGAAGGCGAAGAAGTCGAGGTCGTCGAGGTCGGCCTTGTTGGTGAACTGCTGGGCCACGAAGGTGCCCAGGAGGTACATGCCGGCCTTCTTCGACACCAGGGTCTGGGCGGCGTCCTGCCAGGTGCGGCCCATGAAGCCGTCCTGGTGGTAGGGGAGCAGCTCGGCCCAGTGGTCGAAGACGGCCTTGACCTTGGCGTCGGTCCAGGAGGCCTTGCCCGCCATCAACTGGACGTGGAAGTCGTAGCCGTTGAGGCGGAAGTTGATCTGGTCGAAGGTGCCCATCGCCGGCCAGGCGTCCTTGTCGCCGAAGGCGATCGGGACCAGGCCGTCCTTCTTCATCTGCTTGCACAGGGCGACCAGTTCGTCCCACGTGGTGGGGACGGTGTACCCCTTCGCCTGGAAGACGCTCTTGCGGTAGAAGACCGCCCAGGGGTACGTGGTCATCGGCACGAAGTAGTACTTGCCGTCCGCGCCCTTGCTGAGCTTCTTCATCGCGTCGGGGAAGTTGTCCCCGATCTTCGCCCACACGTCGTCGATCGGGGAGGCGAGGTTCTTGGCCGCGAAGAACTGCATGCGGTAGCCGGCGAACCACTTGAACACGTCGTCCGGCGTGCCCTGCAGATACGAGTTGATCTGCTCCTGGAAGGTGTTGTGGTCCTTCGTGTTCACGTTGACGGTGATGCCGGACTGCTTCTTGAAGGCCGCGTACACGTCCGCGTACGCCTTCTTCGGCACGGCGTCCGAGTCGTTGGAGCCGACACTGACGGTCTTCGAGTCGGACGAGGACCCGCTGCTGCCACAGGCGGACAGCAGGGGTATGCCGGCGCCGGCGAGGAGGGCGGCCGAACCGGCACCGCGCAGGACGTTACGGCGGCTCGGACCCGGCACGTGAAGACCGGACGGGGAGATGCGCATGGCGGCTCCTGAGTAACAGGGTTCGGCAAGGGGAAGAGTTGATCTTCGAAAGGTCCCGAAACCGATCAGAAACCAACTCGGCCGAACATCGTGGGCGCAATAACAGCCGCTTGTCCGCTCATGCGTCAATAGCCTGCGTCTCTCTCGCCCGTCTCTTGCCCGAAACGTAATCGACATGGTCGCCTGCCGGTTTGTTGAACACAGCGGTACGACGGAGCCCCCACGGGACAAACTCCGTGGGGGCTCGTGTGCGGGCGTGTTGGTTTCATGCCCTGGACCTGCTACGGCCGTACCAGCAGTTGGAAGTCGAAGGCGTACCTCGACGCCCGGTAGACATGGCTGCCGTACTCCACCGGCCGGCCGGTGTCGTCGTAGGCCGTGCGCTGCATGGTGAGCAGGGCGGCGCCCTCCTTCTCGTCGAGCCGTTCGGCCTCCGCGGCGGTGGCGCTGCGGGCGCCCACGGTCTGCCGGGCGCTGTGCAGGCTGATGCCGGCCGTGCGCATCATCCGGTACAGGCCCGTCGACTCCAGGCGCTCCGTGTCGAGATCCAGCAGGGCGGCGGGCAGGTAGTTGCACAGGAACGCCACCGGCTGGCCGTGCGTGCAGCGCAGCCGCTCCAGCACGACCACCTCCGCGCCCTCCGCGATCCCGAGCGCGGCGGCGACCTCCGCGGTCGCCGGGATGCGCTCGTTGCGCAGCACCTGGGTGGTCGGGCCCTGCCCGGCCGACTCCAGGTCGTCGTAGAGGCTGCTCAGCTCCAGCGGCCGTTTGACCTGGCTGTGCACCACCTGGGTGCCCACGCCCCGGCGGCGTACCAGCAGGCCCTTGTCGACCAGCGACTGGATGGCCTGGCGGACCGTGGGCCGGGACAGGCCGAGCCGTACCGACAGGTCGATCTCGTTGCCCAGGAGATTCCCGGGGGCGAGCACACCGTGCTCTATGGCCTCCTCCAGCTGCTGGGCGAGCTGGTAGTAGAGCGGTACCGGACTGCCGCGGTCCAGGGCGAAGTCCAGGGTGTCGAGCGCCGAGACGGTCGCGGCGCGGACGGAATCACCGGTTCGGGCCACCGGGACACCTCCTTCCGGGGTTCGGGGGTTCACAGATGGCGACGGCGCTCGGCGAGCTGCCGGTCGTAGTCCTCGCGGGCCTGTACGGCGGCCTCGCGGGAGGCGGTCTCGGCGACCGGCACGTCCCACCAGGCCTCGGCCGGGGGCGCGGTGGGCGCCGGGTCGGTCTCGATGTACACACAGGTGGGCCGGTCGCTCGCGCGGGCCGCGGCGAGAGCCTCCCGCAGCTCGCGCACGGTCTTGGCGCGCAGCACCTCCATGCCGAGGCTGGCCGCGTTGGCGGCGAGGTCGACCGGCAGCGGGGCGCCGCCGAAGGTGCCGTCCGCGGAGCGGTAGCGGTAGGCGGTGCCGAACCGCTCGCCGCCGACCGTCTCCGAGAGGCCGCCGATGGAGGCGTACCCGTGGTTCTGGATCAGCACCAGGTTGACGGGCAGGCCCTCCTGGACGGCGGTGACGATCTCGGTCGGCATCATCAGATAGGTGCCGTCGCCGACCAGCGACCAGACCGCGACGTCCGGGGCCGCCTGCTGCACCCCGATGCCCGCCGGGATCTCGTAGCCCATGCAGGAGTAGCCGTACTCCAGGTGGTACTGGCGCGGCGAGCGGGCCCGCCACAGCTTGTGCAGATCGCCCGGGAGCGAGCCGGCCGCGTTGATGACAACGTCGTCATCCCCGACGACCGCGTCCAGGGCGCCGAGCACCTGGGTCTGCGTCGGTACGGCGTCCTCGTCGTCCGCGCGGTAGGCGGCCTCGACGACGGCCTCCCAACGCTCCTTGCCGGCCCCGTACTCGGCCTCGTAGGCGCCGTCCACCCGGTGCCCGGCCAGGGCCTCCATGAGGGCCGTGAGCCCCGCCCTCGCGTCGCAGACGAGCGTCCGCGCGGCCAGCTTGTGGGCGTCGAAGCCGGCGATGTTCAGGTTCAGGAAGCGGACGTCCGGGTTCTGGAAGAGGGTGCCGGAGGCCGTGGTGAAGTCCGTGTACCGGGTGCCGACGCCGATGACCAGGTCGGCGGTGCGGGCCGCGTCGTCGGCGACGGCGGTCCCGGTGTGCCCGATGCCGCCGAGGTCGCCCGGGTGGTCGTGGCGCAGCGAACCCTTGCCCGCCTGGGTCGAGGCGACGGGGATGCCCGTGGCCTCCACAAGGGCCCTCAGGGCGTCCTCGGCGCGGCTGTGGTGGACTCCGCCGCCCGCGACGATCAACGGCCGCCGAGCGGCCCTCACGGCGCGTACGGCGTCCGCCAGCTCGACCGGGTCGGGGGCGGGCCGCCGTACCCGCCACACCCGCTCGGCGAAGAACTCCTCCGGCCAGTCGTACGCCTCCGCCTGGACGTCCTGGGGGAGGGCCAGGGTGACCGCGCCGGTCTCGGCCGGGTCGGCGAGGACCCGCATGGCGTTCAGCGCGGAGGGGATCAGCGCCTCGGGGCGGGTGACGCGGTCGAAGTAGCGGGAGACCGGGCGCAGGGTGTCGTTCACCGAGACGTCGAACCCGGTCGGGTGCTCCAGCTGCTGCAGCAGCGGGTCGGGCGCGTGGCTCGCGAAGTAGTCGCCGGGCAGCAGCAGCACCGGCAGCCGGTTGATGGTGGCGAGGGCGGCGCCGGTCACCAGGTTGGTGGCGCCGGGGCCGATGGAGGTGGTCACGGCCTGTGCGGAGAGCCGGTCCAGCTGGCGGGCGTGGCCGACCGCCGCGTGCACCATCGCCTGCTCGTTGCGGCCCTGGTGGTACGGCATGACGTCGCCGTACTCCAGGAGCGCCTGGCCGATCCCGGCGACGTTGCCGTGGCCGAAGATGCCCCAGGTGCCGGCGATCAGCCGGTGCCGGACGCCGTCGCGCTCGGTGTACTGGACGGACAGGAACCGCACCAGTGCCTGGGCGACGGTCAGGCGGGTGGTCGGCTGGCTCATGGGGGACCTCATTCGGACGGGGCGGGGTGCGGGGGCGTGCGCGGGCCGGCCGGCCGTTCGGGCCGGGCCGCGCGGATCCGGGCGCGGTCCGGACGGCCGCCGATCCGCCGGGCCGGTCTCCGTGCCGGGCCGCCGCCGGTGCCGTGCGGCTCCGCCGGCACCGATGGAGCCGGCCCGTGGCGGGCGGGCTCCCGCCGGGGCCGGCGGGACCCGCGGAGCGCGCGGCGGCCGCCGGGCGAGGTGATCGTCGCACGGGCGGCGCGTGGAACGTATGCGGAATCGCTGACCTCGTCGGTGCAGCCCCCCGGCGCCGTACCCGCCGGGCTCCGGCGCGCGCCGGAGCCCTTCGCGCGCGCCAGGGGTACGCCCGGCGGGAACGGGTAGACATCGCCTTCGGAACGGCCCGTCGTCACGACGTCGAAGGCCCGTGCTGCCGACTCGGTCATACGAGGCTCCTCGGGGTGGGCTGATGCCCCTCAGGTGTAGATCGGAGCGGGTCGCGCTGTCAATGGTTTGTACTTACATTCGGACCTGAGTGTGAAATGATGTCTTAACAAAGTATTGACAGCGGGCCGCGCAGGGACTTGTATCCCGTCCCAACGCACAGCACCGACCCGGTCCGTCACTTTCCGGCCCGGGTCCAGGGATCGTCACGATCCCTTTCCTTTCCCCCGTCGCACAGTGAGGTGCAGGAAAGATGGACCGCTCTTCCCACTCCCGTCCGCGGAGACTGGCCCCCTTCGTCGCCGTGGCCGCGGCGGCCGCCCTGACCCTCGCCGGCTGCTCCAGCAGCTCCGGAGGAAAGAAGTCCGAGGAGGGCGGCTCGGCCGCCTCCGCGGGCAAGGCGAGCACTCCCCGGATGACGGTCGCGATGGTCACCCACCAGTCGCCCGGTGACACCTTCTGGGACATCGTCCGCAAGGGCGCCGAGGCGGCCGCGGCCAAGGACAACATCAAGCTCGTCTACTCCGCCGACCCGAACGCGGGCAACCAGGCCAACCTGGTGCAGAACGCGATCGACCAGAAGGTCGACGGGATCGCGGTCACCCTCGCCAAGCCGGACGCCCTCAAGGACGTCGTGAGCAAGGCGACCGCGGCGAACATCCCCGTCGTGGGGCTCAACTCCGGCGTGAGCGACTGGAAGAAGCTCGGCCTGATGGAGTTCTTCGGGCAGGACGAGACGGTGGCCGGCGAGGCGCTCGGCAACCGGCTGAACACGGAGGGCGCGAAGAAGGTCGTCTGTGTCATCCAGGAGCAGGGCAACATCGGCCTCACCCAGCGGTGCGACGGGGTGAAGAAGACGTTCTCCGGGACGACGGAGACCCTGTACGTCGACGGCACCTCCCCGACCTCGGTCAAGTCGACGATCACCGCGAAGCTCAAGCAGGACACCGCCATCGACCACGTGGTCACGCTCGGCGCCCCCATCGCGCTGATCGCGGTGCAGTCGGTGTCCGACGCGGGCAGCAAGGCGAAGATCGCCACCTTCGACCTGAACAAGGACCTGACCGGCGCCATCAGCAAGGGCACCATCGAGTTCGCCGTCGACCAGCAGCCGTACCTGCAGGGCTACCTGGCGGTCGACTCGCTGTGGCTCTACAAGAACAACGGCAACTACATGGGCGGCGGTGAGCAGCCGGTGCTGACCGGTCCGGCCTTCGTCGACAAGTCCAACGTCGACAAGGTCGCTCAGTTCGCCGCGAAGGGCACACGGTGATCGACATGAGTCAGCAGGCACAGCCGGCGGTGGCGACACCGCCGGCTCCCGGCCCGAAGGAGAAGGACGGCCGGACCGCACAACGGCCTCTCGCCCTGCGGTTGCTGGCCCGACCGGAGGTGGGCGTCTTCCTCGGCGCCGTCGCGGTCTACGTCTTCTTCCTGATCTCCGCACCGCCGGTGCGCGAGGCCAGCTCGATGGCGAACATCCTCTACCAGTCGTCCACCATCGGCATCATGGCCATCCCGGTCGCGCTTCTGATGATCGGCGGCGAGTTCGACCTCTCGGCCGGCGTCGCGGTGATCACCTCGGCCCTGACCGCGAGCATGCTGGCCTACCAGCTGACGATGAACGTGTGGGTCGGCGTGATCGTCGCCCTGATCGTCTCCCTGGCGATCGGGTTCCTCAACGGCTGGCTGGTGGTCCGCACCGGACTGCCCAGCTTCCTCATCACCCTGGGCAGCTTCCTGATCCTCCAGGGTGTGAACCTCGCGGTCACCAAGCTGGTCACCGGCAACGTCGCCACCGACGACATCAGCAACATGGACGGCTTCAACCAGGTCAAGGCGGTCTTCGCGTCGTCCTTCGACATCGGCGGCGTCCAGGTGAAGATCACCATCATCTGGTGGCTGGTCTTCGCCGCCATCGCCACCTGGGTCCTGCTGCGCACCAAGTACGGCAACTGGATCTTCGCGGTCGGCGGCAACAAGGACAGCGCCCGCGCGGTCGGTGTCCCAGTGAACTTCACCAAGATCTCCCTGTTCATGCTGGTCGGCTTCGGCGCCTGGTTCGTCGGCATGCACCAGCTGTTCTCCTTCAACACCGTGCAGTCCGGCGAGGGCGTCGGCCAGGAGCTGATCTACATCTCCGCGGCGGTCATCGGCGGCTGCCTCCTGACCGGTGGCGCCGGTTCGGCGATCGGCCCGGTCTTCGGCGCCTTCATGTTCGGCATGGTGCAGCAGGGCATCGTCTACGCCGGCTGGAACCCCGACTGGTTCAAGGCCTTCCTCGGCGTCATGCTGCTCGGCGCCGTCATGATCAACCTGTGGGTCCAGCGCACCGCGACCAGGAGGTGACCCGATGACAGACAACACAACCGGAACACACGGCGCCATCCTCCAGGACGACGCGCCCACCGACGGCGCCCCGATCGTCGAACTGCGCGGCACGGGCAAGTCGTACGGCAACATCCGCGCCCTGCACGGCGTCGACCTCAAGGTCTTCGCCAACCGGGTGACCTGCGTCCTCGGCGACAACGGCGCCGGCAAGTCCACCCTCATCAAGATCATCTCGGGCCTGCACCAGCACACCGAGGGCGACTTCCTCGTCGACGGCGAACCGGTCCGCTTCGCCACCCCGCGTGATGCCCTCGACAAGGGCATCGCCACCGTCTACCAGGACCTCGCCACCGTCCCGCTGATGCCCGTGTGGCGGAACTTCTTCCTCGGCTCCGAGATGACCAAGGGCCCCTGGCCCGTGCGCCGTCTGGACATCGCGAAGATGAAGGAGACCGCCGACCGCGAACTGCGCAACATGGGCATCGTCCTGGACAACCTGGAACAGCCCATCGGCACCCTCTCCGGCGGCCAGCGCCAGTGTGTGGCCATCGCCCGCGCCGTCTACTTCGGCGCCCGCGTCCTCATCCTGGACGAGCCCACCGCAGCCCTCGGCGTCAAGCAGTCCGGTGTGGTCCTGAAGTACATCGCCGCCGCCCGCGAGCGCGGCCTCGGCGTCATCTTCATCACCCACAACCCGCACCACGCCTACATGGTCGGCGACCACTTCAGCGTCCTGCGCCTCGGCACCCTCGAACTGAGCGCCGACCGCAGCGAGGTCAGCCTCGAAGAGCTCACCAACCACATGGCGGGCGGCGCCGAACTCGCGGCTCTCAAGCACGAGCTGTCCCAGGTCCGCGGTGTCGACACCGAGGAACTCCCCGAAGAGGAGGACCTCACCGCACCCGTCGCCACCGGTCCGGACGGAAAGGCCTGATCCATGGCGAACCCGCTCGACCGCATCCGAGTCGGCTCGGCCCCCGACTCCTGGGGCGTCTGGTTCCCCGACGACCCCCAGCAGGTCCCCTGGGAACGCTTCCTGGACGAGGTCGCCGAGGCCGGCTACTCCTGGATCGAGCTCGGCCCGTACGGCTACCTGCCCAGCGACCCCGCCCGGCTCACCGACGAGATCGCCAAGCGTGACCTGAAGGTCTCGGCGGGGACGGTCTTCACCGGCCTGCACCGCGGCCCCGCCGTCTGGGAGTCCACCTGGGAGCACGTCAGCCAGGTCGCCGCGCTCACCCAGGCGATGGATGCCAGGCACCTCGTGGTCATCCCCTCCTTCTGGCGGGACGACAAGACCGCCGAGATCCTGGAGCCGGCCGAGCTGACCGGCGAGCAGTGGGCCCACCTCACCAAGGGCATGGAACGGCTCGGCCACGAGGTGAAGGAGACGTACGGCCTGGACATCGTCGTCCACCCGCACGCCGACACCCACATCGACACCGAGGAGCACGTCGAGCACTTCCTCGACTCCACCGACTCGGAGCTGGTCAACCTCTGCCTGGACACCGGCCACTACGCCTACTGCGGCGGCGACAGCGTCAAGCTGATCGAGACGTACGGCGAGCGGATCGGCTACCTCCACCTCAAGCAGGTGGACCCGGCGGTCCTGGCCGACGTGCGGGCCAAGGGGACCCCGTTCGGGCCGGCCGTGGCCCAGGGCGTGATGTGCGAACCGCCCGCCGGTGTGCCGGAGCTGGGCCCGGTGCTGACGGCGGCACAGAAGCTGGGCGTGGACCTGTTCGCGATCGTCGAGCAGGACATGTACCCCTGCGAGCCGGACAAGCCGCTGCCCATCGCGGTGCGTACGCGAAAGTTCCTGCGGTCCTGCGGCGCCTGAGCCGCTTCCCGGAACCGCGCGGAGAGATCCGCGCGGTTCCGCGCGCCCCGGCGGGTTCGGGAACACCCGCCGGGGCGCGCGCGTTTTGCTGGGTGACGAGTGACGTCCGATACGACGGGGAGGACGCGGGATGACCCACGAGGAG
Source organism: Streptomyces sp. NPDC048277 (assembly GCF_040652235.1). Taxonomy (NCBI): domain Bacteria; kingdom Bacillati; phylum Actinomycetota; class Actinomycetes; order Kitasatosporales; family Streptomycetaceae; genus Streptomyces; species Streptomyces sp. NPDC048277. The sequence goes on from NZ_JBEZLQ010000005.1 coordinate 342,798, forward strand.
ACGGCGGCCGACGTGGTGGCGCGCAAGGAGCGTTTCGGCGCGCTGCCCGAGCGGATACGCCAGGAGGACATGGTCGAGACCCGGCCGGCCGTCCCACACGACCCGGACCGGGACGCCTACGACCCGAACGAGTTCGCGGTCCGCTACGGCCTCTGAGCGCTTCGCTGGAAGTGCCGCGATACGTAGGTGATCGTCTGCGGCGCCGTCGTGGCTGGTCGCGCAGTTCCCCGCGCCCCTTCGGGGCGCTGTCGAGGCGCAGGCCGATGGGAGCCGGACGGCGCAGCGGACGAGGAGGCGCTCGGTGCTGTGCCGGTTGTGTCGGCCCGGCGCCGGGGTGATCTCCCGCAACGCGGGGTCGCGGAAGCGGGCCGCGGGGCGTAGAGCGAAGTCCGGCAGCCGGCGGGTGGACACCTGCCGCCCGCGCTCGCCCGGTCCCTCCCGCAGCACCCGGGTCGGCTCCGCCATCCGCGCGAACTCACCGGCGGCGAGGAACCGCTCGCCCGCCGTGGCGGGCGAGGTCATCGCCCTGAGACGGATGCCGACCGGATCCCGGACGTCCACGACCTCCGGACCGATCCGCGGCACCCCGGGCATCGCCCCGGAGAGCATCCGGGCCACGATCCCGACGGAGCCGGCGGTGTCCGCCGTCAGCACCGGCCCGAACACGGCCCCGGGCAGCACGGTGGCCGGCTCGGTCGGCCCGTCGTACCCCGTACCGTGGCGGATCGACCCCGCGCGCCGTGACGCTGAGGCACGGGCGGTGCGGATCCTCGGGCTGATCGTGGACGGGCTGCGGGCGCGGTGAGGGAATGACCGCGGGGCGGGCCGGGGCCGCGTGCTCGGCCCTCGTCCCGCCCCGCCGCCGTGCGCGGTGTCAGGCTCCGCGCACCTCTGCGATCGTCACCGGACGGTGCTCGTGCAGAGACAGGGTGCAGGCCTCGGCGATCCAGCCGGCCTCCAGGGCGTCCTCGACCGTGCAGGGGGAAGGCCGGGTGCCGGCCACGACCTCGGTGAACGCGGTGAGTTCGGCGCGGTAGGCGGCCGTGAACCGGTCCATGAAGAAGTCGTGCGGGGTGCCCGCCGGGAAGGTCACGCCGGGCTCGACCGAGCGCAGCGGGAGCTTGTCCTCCAGGCCGACGGCGATGGAGTCCTGGAAGCCGTGGATCTCCATGCGGACGTCGTAACCCCGGGCGTTGTGGCGGGAGTTGGAGACCACCGCGATGGTGCCGTCGTCCAGGGTGAGGATCGCGCCGGTGGTGTCGGCGTCGCCCGCCGCCTTGATGTAGTCGGCGCCCCGGTTGCCGCCGACCGCGTACACCTCGGTGACCTCACGGCCGGTCACCCAGCGGATGATGTCGAAGTCGTGCACGGAGCAGTCCCGGAAGATGCCACCGGACACGGCGACATAGGCGGCCGGCGGCGGGGCCGGGTCCAGGGTCGTGGAGCGCACGGTGTGCAGCTTGCCGAGCTCGCCGGCCTGCACGGCTGCGCGGGCGGCCACGAAACCGGCGTCGAAGCGACGGTTGTACCCGATCTGGATCGGCACACCCTTGCCCTGGACGGCCTTGAGGACCTCGACACCGTCATTCATGTGCTTGGCGACGGGCTTCTCGCAGAAGACGGGGATACCGGCCTCGACACCGGCCAGGATCAGGGCGGGGTGGGCGTCCGTGGCGGCGGCCACGACGATGCCGTCCACCCCGGCGGCCAGCAGCGCCTCGGGCGAGTCCACGACCTCCGCCCCGAACTTCTCGGCGGCGGCCTTGGCGGCGTCCGCGAACGGGTCGGTGAAGACGAGCGACTCGACGACGTCGAGCCCGGCGAGGGTCTCGGCGTGAAAGGCACCGATGCGCCCGAGACCAAGAATTCCAATACGCATGGGCGTGTTACTCCTTGATGTGTACGCGCCCCACAGGGGCGCGGGGCTGTGCTGATATGCGGCTACCGCCGCGTGGGCGCGACAAGCCAGGACGCAGCCGCAGACGACTGGCGACCTACCGTGGCAACCCTTCAGTCGAGACCACCCAGAACGTTCTGGTCCCAATCGATCACCGACCCGGTGACCACCCCCGACCGCTCCGACAGCAGGAACACCACGAAGTCGGCGATCTCGTCGGGCTGCCCCAGCTTGCCCATGGGCAGCCTCGCCGCGGCCTCCTCCCGCCAGCCCTCCTCCGCCCCGTGGAACGCCCGCTGCGTCGCGTCCTCCCCCTCCGTCGCCGTCCACCCGATGTTCAGGCCGTTGATCCGGATCCGGTCCCACCGGTGCGCGTGCGCCGCGTTGCGGGTCAGCCCGATCAGGCCGGCCTTCGCGGCGACGTACGGCGCGAGGAACGGCTGCCCGCCGTGCGCGGACGACGTGATGATGTTGACGACCGTGCCCGGCGCCTTGCGCGCGACCATGTCCGCGACCGCCGCCTGCATCGCGAAGAACGGCCCCTTGAGGTTGATCGCGATGTGCTGGTCGAACAGCTCGGGCGTGGTGTCGAGCAGGGTGCCCCGGGAGGTCAGCCCCGCCGAGTTGACCAGGCAGTCGATCCGGCCGTACGCGTCGATCACCTCGGCCGCCGAGGACCTGGCCTGCTCGGCGTCGGAGAGGTCGGCCCGCACGTACATCGCCTTGCCGCCCGCCGCGGACAGCTCGGCCACCAGGGCCTCGCCGGGCTCCGGGCGGCGGCCGGTCACGGCGACCGTGGCGCCCTCACGCGCCGCGGCACGGGCGATCGCGGCCCCGACACCCTGGCTGCCGCCGTTGACGAGGACGACCTTGTCGTCGAGAAGTCCCATGAGATCCAGTGCCCTTCAGCTCTCGCGCCGCGCGGCGGCGGCCCGCAGTTCGTCCCGCAGCACCCGCGGTACCCACCCCTCGCGCAGCGCCCGCCGCAGGAGGTCCGCCTGCGAGGGCGGCGCCATTCCGTCGACCGGCGGGTCGCTGTCGAGGTTCGTCGGGAACGGATAGCCCTCCGCGCTCGCGGCGATGACGTGCTCCAGCCACGCCTCGGACGCCCCCTCCGACCGGCGGCGGCGCAGCACCGGGTAGACCGCGTTGGACAGCGCCTCCCGGTCCACGCTCTCCATGGCCCGGCCGAACGCCGAGGACACCTGGAGCAGGTTGGCCATCCGGCGCACGTCGAGGGTGCGGTTGGTGCCGGCCGCGTGGAACACCGCCGGGTTGAAGAACGCCGCGTCGCCCTTCGCGAGGGGCAGCTGCACGTGCCGGGCCTTGAAGTAGTCCTGGAACTCCGGCCGCCGCCAGGCCAGATAACCCGGCTCGTACGTCTGCGAGTACGGCAGGTACATCGTCGGTCCCGACTCCACCGGCATGTCGCAGTGCGCGACCGCGCCCTGGAGGGTGAGCACGGGGGAGAGACGGTGCACCTGCGCCGGGTAGGCCTCGGCGGTCTCGTCGGAGAGGAAGCCGAGGTGGTAGTCGCGGTGCGCGGTCTGCGCCGCGCCGCCCGGGTTGACCACGTTGACCTGCGAGGTGACCTGGTAGCCGGGGCCCAGCCAGGCACCGGAGACCAGGGCCAGGATGTCGTTGGCGTAGTAGTCGGCGAACGCCTCGGGGTCGTACAGCGCCGCCTTCTCCAGGGCGTTCCACACCCGTTCGTTGGCACCCGGCTTCGCGAAGTGGTCGCCGGCCCGCGCACCCGACTCGTGCTGCTCCGAGATCAGCGCCTCGAACGCCGCCGTGGCCCGGTCGATCACCTTCGGGTCGGGGAACGCGCCCTTGAAGACGACGACGCCGGGGCCGTCGGAGAGGGCGTGCACGAGCTCGGTCCGCACCTCGTGGGGCGCGTCGGCGGAGCGCAGCCGCTCGCTGTCGTAGACGAGGACGTTGTCCTCGACGGCCGAGGCGTACGGGTAGAGGGCCGGGTCGGTGGTCCGCTCGACCAGCGCGCGGAAGGAGTCGAGGTCGCAGTCCTGCTGCGAGAGCCAGGCGCGGCCTTGTTCGGCGGCGAGGGACATCGGTGTCCTTCTTTCGGTCACGGTCACGGTCACCGTCACGGTCGCCGGGCGACACGGATGCGGTCACGGGGCGACGGCCTGCGGGCCGCCGGGTTGCGCGGCTCTGTCATTCTTGTCAGTACAAACCCCTCGAACAACCAGCAGCAGTCCATCAAAAACCCCTCAAGGAGCCAGACCGTGGGCCATCCCTTCCCGATCCGTGAGATCGCACGTCAGGCAGGGCTGAGCGAGGCCACCGTGGACCGGGTGCTGAACGGGCGGGGCGGGGTGCGGGAGAGCACCGAGCGGGAGGTGCGGCAGGCGATCGCGGATCTGGACCGGCAGCGCACCCAGGTCCGGCTGGTGGGCCGCACCTTCATGGTCGACATCGTGATGCAGGCACCCGAGCGGTTCACCACGGCCGTGCGTGGCGCGCTGGAGGCCGAGCTGCCGTCGCTGCACCCCGCGGTGGTGCGATCCCGGTTCCACTTCCGGGAGACCGGGCCGGTGGCGGAGCTGGTGGGGACGCTGGACCGGATCGCCCGCCGGGGTTCGCAGGGGGTGATCCTCAAGGCGCCGGACGTGCCCGAGGTCACGGCCGCCGTCGGGCGCCTGAGATCGGCGGAGATACCCGTCGTCACCCTGGTCACCGACCTGCCCGCCAGCGGCCGGCTCGCCTACGTCGGCAGCGACAACCGGGCCACCGGCGCCACCGCCGCCTATCTGATGGGCCAGTGGCTCGGCGACCGGCCCGGCAATGTCCTCACCAGCCTCAGCAGCGGCTTCTTCCGCAACGAGGAGGAGCGCGAGATGGGCTTCCGCAGCGTCATGCGGGCCACCCACCCCGAGCGCACCCTGGTGGAGATCGCGGAGGGACAGGGGCTGGACGCCACCCAGTACGACCTGGTCCGCGCCGCCCTGGAACGCGATCCGGAGATCCGCGCGGTCTACTCGATCGGCGGCGGCAACATCGCGACCCTGCGCGCCTTCGCCGAACTGGGCCGGGAGTGCGCGGTGTTCATCGCCCACGACCTCGACCACGACAACACCCGCCTGCTGCGCGAGCACCGGCTGTCCGCCGTTCTCCACCACGACCTGCGCCAGGACATGCGCGAGGCCTGCCACCTGGTGATGCGCGCCCAGGGCGCGCTGCCCCCGGCGGGCCCGAGCCTGCCGTCGGCGATCCAGGTGGTCACGCCGTACAACATGCCCACCTCGGCGGGGCGCTGAGCCGGGCCCCGCCCGGGGACCGGTTTCACAGACTGATCGCGTACGCCTTGCGCAGCGTCTCGTGCACCGTCCAGGTCGTACGGTCGCCCGCGCGCAGCACGGCCATGTCCCCGGGGCCCACGGTGAGCGTCGGCCCGCCCTCGACCTCGATCGTCGCCGAGCCGCTGACCACCACGAACAGCTCGTCCGCCTCGGTGTCGGTGACCACGCCCGGGGTGATCTGCCAGATGCCGCGGATGTGCCTGCCGTCGGCCGACTCCCAGACCACCTTCCCGGAGACCTCGGGCGTGCCGGAGACGATCTGCGCCGGGTCGAGCGGGTCGGGTTCGAGCTCGGCGTCGGGGATGTGCAGGGCGAAGCTGTGCGTCGTCATACGGCGACCCTAGCGAGTTCACCGGCCCCCTGGGCGTGGACAAGGTGTGGGGCATCGGGCCTGGTGGGAGGACACTTCGTCGGGCCGTACGGAGTGGCGCCCGGGCCCGGCCGGGGTGATCGTGGAGGGCATGGCTGACATGGCCGACTCCACGGCGACCGTCGACCGGCCGCGCCCGCACGACACCCGCGAGGCCGTCCTGTTCGGCGGGGTCTACGGAGCCGTGCTGGCCTGCTCGATGGTCGCCGCGCTCACCCAGTACGGCCACACCTCCGCCGCCAGCCGCCGCTACGACGCCCTCTGGCTCGTGGTCACCGCCTGCGCCTCCGCCCTGGCCCACGGCTACGCCCACTACATCGCCGAGCGGGGCCCGCACCGCCGCTGGGACGCACTGCGCTCCCTGGCCGACGAGTGGCCGCTGGTCGTGGCCGTCCTGCCCACGGTCTTCCTGCTCGCGGGCGCCGGCTGGGGCTGGTGGCCGCCGAAGGGCGTCGAGTACCCGGCGTTCGTCCTGAACATCGTGATCCTGTTCGGCCTCGGCATCGTCACCGCCCGCTGGGCGGCGCGGAGTTGGTTCGCCACCGTGCTCATCGGCCTGGTGGACGCGCTGCTCGGGGTGATCGTGGTGGTGGCCAACGCGCTCATCAAGTAGATCCGGTTCATTGAACGGTGAACGGGTTTACGATCACTCAAGGTCACTGTTCCTCCGGGCAAGGAGCCGGCATGACAACCGAAGACGCGGTCACCGCGCAAGCCGTCGACAGCCTCCAGGGCACCGGCGACCCCCGGCTGCGCGAACTGCTCACCGCGCTGATCCGCCATCTGCACGCCTTCGCGAGCGAGACCCGGCTGACGCAGCGCGAGTGGGAGAGCGCGATCGCGTTCCTCACCGCGACCGGGCAGACCTGCACGGACACCCGGCAGGAGTTCATCCTGCTCTCCGACGTCCTGGGCCTTTCCATGCTGGTGGAGACGGTCAACGGGCAGAGCGACCCGGACCGTACGGAGTCGACCGTCCTCGGCCCCTTCCACATGACCGAGTCCCCGGTCCGCGCCCTCGGCGACACGATCGACCTGGTCGGCGACGGCGAACCCTGCGTGGTCACCGGTGTCGTCCGCTCCGCCGACGGCACCCCGCTGCCCGGCGCGGTCCTGGACGTCTGGCAGGCCGACCCGCACGGCTTCTACGACGTCCAGCAGCCCGACGTCCAGCCGCCCGGCAACGGCCGCGGCCTGTTCACCGCCGACGAAGAGGGCCGCTTCCGGTTCCGCACCTGTGTGCCCAGCGCCTACCCCATCCCCACCGACGGCCCGGTGGGCGCCCTGCTGAAGGCGACCGACCGGCACCCCTACCGCCCGGCCCACATCCACTTCATCGTCTCCGCCGAGGGACACGCACCGGTCACCACGCACATCTTCGTCGCCGACGGCGCATACCTGGACTCCGACGCGGTGTTCGCGGTCAAGGAAAGCCTGGTCAAGGACTTCACCCCGACCGACGACCCGGTCCTGGCCGGGGAGTTCGGCGTGCCGAACCCGTTCCGGCACGCCCGGTTCGACCTCGTGCTGGAGCGCTCGTGAACCCCTTCGACTTCGTCCACGAGAGCCGTCCCGCCCGGGTGGTCTTCCGGCCCGGCGCCGCGCTCACCGCGACCGCCGAGGAGGCCCGGCACCTGGGTCTGCGGCGGCTGCTGGTGCTCAGCGGCGAGCGGGGCGCGGACACCGCACGGGCGGTCGCCGACTCGCTCGGCCCGGCCTGCGCGGGCCTGCACACCGGGGCCCGGATGCACGTCCCCGCGGAGGTCGCCGACCGGGGGGTGGAGGCGGCCAGGGCGGCGGGCGCCGACGGCTGTGTGGCCGTCGGCGGCGGTTCGGCGATCGGCCTCGGCAAGGCCATCGCGCTGCGCACCGGCCTCCCGCTGATCGCCGTGCCCTCGACCTACGCCGGCTCCGAGATGACCCCGGTCTGGGGCCTGACCGAGCACGGCGCCAAACGCACCGGCCGCGACCCCGTCGTCCTGCCGCGCAGTGTCGTCTACGACCCCGAGCTCACCCTCTCCCTGCCCGTCCCGCTCTCGGTGACCAGCGGGATCAACGCCCTCGCGCACGCCGTCGAGGCGCTGTACGCCCCCGACGGCTCGCCGCTGGTCGCGCTGATGGCCGAGGAGGGCGTACGCGCGATGGCCGGGGCACTCCCGGAGGTCGCCGCCGCACCGGACTCGGTACCGGCCCGCTCCCGCGCCCTGTACGGCGCCTGGCTGTGCGGGTCCTGCCTCGGTGCCACCACCATGGGCCTGCACCACAAGCTGTGCCACGTCCTCGGCGGCACGTTCGGGCTGCGGCACGCCGAGACCCACACGGTCGTCCTGCCGTACGCCCTCGCCTTCAACGCGCCGGCCGCGCGGGAGGCTGCCGCCGGCGTGGCCCGGGCGCTCGGGGCGGACGACGCGCCGGGTGCGCTGCAGCGGCTGGCCGGGCGGCTCGGCGCGCCCCGGTCGCTGGCCGAACTCGGGCTGAAGGAGGGCGACCTGGTGGTGGCCGCGGGGCTGGTGGCGGGGCAGGCGTATGCGAATCCGCGGGCGGTGACGGCTGAGGATGCGATGGGTTTGCTGCGGGCGGCGTACGAGGGCAGGCCTGCTGGTGAGGGGTGAGCTGCGGGCCGGTGGGGGCTGGTCGCGCAGTTCCCCGCGCCCCTATCGGGGCGCTCAGCGCAACGTTCGTACCCCGTCCAGGGCGATCGTCATCACGCGGTTTCGCTGGGTGTCGTCCTCGAAAGCCGTCGCCGCGATGCCCGAGACCATTCTCAGCAGGTCCCCGAACTCCATGTCCGTGCGGGCCACGCCCGCCTTCTGGGCTCTCTCCAGGAGCGGGCCGCCGGCCGCGTACATCGAGTCCCGGCAGGCCGAGAAGATCTCCGACTCGTCGTTGAGGGCCTCGCGGACCGCGCGCTTGGTGACCATGTAGCCGGTGAAGCGGTTCAGCCAGGACGTCAGCGCCTCCCACGGCTCCAGCTCGGACAGCTCCACGGCCGCCGCGCACAGCGCGTTGACCTCGTCCGCGTAGACGCTCTCGAAGAGGTCGCGGCGCGTGGGGAAGTTCCGGTACAGGGTGCCGATCCCGACCCCCGCGCGGCGGGCGACGTCCTCCAGGGAGACATCCGCGCCCCGCTCGGCGAACGCCTCACGGGCGGCCGTGATCAGTGCGTCGTAGTTGCGGGCCGCGTCCTTACGGTGCGGCCGCCGGGACGCGACGATCTCACTGACGGGGAAAGAGCCGACGGCCGTCACTGGTGCCTCCCGGGGGGACAGGGGTGAACCGGAGGGAATACTCGACTTCGGTTGAAGCGGAGGGTTGCCTCCAGTACAGTGGAGGGGTACCTCCACTTTAGCAGTGCGGAGCGGTACCGCCATGGCCGGACGCGACCCTGTGCCCGCCCTCCCGCACGCCCCCCAGACATCTCCTCCGTTCCGACCTGATGCCGGAGAGGCTCCTTCATGCCCCGGAACTCCACCCGCCTCACCTTCGCGGTCCTCGCGACCGGTGCCGGCGTGTTCTCCATGCTCCAGTCGCTGGTCGCGCCGGCCCTGCCGACCGTCCAGCACGCCCTGCACACCTCGCAGTCCACCGCGACCTGGGTGATGACCGCCTATCTGCTGTCCGCCTCGGTCTTCACCCCGATACTCGGCCGCATCGGCGACCTGGTCGGCAAGAAGCGCACCCTCGTCGCGGTCCTGCTGGCCGTCCTGGCCGGCTGTCTGGTCGCCGCGCTCGCGCCGAACATCGGCGTCCTGATCGTCGCCCGGGTCGTCCAGGGCATCGGCGGCGCCCTGTTCCCGCTCTCCTTCGGCATCATCCGGGACGAGTTCACCCCGGCCGAGGTCAGCGGCAGCATCAGCAACCTGTCCGCGGTGATCGCGGCCGGCGGCGGTGTCGGCATCGTGGCCGCCGGCCCGATCGTCTCGGCGCTGGACTACCGCTGGCTGTTCTGGATCCCGGTCGCCGTGGTCGCCGCGACCGTCCTCATCGCCGCCCGCTATGTGCCCGAGTCGCCCAAGAGGGCCGAGGGCAGCGTCAGTTGGCTCGGTGCCGGGCTGCTCTCCGCATGGCTGGTGGCGCTGCTGCTGCCGCTGAGCCAGGCCGGTCAGTGGGGCTGGGGCTCGGCCAAGGTGCTCGGCCTCTTCGGCACCGCCGTCGTGCTGTTCGCCGTCTGGCTGCTGACGGAGGCCCGCTCCGCCAGCCCGCTCATCGACCTGCGCGTGATGCGGCTGCCCGCCGTCTGGACCACCAACGCGGCCGCCCTGCTCTTCGGCGCGGGCATGTACGCGATCTGGTCCTTCCTGCCGGGCTTCGTCCAGACGCCCCGCTCGGCCGGCTACGGCTTCGGTGCCACCGTCACCGAGTCCGGTCTGCTCATGCTGCCGATGCTCATCGCCATGTTCCTCTCGGGCATCCTCGGCGGCCGCCTCGAACCCCGCGTCGGCGCCAAGGCGCAGCTCGCCGCGGGTGCCGCGCTCGGTGCGCTGGCCTGTGGCCTCCTGACCCTCTGGCACGACGAGCGGTGGCAGATCGGTGTCGTCGCGGGCCTGTTCGGCCTCGGCATCGGCCTGGCCTTCGCCTCGATGGCCAACCTCATCGTCGGCAGCGTCCCGCCCGGGCAGACCGGCGCCGCGACCGGTATGAACGCCAACATCCGCACCATCGGCGGCTCCATCGGCGCCGCGCTCACCAGCGTCCTGGTCACCGGCCGGCTGCAGCCCTCCGGACTGCCGTACGCCTCGGGCTACACCCACGCCTGGGCTCTGCTCACACTCTTCTGCCTCACCGCCGCCGGGGCCGCGCTCCTCGTCCCGGTCCGCCGCGCGAACCGTGTCACCGGCCCGGTCGCGGAGCGGTCGGCGGCAGCACCCGTACGCGTACGGTAGTGTTGACCTGCGTGATCACGCGGAAGTCTCCGCGTGACTCCGCAGCGGGACGTGGCGCAGCTTGGTAGCGCACTTGACTGGGGGTCAAGGGGTCGCAGGTTCAAATCCTGTCGTCCCGACTTGTGAAAGTCGCAGGTCAGGGGGCCTGCCGGAGGATTCCGGCAGGCCCCCTGACGCATTCCCCGAATTCTTCTTCTTCGAGACGCCTCGGATATCGCCCTTTCCCCGTGGGTCGTTGAATTCCGCGCAGCCGGCACCGGTGCATGATGGCGACCGAAGATCCGGAATGTCCATCGGTCACGGAACGCCTGTGAAAGAGAGACCGGGATGCACACGCGCTTCCTACGGAGGTGGTCCGCGACCGGATCCGTTCTCGCCGTGCTCGCTCTGGCCCCGGGCTGCGGAGGCGGCGCGCCGGACGATCCGCCCGTCCACGCGTCCCCGGTGTCGTCCAGGTCGGCCCCGGTATCCCCGTCACCGGCTCTCACCGGCCCGGCCACGGCCGGCCTGCGGGACCCGGCGCAGCTGGTCAGCGAGAACGGACTGCTGAGGACGCGCATCGTCGTCGAGCGGAAGAAGGTCGAACTCGCGGGCCACCGGCTGTGGGCCCTGACCTACAACGGTCGATTCATGCCGCCCACGCTGCGCCTCGGGCCGGGCGACCGGATGGAGATCGCGTTCGAGAACCGGCTGGACAGGCAGACGAACCTCCATGTCCACGGAATGCACGTCTCGCCGTCGGGAAGTTCGGACAACATCTTCCTGAGTATCGCCCCGGGCACGACGTACCACTACGCCTACCGGTTCCCCAAGACCCTCGAACCCGGCACCTACTGGTACCACCCGCACGCCCACACGCTCTCCGCGGCACAGACCGGCGGCGGGATGTCCGGCATCATCGTCGTGGACGGACTGGACCGGTACCTTCCGCCCGCTCTGCGCCACATCACCGAACACGTCATCGCGCTCAAGGACTTCCAGATCGTCCGCGACGAGATCAAGACCCAGAACCTGAAGATGGGGGCGCCGACCACCCGCACGGTCAACGGGCAGCTCAACCCGCGCATCACCATCCGGCCCGGTGAGACCCAGCTGTGGCGGCTGGCGAACATCAGCGCCAACATCTTCTACAAGGTGGCCCTGAACGGGCAGAAGTTCCACGTCGTCGCGCAGGACGGCTACCCCGTCAACACGGTCTACCCGGCCGACTCGATCGTCATTCCGGCCGGCGCGCGCTACGACGTACTCGTGCAGGGCGGACCACCGGGAACACGGCTGCTGGAGACACTGCCGTACAACACCGGAAAGGCCGGCAACCAGTTCCCGCGGGCGACGCTCGCCACGGTGCGGTCCGCGGGCCGGCCGATGACCGCCCAGCCCCTGCCGACCACGTTCGCTCCGGCCGACGACCTGGGCACGGCCCGGGTCGCCGCCCGCAAGACGATCACCTACACCGAGAACAAGGCGGGCACCAAGTTCTACATCAACGGCAGGCAGTTCGACCATCATCGCGTCGACTTCCGGGTCAAGCTGAACACCGTCGAGGAATGGACCATCCGCAACAACACCGACGAGGTGCACTCCTTCCATGTGCACACCAATGACTTCCAGGTGATGAGCATCAACGGGAAGCCGCAGCGGAACTACGGCTTCCAGGACACCGTGGACATCCCGCAGCGGGGGAAGATGGTGATCCGGACCCGGTTCCTGGACTACCCGGGCAGAACGGTGCTCCACTGCCACGTCCTCAACCACGAGGACCTGGGCATGATGTCGGTGCTCCAGATCGACAGGTAGCCCCGGACCGGACGTAGCGTGAGTCCGTCAACGTACGTCCGCACCTTGGGAGTCCCCGATGGCCCGCTCCGAAGCCCGCGTCACCACCGACCGCCCCGCCCGCTACGCCAAGCAGCTCGCCTCGCACCTCGGCCGTCGCGCACAGACCAGCTGGGACGAGGAGAGCGGCCTCGGCACCATCGCCTTCGCGAACGGCGGCACCGGCACCCTCACCGCCACCGAGGGCGCGCTGCTGCTCGCCGTGGAGGCCGACGCCGAGCACCTCGACCTCCTGGAGGGCGTCGTGGGCCGGCATCTGGTCCGCTTCGGCACCCGCGACGAACTCCTCGTCACCTGGCACCGCGACAACGGCCGGCCGGGCACCACCCAGCGCAACTCCGAGGACGAGCCGCCCCACTGATCCAGGGCCCGGCCGGACGGCCCCCTAGTCGAACTGGCTCGGCAGCGGTGCCGGGGTCTTGCCGGACAGGACGTCCTTGAGGCGCTGGGCGCCGTTCTGCACGGCGAGCTTCGTGCTGTCGTGGTCGACGCCGGACAGGCCGCCGTTGGTGACCGCCGCCCCGGACGCGCCGACGCGCAGCACCGCGACGTCCAGGGTGGTCGTGGCGGGCTGCCCGTTCGAGGTGCCCTGCACGGTGACCGTGACCGCCTCCAGCGCGTCGTGCACCTTCGGCGGGTTCTTGTACGCGACGACCTGCACCGTGCGGGGGCTGCCGTCCGCGCCGGTGGCCGTGAACTGGTTGCACTTCTCCGGCAGGGCCTTCAGCCAGGCCAGTGTGGCGTTCACGTTGGCCGAGCCGTAGTCACCGACCTGGTACAGCAGCCGGGAGTCCTCCGAGGTGAAGCCGCGCAGCCCGGAGGCGCCGGTGGCGCGGCCGAGAAGGGTGTCGGAGTAGAGCCCGTCGAGCAGCCGCTGGCAGTCGGCGGCATCGGTCTTGGCGGTGAGGAACTGCGCCACGTCGACCTTGCCGACCAGCATCGTGTTGCGCCAGGTCGCGGCGTCCAGGGCGAGCTGCCAGTTGTCCTCGATGTCGGCCGGCGTGATCAGCGCGGCCTGCGCCCCCGCCCCCGTGAGGGCGGGGGTCGCGGACGCGGCGGGGGAGCGCTCGGCGGCGGGTGAGATGGTCACGGCTTCGGGGGTGCCGCTCTCGTCCGCACAGGCCGCCGTGGCGAGCAGGGTCCCCGCCGCCAGGGCCGAGGCGAGAACACGCGCGGGTCGGGACGGACGGGTCATCGCGACTGCCTCCTCGGGAACGCGGTACGTCACTCCGGGGCGGACGCTGGCGCGCCCCTCCACCCGAGGACGTCGGTACGTCCCTCCACGCCACCATCCGGCACGGCCGCCGACCACCCGCACGTGTCATTCGGGTGAGCGCCCGATCCGGGAGCCTCATGCTCCGGGAGCCGTGATCCGTACCCGCCGGCTGCCGCAGCGCGGGCACAGCGCGTCGGCGAGCGGCGACCGTACGGCCCGGCCGGCCTCGTCGACGTACTCCTGGGTGCTCTGCAGCTCCGGGTCGGCGATCGGGTCGGTGAAGAAGACCGCCTGGAAGGTGGCCTCCCAGACCTTGCCGCAGTTCCCGCAGGCGAACGCGAAGGTCTCGGGCACGGCACCGGGCACGGGCCCGGGACCCGGGGGCTCGGTCATCGGCTCCGGCTCCTGTCGTTCGGCCTGCGTCTCCAGCGGACCGCCCCTCCGGGCCGGCGGCAAGTCGGGGCCGGGTGTCCCAGGCGTGGACGCCCTCTTGACGTCGGGCGGAGGCCGATCGACACTCCAGAAGGGAATCCTAGTGAAAAGGTAGGGAAAGATGGGTCGCCTGCGGACGGTCACCGGCAGACAGCGCCGAGAGAGCCGTACCCCCTGCCCGGCCCCCCTGCTCACCTCCCGCCTGCACATCGATCTGCTGCGTGTGTGCAGCGCCATCAGCCGCACGGTCTGAGTGCCCGCTCCACCGCACCGGCCGAGCGCCCACCCATCGACGAACGCTTCCGCCGCGCGTACGTCCGCGCGCCCGTACCCGGGGAGACGCATGTCCATCACTCCGCTCGCCGCCCTTCCGTCCGTCCGTACCGCCCCCGCCTTCCGGGGGCGCATCGGCCGGGACGCGCGCAGCGGCCACTACGCCGTGCCGCGCCGCTACCGGCTCCATCTGGCCACCGCCTGTCCCGACGGCCTCCGCATCGCCGTCGGCCACAGCCTCCTGGCGCTGGACGACTGTTGTCCGGTCACCTTCCTGCCCGCCGTCCCCGACTGTCCCGACGGCAGCCACACGGCGCTGCGCCCGCTGTACGAGGCGAGCGCGCACCGCTACTCGGGACCGGCCCTCGCGCCCGTGCTCAGCGACGACTGGTCCGGCCGGATCGTCAGCACCCACAGCCGCGACATCCTGCGCGACCTGGACCGTCACTTCGGCGACGGTGTCACCCGGCTCCATCCGTGCGGCGCCGAGGCGGAGATCGAGGCCGTCGAGCGGCTGTGCGCGGAGGGCATCGAGCGGTCCGCGCAGCGCGCCGGCCGCGAGGGCGGCGACCCGGCGGCGCTGGACACCCTGCTCGCCACCCTGGGCGAGCTGGAACGCCGGCTGACCGGGATGGAGTTCCTGATCGACGGTCAACTCACCGCCGCCGACGTCGAGTTGTGGGTCGCCCTGGTGCAGCTCGACACCGTGCACCGCAACCACCTGGACGCCTCCGCCGTGCACCGCATCGCCGGCCACCCGGTGCTGTGGGCCTACGCCCGGCGGCTGGCCGCACACCCGGCCTTCGGCGCCCACCTCGACCTCGACGGCATCGCCCGCCGTCACCACGGCCGTTGCCAGGGGCTGGAAGCCGCCGGCGCGGCTGTCCAGATCCTGGACTGGGCCGGTCATGCGGCGGACACTTCCGCAGGTGAGAGCGGCCCGAACCGTTCCGCCAACTGGACAGGCGTTGACATTCGTTCGGGCAGCTGACTTACTTACGGCTCAGAACGGTCAAGAGCGTCAGCATCAAGCCCTGGCTTGCTGACCGGCAACCCTCGCGTCGCGGTGGGGTGCCCCAGGTGACGACCGGACCGGATGACGACGTTCGGTAAGCGCGAGGCCTCCGGGCCACCACAACAATGACAGGTGACGGACATGTACGCAGTTTCCAGGACGGCCCGGCGCCGCCCTCAGAGCTGCGTACAGCCGTACCCGAGCCCGCTCGTCGCCGACCGTGCCGTCGACCTGCTCCGCGTCAACAGCGCCCTGTGTAGCGCGTGTACCGCACCGGGCCGCGCCCGCTGTCAGGTCTGACCGGGCCTTCCGGCCCTTCCCGCCTGTCTCGCCCGCACCCCGCAGCAGTCTCTCCTCGCCGCACGCCGCCTCCCCGGTGTGATCTCTTCCGCCCAGCCCCCGCATCCCGCGCGCCCCCGCGCCCCGTGCCGTGCCCGAACACGGTGCGGCCGCGCCTGCCCGCTCGTGGGAGGCGGGGTGTCCGACTTCGCCGGAGCCCGCCATGAGTGAACCCCCAGGCGCCACCATCGCCGCCCCCGAGGCGCCAGCCGCCGCCGACGAACCGTCAAAACCACTGACAGCACAGCGAGTTCTGCCCCTGCGCAGGCCGGGACGGTGGATCGCCACCGCAGTCGTCCTGGTCCTGGTCGCCCAGTTCGCGCACGGACTGGTGACCAACCCCTTCTACCAGTGGGACCGCTGGGGCTACTGGTTCCTGCGGCCGACCATCCTCGACGGACTGGTCATCACCCTCGAAGTCACCGCCTACAGCGCGGTGTTGGGCCTCCTCGGCGGCGTCCTCCTGGCCCTGGCCCGGCTCTCGGGGAGCCCGGTGCTGCGCGCGGTCAGCTGGACGTACGTCTGGGCGCTGCGCTCCATCCCGCTCATCGTGGTGCTGCTCTTCCTCTACAACTTCAGCGCGCTGTACAAGACATTGAGCGTCGGCGTTCCCTTCGGACCGGCCTTCTTCTCCTTCGACGAGTCGAAGCTCGCCACCGACATGGTCATCGCCGTCATCGGCCTCAGCCTCAACGAGGCGGCCTACGCGGCCGAGGTGGTCCGCGGCGGCATCCTCTCCGTGGACCAGGGCCAGCACGAGGCGGCCGCCGCCCTCGGGCTGCCCAAGGGCTACCAGTTCCGGAAGATAGTCTTCCCGCAGGCCCTCCGGTCGATCATCCCGAACTACGTCAACCAGCTCATCGGCCTGATCAAGAGCACTTCACTGGTGTTCTACGTCTCGCTGCTCGACCTCTTCGGCACCGCGCAGAGCATGGGCTCCACCTACCCCGGCGACATCGTGCCGCTGCTGCTGGTGGTCACCGTCTGGTACCTGATCCTCACCAGCGTCGTCTCCGTGATCCAGTTCTACGTCGAGCGGTACTACGCCCGGGGCGCCACCCGTTCGCTGCCGCCGACGCCCCTGCAGAAACTGCGGGCGGGCCTCATCGATCTGCGCGCCCGCCTCCGCCGGGAGGCCGCCGTATGAGCACCACCGACACCCTGGAGACGGCCCCCGCCTCCCTGGAGATCCACGACGTCCACAAGTGGTACGGCGCCCACCGCGTCCTCGACGGCGTCGATCTGACCGTCCGCCCCGGCGAGGTCACCGTCATCCTCGGCCCGTCCGGCTCCGGCAAGTCCACGCTCCTCAGGGTGATCAACCACCTGGAGAAGCCCGAGATCGGCCATGTCAGCCTGAACGGCGAACCGATCGGGGTGAAGCGCCAGGGCGACCGGCTCAAGGAGCTGAGCGAGCGCGCCATCCTGGCCCAGCGCAGCCGGATCGGCTTCGTCTTCCAGAACTTCAACCTCTTCCCGCACCTGACCGTGCTGGACAACGTGGCGGCCGCGCCCGTCGCCACCGGAAAGCTCGGCAAGCCCGAGGCGCAGCAGCTGGCCAAGGAACTCCTCGAACGCGTGGGCCTCGGCGAACGCGTCGGCGCCTATCCGCGGCAGCTGTCCGGCGGCCAGCAGCAGCGCGTCGCCATCGCCCGCGCCCTCGCCCTGCGCCCGGGCGTCATCCTCTTCGACGAGCCCACCTCCGCCCTGGACCCCGAACTCGTCGGGGAGGTCCTCGCCGTCATCAAGGACCTGGCCACCAGCGGCACCACGCTCGTCATCGTCACCCACGAGATCGGCTTCGCCCGCGAGATCGCCGACCGGGTCGTCTTCATCGACGGCGGAAAGATCGTCGAGCAGGGCCCGCCCTCCGAGGTTCTCGACAAGCCACAGCACGAGCGGACCAGGGACTTCCTCAGCAAGGTCCTCTGAAAGGTCCTGCGACCTTCCCCGCAACGCCCTCACCCTCATCACCGGCACCGACAAGGAACGGCCATGTCTACCCACTTCACCCGACGCAGCCTGATCAGAGGCCTCACCGCGGCCACCGCCGTCGCCTCCCTCGCCACCGGGCTCGCCGCCTGCGGTGGCAACAGCGACGCGGCCACCACCACCGACAGCGCCAAGACCGGGGAGGTCGTCGTCGGCCAGGTCTCCAACGGCGCCGCCACCCAGACCGCCATCAAGGTCTCCGAGGTCAAGTCGATCAGCGCCGAGCTGCCCGACTCCGTCAAGAAGAGCGGCAAGCTCGTCATCGGCGAGGGCGCCCTGCCCGCCGGGTTCCCGCCGCTGGCCTACGTGGGCAGCGACCAGAAGACGCTCACCGGCTCCGAGCCCGACCTCGCCCGGCTGGTCGCCGCGGTCTTCGGCCTCAAGGCCGAGATCAAGAACTTCACCTGGGAGAACATGTTCGTCGGCATCGACAGCGGCAAGGTCGACGTCGCCTTCTCCAACATCACCGACACCGAGGAGCGCAAGAAGAAGTACGAGTTCGCCTCCTACCGGCAGGACAACCTCGCCTTCATCGTGCCGAAGAAGAGCACCTGGAACTTCGACGGCAACTACGAGAACCTCGCCGGCAGGACGATCGCCGTCGGCTCCGGCACCAACCAGGAGAAGATCCTCCTGGAGTGGCAGGCGAAGCTGGCCAAGGAGGGCAAGAAGCTCACCGTCAAGTACTTCCAGGACAGCACCAGCACCTTCCTGGCGCTGAACAGCGGGAAGATCGACGCCTCCTTCGGCCCCAACCCCGGCTTCGCCTACCACAACAAGCAGACCGCCGGCACGCCCAACGCCACCCGCACCGCGGGCACCTACTCCGGCGCCGGCGCCGGCCTGCAGGGCCTGATCGCGGCCACCGCGAAGAAGGACAGCGGCCTCGCCAAGCCCCTCGCGGACGCCATCAACTACCTCATCAAGAACGGCCAGTACGCCGAGTGGCTCAAGGCCTACAACCTCTCCGACGAGGCCGTCGCCAAGTCCGAGGTGAACCCGCCCGGGCTGCCGCTCGACAACTCGTGACCATCCGCACCAGCACGCTCGCCGGCTCAGGAAGGACTCCGCCTCCGTGACCGTCCAGAACGACCTCCGCGGAGGCGGAGCCCCTCTCACCCGCGACACCTCACCGCTCGACAACCCCGTCTGGTCCGCCCTCACCGGCCCGCACGCCCACCTGGCCGAGCGAAGCGAGATGGGGGTCCCCCCGGCCGAAGGCTGGGGGAGGGTCGGCCAGGCTGCCCGCTACCTGGACGACATCTACGCCTACGCGGCCCTCGCCGACGCCACCGATCCGGCCGCCTGGAACGACCTGCACACGCTCGTCGGCCCGGGAACGACCGTGAAGATCAAGCCCGTCGAGCAGCCGCCGGTCGGCTGGGAGGTCATCGGCGGCGGGACGGGCGTCCAGTTCGTGGACACCGCGCTGCGGGCCGAGCCCGACCCCGAGGCGGTACCGCTCGGGCCGGACGACGTGCCCGAGATGCTGGACCTGGTTGCCCGCACCGAACCCGGTCCGTTCCGCACCCGGACCGTCGAGATGGGCAGCTATCTCGGCATCCGGGACCGGGGCCGGCTGATCGCCATGGCGGGGGAGCGTCTGCGGGTGCCCGGCTGGACCGAGATCAGCGCCGTCTGCACCGACCCGGAGCACCGCGGCCGGGGCCTGGCCACCCGGCTGGTCCGCGCGGTCGCCGCAGGCATCCGCGAGCGCGGGGACACCCCGTTCCTGCACGCCGCCCCGGACAACGCGACGGCGATCCGGCTGTACGAGTCGATCGGCTTCACCGAGCGGCTGCGCTCCCGCACCTTGCTGCTCCGCAGCCCGGGAACAACCGACCAGGCCGGGTTGTTGTGAGTCAGGACGAGATGCACGCGGAGCAGGCTGAGGAGGTGCGGGACATGACACGTGTCCTCAACCCGGGCCGCCGTACCGTCCTGCACTCCCGGCCGCACATCGATCTGCTGCGCGTGGCCGGCGCGCTCTGTTGTTCCTGACTTTCCTCCGCCGCGCCCCTCCCTCCGGCGCGCCCTCGTACGGACCTCAGGAAGGCACCACTGTGTCCTCGACTCCCGTTTCCCATCTGCACCTCGCCGTCGCCCTGGACGGCACCGGCTGGCACCCCGCCTCCTGGCGTGAGCCGGTCGCCCGCCCCCGCGACCTGCTCACCGCCGGCTACTGGGCCGACCTGGTCGCCGAGGCCGAGCGCGGCCTCGTCGACTTCGTCACCATCGAGGACGGCCTCGGCCTGCAGTCCTCGCACTACGGTGAGCCGGACGGCCGCACCGACCAGGTCCGCGGCCGCCTCGACGCGGTCCTGATCGCGTCCCGGATCGCGCCCCTGTCCCGCCACATCGGCCTGGTGCCGACCGCGATCGCCACCCACACCGAGCCGTTCCACATCTCCAAGGCGATCGCCACCCTCGACTACGTCAGCACCGGCCGCGCGGGACTGCGGGTCCAGATCTCCGCCCGCCCGCACGAGGCGGACCACTTCGGCCGGCGCACCTTCCCGCCGCTCGACCTGGCGGAACTGCGCACTCCGGCCGGGCAGGAGCGGCTCGCCGAGCACTTCGACGAGGCCGCCGACTACATCGAGGTCGTCCGCCGCCTTTGGGACAGCTGGGAGGACGACGCCGAGATCCGGGACGCCGCCACCGGCCGTTTCATCGACCGCGACAAGCTGCACTACATCGACTTCGAGGGCGGGAAGTTCAGCGTCAAGGGTCCCTCCATCACCCCGCGCCCGCCGCAGGGCCAGCCGCTCGTCACCGCGCTCGGCCACCAGACCGTCCCCTACCGGCTGATCGCCCGCCAGGCCGACGTCGGCTACGTCACCCCGCACGACACCGCCGGCGCCCGCGCGATCCTCGCCGAGATCCGCGCCGAGCAGGAGGCCGCCGGACGGGCCGCCGACACCGTGCACGTCTTCGGCGACCTCGTGGTCCTCCTGGACGACGACGCGACCGCGGCCGAGGCCCGCAAGGACCGCCTCGACGCCCTCGACGGCGGCGCGTACACCGGCGACGCCCGGATCTTCGCCGGGACCGCCGCCCAACTCGCCGACCTGATTGAGGAGTTCGCGGCGGAAGGCCTCACCGGCTTCCGGCTGCGGCCCGCCGTCCTCGGCCACGACCTGCCGCGCATCACCCAGGACCTGGTCCCCGAACTCCAGCGCCGCGGCCGCTTCCGCACCGCCTACGAGGCCGACACCCTGCGCGGCCTGCTCGGGCTCGCCCGCCCCGCCAACCGCTACGCCGCTGCCGCCACCGCCTGAGCCGGAAGGACCGCACCCCGTCATGAGCAAGCCGCTGAAGCAGATCCACCTGGCCGCGCACTTCCCCGGCGTCAACAACACCACCGTGTGGAGCCACCCGGCCGCCGGCAGCCACATCGAGTTCAGCTCCTTCGCGCACTTCGCGAGGACCGCCGAACGCGCCAAGTTCGACTTCCTGTTCCTCGCCGAGGGCCTCCGGCTGCGCGAACAGGGCGGGAAGATATACGACTTGGACGTGGTCGGCCGCCCCGACACCTTCACGATCCTCGCCGCGCTGGCCGCCGTCACCGAGCACCTCGGGCTGACCGGCACCATCAACTCCACCTTCAACGAGCCCTACGAGGTGGCCCGCCAGTTCGCCAGCCTCGACCACCTCTCCGCCGGCCGGGCCGCCTGGAACGTGGTCACCTCCTGGGACGCCTTCACCGGCGAGAACTTCCGTCGCGGCGGCTTCCTCCCCCAGGACGAGCGCTACTCCCGCGCCAAGGAGTTCCTCGCCACCACCAACGAGCTCTTCGACTCCTGGCACGGCGACGAGATCCTCGCCGACCCGGCCACCGGCACCTTCCTGCGGGACGCGGGCGCCGGTTCCTTCGTGCACAAGGGCGCGCAGTTCGACATCCACGGCCAGTTCAACGTGCCGCGCTCCCCGCAGGGCCGCCCGGTGATCTTCCAGGCCGGCGAGTCCGACGAGGGCCGCGAGTTCGCCGCGTCCAGTGCCGACGCGATCTTCAGCCGGTACGCCACCCTCGACGCCGGCCAGGCCTTCTACACGGACGTCAAGTCCCGCCTCGCCAAGTACGGCCGCCGGCCCGACGAGTTGCTGATCCTGCCCGCCGCCAGCTTCGTCCTCGGCGACACCGACGAGGAGGCGGAGGAGATTGCCCACCAGGTGCGCCGCCAGCAGGTCAGCGGGGCGACGGCCCTCAAGCACCTGGAGTTCGTCTGGAACCGGGACCTGTCGTCGTACGACCCGGAGGGCCCGCTGCCCGACGTCGACCCGCTGGTGAGCGAGGACCACATCTCGCGAGGCCGTGCCCAGGTCCGGATGTACCGCGACCCGGTCGCCATCGCCCGCGAGTGGCGGGAGCTGGCCGAGGCCAACAAGTGGTCCATCCGCGACCTGGTGATCAACACCGGCAACCGGCAGACCTTCGTGGGCTCCCCGGCCACCGTCGCCCGCACGATCAACGACTTCGTGCAGGCGGACGTCTCCGACGGCTTCATCCTGGTCCCGCACATCACCCCCGGCGGCCTCGACGGCTTCGCCGACACGGTCGTACCGCTGCTCCAGGAACAGGGCGTGTTCCGCACCGAGTACGAGGGCAGCACCCTGCGCGACCACCTCGGCCTCGCCCACCCGGACGAGCCGCGCACCGAACGGGCCGCGTCGTGAAGTTCCTCGCGATCACCCTGATCGTGCACCGCCCGGACCCGGTCACGGGCGAGCGGAAGTCCACCCACGAGCGGTTCCGCGAGGTCCTCGACAACGCCGTGCTCGCCGAGGAACTGGGCTTCGACGGCTTCGGGGTGGGGGAGCGGCACGAGCGGCCGTTCATCTCCTCCTCCCCGACGGTCGTGCTCAGCCATGTCGCCGCGCTCACCCGGCGCATCCGGCTCTTCACCGCCGTCACCACACTGAGCCTGCTCGACCCGGTCCGGGCGTACGAGGACTACGCGACCCTCGACCACCTCTCCGAGGGCCGCCTCGACCTGATCATCGGCAAGGGCAACGGCGCCGCCCAGCGCGACCTGTTCCACGTCACCCCCGAGGACCAGTGGGACCGCAACGCCGAGAGCTACGAGGTGTTCCGGCAGCTCTGGCGGCAGGACAAGGTCACCGCGGACACGCGTTTCCGCCCGCCGCTGACCGACGCCGAGGTCTGGCCGCGCCCCTACCAGCGGCCGGTCCGGGTCTGGCACGGCAGCGCCACCAGCAAGGAGTCCGTGGACCTCGCGGCCCGCTACGGCGACCCGCTGTTCTCCGCGAACGTCACCAACCCCATAGAGCCGTATGCCGAGTTGATCCGCCACTACCGTGAACGCTGGGAGTACTACGGCCACGACCCGGCGGACATCGCGGTGGGCGCGGGCACCGCCGGCATCCTCGTGGCCCCCACCTCCCAGGAGGCGCTCGCCGCGTACCGCCCGGTCTTCGAGGCCAACCTGGCCTTCTTCAGGAAGGCGGGGCTGCCGGTGGTCTTCGAGACCCTGGAGGACTTCGCCGAGCGCAGCTCCGCGCTGATCGGCAGCCCGCAGCAGGTCATCGACAAGGTGCACCGCTACCACGAGCGGTTCGGGCACACCGTGGTCCATCTGCACGCGGACGCGGGCGGTCTCACCGACACCCAGCACCGCGACTCCCTGGAACTCTTCCAGTCGGCGGTCGCCCCGACCCTGCGCAAGGACATCCCCGACCCGCCCTTCGACTGGGGCCCGGTCCTGCCCGCCGAGGAGGCAAGCCGTGTCTGACATCCCCCTCGGCGTCCTCGACCTCGTCCCGATCTCCTCCGGTTCGACGGCCACCGAGGCCCTGCGCAACTCCGTGGACCTGGCCCGGCAGGCGGAACGGTTCGGCTACGCCCGCCACTGGTTCGCCGAGCACCATCTCAACCCGGGGGTCGCCGGTACGTCACCCGCGGTCGTCCTCGCGCTGACCGCCGCCGCGACCTCCACGATCCGGCTCGGCTCGGGAGCCGTACAACTCGGTCACCGCACGGCCCTGTCCACGGTGGAGGAGTTCGGCCTGCTGGACGCCGTGCACCCGGGCCGCTTCGATCTGGGCCTCGGCCGCTCGGGCGGGCGTCCGCCGGGTGCGAAGGCGACCGCGCCGACGGCGACCCCCGTGGCCGACGGCCGCGCCCCGAACGGCCTCCTGATCCCGCCCCGCTTCTCCTTCGAACGTCTCCTCGGCTCCCCTCGGATCGCCCTGCAGCGCAAGCTGCTCCTGCTCCCCGGCGCCCAGTCCCAGGACTACACCGAGCAGATCGACGACGTCCTCGCCCTGCTGGCCGGCACCTACCGCTCCCCGGAGGGCGTCGAGGCGCATGTCGTGCCGGGCGAGGGGGCCGAGGTCGAGGTGTGGATCCTCGGCAGCAGCGGCGGCCAGAGCGCGGAGACCGCCGGCGCCAGAGGGCTCAGGTTCGCCGCGAACTACCACGTCAGCCCGGCCACCGTCCTGGAGGCCGTGGACGGCTACCGCTCCTTCTTCGAGCCCTCCGAGACGCTCGACAAGCCCTACGTCAGCGTCTCCGCCGACGTCGTCGTCGCCGAGGACGACGCCACCGCCCGCGAACTGGCCACCGGCTACGGGCTCTGGGTGCGCAGCATCCGCACCGCCGAGGGCGCGATCCAGTTCCCGACCCCGGACGAGGCCCGCGCCCACGCCTGGACCGACGAGGACCGCGAACTGGTCCAGGACCGCCTCGACACCCAGTTCGTCGGCTCACCCACCCGCGTCGCCGACCAGCTGGCCCAGCTCCAGGAGGCCACCGGCGCCGACGAGTTGCTGATCACGACGATCACCCACGACCACGCGGACCGAGTCCGCTCCTACGAACTACTGGCCGAGGAGTGGCGCCGCCGCTGAGGTCCCGCCGCCGCGGTCCGCTACCGGTGTGGCCGAGGCACGTATCCCTCCCCCGAAGGTTACGTGCCTCGGCCCCTTCCCCCGGTGCCGGACTGTGTGGTCCGACCTCCGCGTCGCGGCCGTGCCGTTACCAGCACATGACCGCTGTCTCCCCCGACCCCCACGTGGAATGGAGACGAACGCGGACGACATAGCGGCGGCCCTTGACGAGCCTGACCCTGAGTGTGGCGTTGTGCGGGGTGCCCCCGTCGTCGTGGCCGGCGAGGTAGCGCGGTTCCCCGTCGCGCTCCTCGAAGACCACGACGACGGAGTCGCTCTCTCCGAAGGTGCCCACGCTGTAGACGCGGGTCTCCGGCGGCTCCACGGCGAAGTCCCCCTGCTCGCCCGGCCCGAGACTGAGCGGCGCCGAGCGGAACGGCACCAGCGCGGCCGGCGTGCCGGCGGGCGGGTACCAGCGGAGGGCGAACTCCTTGTCCGCCGGGGACAGCGATCCCGGCGGGTACAGGCCGTTGTGGTACTGCTCCGGCTCCAGGATCATCCCCGGGCCGAAGGGGTACTGCATCACGGACTGCGGGTCCCACACCGAGCCGTTGGCCTCGGAGGGGTCCAGTGTGCGCAGGATGTTGAAGTGGGTCTTGTCCCGGCTCCAGTGGTTCGGCGGGCCGAAGAGGTCGGTGTAGACCGCCTCGTCGTCCCAGTGCAGGCCGGCGAACGGACTCTGGTGCTCGTGCCGCATGCCGAGCGCGTGCCCGATCTCGTGCAGCGCCGTCCAGCGCCCGCCGGGCTCCGTCACGTCCCAGCCCAGGTTCATCGTGCGCTCGCCCAGGCCGACCGAGAGCGCGTCCCGGCCGACCGCCGACCAGGAGCCGTCGCCGAGCTGGAAGCCGATCCGCAGTTCGGCCTCGCGCCGGTCGGAGACCTCGGTGAACGTCACCCCGATGCCGAGGTCCCGCCACTGCCGGAAGCCCTCGCGCACCACGTCGCGCTGCTCCTTGGCACCGGTCCACGGCACCCGGCGGGTCTCCCCGGTCCCGGGGACCGGGATCACCGAGGCGTCGGTGTCGGCGTCGAAGAAGTAGTAGTGCAGAACCGTGCCGTTGACCCACATCCGCCGCCCGCCGGTCAGCGCGCCGAGCCGCTCGGCGGCCAGTCCCGGCGGGAACGCCGGGGCCGCCTGCTGCGGAAGCGAGCAGTAGCGTCGGGTCATGCGAACAGACTGCCGTTTCGCCCCGCCGGGCGCCTGAGTCGGAAGCTACTCAAGTCCCCCTGTATCAGAGCTGAGTAACGCGACTCATACTCACGTGACGATTCACGAACAGGACGCGCGAACCCTCGAACTGCCCTGGCCGTTCACCGGCCGGGAGGACGAACTGGAGCTGGTGAGGCGGGCGTCGGTCGCCGGACGGCAGGGCGTCGTGGTGACCGGGCCGGTGGGCAGCGGCAAGACCCGGCTGATCACCGAGGCGGTGCGGGGCACCGACTGCGCCCGGGTGACCGGTACCCCCGAGACCAGTTCCCTCCCGTTCGCGGCGTTCGCGCACCTGCTCCCCGACCGGGCCTCCCTGGTCGGCGCGTTCCAGCAGCTGTCCGGCGTACGGCTCCTCGTCGTCGACGACGCCCACCTTCTCGACGGGGCCTCCGCCGCCCTTGTCCACCAGCTCGCCGTGCACGGCCGTACCCGGCTGGTGGTGGCCGCCGCCGACACGGCTCCGGTGCCCGGCGCGGTCTCCCGGCTGTGGACCGGGGAACTCCTCACCCATCTCGCCCTGGAGCCGCTGCCGTACGACGAGACGGCCCAGCTTCTCGCGGGCAGCGGTCCGGACCCGCTCACCGTGCGCCGGCTGCACCGGGTGTGCCGGGGCGATCTGCGGCTGCTGCGCGATCTGCTGGGCGCGCTGCGCGAGTCCGGCCGGCTGACCCGGGTGCCGGACACCGGCGAGTGGGCGTGGTGCGGCCCGCTGCCGCTCACCGCGACCGTACGGGACCGGATCGCGCCTCTCCTCGACCGGCCGGGCCCCGGCGAGTACGACGCGCTCGAACACCTCGCGTTCGCCGAGCCCCTGCCCCTGCACCTCGACGACGGCCTCGACCTCGGGATACTCGAACGGCTGGAGACGAGCGGCCTGATCCATGTCGACGACCGGGGCGCCGTCCGCCTCGCCCACCCCCTGCACGGCCCCGCGCTGCGCGCCCGCGCGGGCCGGCTCCGGGCCCGGAGGCTGGCCCGCACCCCCGACCAGTGCGAGCCGGCCCTGAAGGACGAGCAAGAGCAACTGGAAGACCGTATCGAGCAGTTGGACGTACGGGAGGCACCGGCCCCGGTGGGGGAGTGGCTGGTTGCGGAAGGCCTGCCCGTACCGGCCGGGTACGCGGCTGTGCGTGCCCGGTACTCGCGGCTTCGGGGGGAGCTGCGAGAGGCGGCGGCATGGGCGGGGGAGGGACTGCGGGCGGCGCCGGGCGACGCCTCCTGCCGTACCGAACTCGCCCGTGCCGCCGCCGAGTCGGGGGAAGGCTCCGTAGTGCGCGAGGACGGGGGTCTTGCGCACTACGGAGCCGTACGGCTCGGCGTGCCCGCGGAGGCCGCGGGGCGGCTGCACGGGGTGCTCGCGCGGCACGCGGAGGCCCTCGCCCGCGGCGACGGACCCGCCCTCGACCGGGCCGCCGAGGCGCTGGCCGGGCGCGGGCTGCTGCTGTTCGCGGCGGAGGCCCACGCCCAGGCCGTCCGCGCCCACCGCGACCCGCGCGCCGCCCGGATGTCCCGCACCCGCGCGGTCGCCCTCGCCCGCCGCTGCCAGGGCGCCCGCACCCCGGCCCTGTCCGGCCTGGTCCTCGGCGAACTCACCGCCCGCCAGCGGCAGATCGTCACCCTCGCCGCCGCGGGCCTCAGCAACCGCCAGATCGCCGAGCAACTGACCCTGTCCGTACGGACGGTGGGCAACCACCTGTACGGCGCGTACACCCGGCTCGGCGCCGGCGACCGGACCGCGCTGCCGTGGCTGGTGGAGCAGCCGGACGAACAGTCGGCGTAGCCGGACCCGCTCAGGCCGCCCCGAACGCGGCGAACGCCCACCCCGTCGCCTGGTGGAGCGCGTCGCCCGGCAGGGCGGCCCGGGCGTCCCGGAGCGACTCCGCCAACGACAGCCCGGCGCCCAGCCCCTTGTGCAGCGCCAGCATCAGCGGCACCACCGCCGCGTCGTTGACGGGTGCGCTGCTCGCCACCACCCCGGCGGTGCCCAGCGGCAGCAACGCCGTGACCAGGCCGAGGAGTTCGTCGGCGCCGACCGAGGCCAGCCGGGCGGTGTCGCAGCTGGACAGGATGATCCGGTACGGGCTGCGGTCGAGGCGTTCGAAGTCGTGCACGATCAGCGGGCCGTCGGCCATGCGCAGGGAGGAGAACAGCGGGCTGTCCGCGCGGAAGGTGCCGTGCGCGGCGATGTGCGCCAGCGCCGCGCCGTCCAACTCGCGCAGGACCCGGGGGACCTGGGCGTCGTCGTGTTCCAGGATCGTGGCCGTCGCGTAGTGTCCGGCCACCTCCGGCACCTCCGCGCCCCCGGTCGCCAGTCCCGGCCCGCGGACCAGCACATGCCGGCCACCCGGCGGCGGCTCGGTCTCCCGGGCCCGCAGCCAGCTCCCCGCCGACGGCGACACACTGAGCACCCGCTCCCGCAGCGAGGGCAGCAGGGCCCAGGTGACCCGGTGCAGCGCCCCCGGCGGCACGATGACGACAGGGCCCGACCCCAGATGGGCGGCGGCCCCGGCAAGGAGCAGCTCCTCCAGGCGCCGTCCCGCGGCCTCCACGACCGCCAGCCGCCCCTCCGCCCCCGGATGCGCGAGCCGCCGCAGCCCGGCCTGGACGTGCTCCGCCTCGTGCACCGCCTCCGCCAGCAGACCCCCCTCGAAGCGCCGCACCCGCCCCTGCCCGCACAGCAGGATGTGCACCCGGCCGTCCAGGACGGCGAGTTCGACCAGGCACGCGTCGCCGAGCCGGTCGAGCAGCCGGGCCGGGGCGAACCGGTCGCCGTCGCCGGGGGCGTCACCCCGGGTGTGGTGGGTGCGGGAGCGGATCTCCCGTTCCAGGCGCCGCTGTTCGCGCTCCAGGGCGGGTACCGGCCGGCCCTCCCGGCGGGCGTCCTCCGCGCGGGAGGCGATCTCCCGGAACGCGGTGAGCGAGCTGAGCAGCGCCGGGTCGGCGGGCGGCCGGGTCGGGGGAGTGGACAGGACCGTGGCCCGCAGACGCTCGCTCCACTCCAGCAGCCGGCGCGGGCCGCCGTGCGCGAGGCTCGCCTGCTGGGCCAGTGCGGCCAGCTCCGCGCCCTGGGCGGTGGCCCGGGCTCGCAACTCCGAGGCGCCCAGGGTCATCCGGTGGTCGTCGAGGACGTCGAGGCCGCGTCGGCACGCCTCCAGGACGCCTCGGCGCGAACCGGCCGCCCGGGCCCGGAGCGCCTGTGCGACCCAGCCGGTCATCCGGGCCAGCGGCGGCCCGACGTGCCTGCTGCGCGCGGCCACCGCGAGATGCCGTTCCGCGTCCGCCGTCCAGCCCAGCGCCAGCGCGATCCGGCCGGCGAGCAGCGAGGCCTCCGGCGCGGCCGGCGCGCCGAAGGACGCCAGCTGGTCGGCGACCGCCGCCGCGTCCTGCACCAGCCGCCCCGACGCGGCCCCGCCCGCCACCCGCGCCTCGATCAGCACCAGCCGCGCGTGCGTCTCCCACCAGCTCCGCCGCTGCCCGGAGAACAGCCGTACGGCGACGGCGGCACGGGCGGTCGCGGTCTGCGCGTCCCCGGTGGACAGCGCCGACCGGGCGGCGGTCAGCAGCAGTTCGGCCTTGCGGGTGGACTGCCCGCCGATCCGGTCCAGGGCCGCGATCGCCGCGTCCGCCTCGGCCAGCGCCTCCGGGGCCAGCCCGGCCGCCATCAGCACCTCGCAGCGCGCGATGTACAGCATGAACGGGGGCGTGCCCAGTTCGTCGTACCGCTCCTTGGCCTCGGCCAGCAGCCGCAGCGCCACCGGGATGTCGCCGGACCGGAACGCGGCCAGGCCCCGGCTCTCCACGGCGACCGCCTTGTCGTGCTCCTGGCCCGTCGTCTCCCACAGCAGCTCCGCCGCCGTGAAGTCCGCGTCCGCCCGGTCCACCGCGCCGAGCGCCAGATGCACCGTGGCCCGCAGGCTCAGCGCCCGCGCGGTCCAGATGACGTCGTCGGCCTGCCGCAGCACCGGTATCGCCCGCCGCAGGTCCTCCAGGGACTCCTTGTGCCGGCCCAGTACCCACCCGGCGAACGCCCGCCGGTACAGCACCCGCGCCCGGGTGTGTCCGTTGCCCCGGGCCACCCCGCGGTCCAGCACGGTCAGCCCCTGCCGCGTGCGCCCCGCGTGCACCAGGGCGACCCCGAGGGTGCCGAGGACGTCCGCCTCCCGCTCCGCCGACTCCGCGCGCGCCGCCCAGGTCCGGGCGCGCCGCAGATGGTCGAGGGCCACGGCCAGGTCCCCGAAGTCCCGCTGCCAGATGCCGATGACCTGGTGCGCGACGGACGCGTCCAGCGGCGACGGATCGGACCGAAGGACATGCTCGGCCCGCGCCAGGGCCTCGCCGGGGGCGGCGAACACCATCGGCAGGAGTTCCGTAACCGAATCGCGTCGCGCAGTCACCCCTCGGATGGTAGTGGCCTGGGCATACATGCCCCACCCGTTTGACGCTGTATCAAGCAACCACCTCGCGACTCTGACTGAAGAACGCCGTTTCTGGGGGAGGAGACAGGCCATGGCACCTCAGCGATTCCACGAGCAGTTCGACCAGATCCAGCGCTCCATGCCGCACGTTCCACTGGCGATGGGGCCGGACGACGCCGCAGAGTTCCTGTACGAGAAGGGGGTGGTCCTCGCCCGCGACGGCGAGGAGGCACGGATCGTCGAGGACACCGTGCGCGCCCACTTCACGGCCACCACCGGCCTGGTGGCCGACCAGGTGCGCAGGGCGAGCCCGGAGACCAACCGCACCGGGGTCACCCGTATCCAGGTCGGCGATCCGAGCCACGGCGACCGTACCGGCGACCACGCCGTCAGGCATGCGCTGCGCGCCCTGCGGGATTCCGAGGCCCGTGCCGGGCGCCGTCTGGTCAGCCGCAACCACGTGGTGTCCACCACGGGGAACGCCAACTCCTGCAACCCCTGCGAGCCGCTTCCCGCCCTGCTCACCCAGACCCCCAACCCCGACGCCGTGGCCGGGAGTTACGACCCCGACACCGCCGTCAGCGTGCTGGTGATGGACACCGGTCTGGTGCACGACTACCGCTCCTACCCCCTCCTCGCCCGCGTCCAGGGAGACCCGCAGCTCTCCGAGACCGACGCCGACGGAATCCTCCAGCAGTACGTCGGCCATGGCACGTTCATCGCCGGACTCATCGCCGCCCTCGCCCCCAACACCGACATCACCGTCACCAACACCCTCAACGACGCGGGCGCCATCCTGGAGTCCGAGTTCGGTGGCAAGCTCTTCGAGGCGATCGACCAGCACGGCTGGCCGGACATCATCAGCCTCTCCGCGGGCACCTCGAACGGCAGCGCCGACGGACTGCTCGCCGTCGAGGCCTTCATGGACGCTCTGCGCGAGCAGTCCACCCTGCTCGTGGCCGCCGCCGGCAACAACGGCAGCGCCACCAACTTCTGGCCCGCCGCCTGCGCCGACCTGGCCGGCTACGAGAACACGGTCCTCTCGGTCGGCGCGCTGCGCAGCGACGGCGAGTACGGCGCCTGCTTCACCAACCACGGCGGCTGGGTCAAGGTCTACGCCCCCGGCGAGCAGCTCATCGGCGTCATGGCCGGCTTCGACGCGCCCGTGCCGTACGTGTACCAGCACACCACCTATGACGCCTGCCGGTTCGGCTTCACCTACGCCTGCACCTGCCAGTACCCGCGCCACACCGGCGTGTTGACCGACACCGGGACGACCGGCCCCGGCAAACCGGACCAAGTGATGTTCGAAGGGTTCGCACAGTGGAGCGGAACGTCGTTCGCCACCCCCATCGTCGCCGGCCTCGTCGCCGACCGGATGACCACGACCAAGGAGGCCGACCCGCGCGTCGCCCGCGCGCAACTCCTGGAGAGCATCACGGAGTACGCCGAGGTGCGCGGCGCGCATGTACCGGCGCTCCGCCCGGCGACCTGGCAGCCGGTCCCCGTCGAATGGCCGGCCACCCTGGCCTGAGGTCCGGAACACCCCCCTCCACGGCGTACGATGACTTGCCGTACACGAGGGGTGGAACCGTGGACCGAGCAGAGGTCGGCGCGCTGGTCCAGTCCGCCGTCGACGGCGACGCGGCGGCCTGGAAGGCGCTCGTGGAAGGGCTGAGCCCACTGGTGTGGTCAGTGGTGCGCGCACACCGGCTCTCCGACGCCGACGGGCACGAGGTGTGCCAGACCGTGTGGTTCCGGTTCGCCCAGCACCTGGGCCGTATCCGGGAGCCCGACAAGGCGGGCTCCTGGCTGGCCAGCACGGCACGCAACGAGTGCCTGAAGGTCATCAGGAGCCAGACCCGGCTGCTGCCGACCGACGACCCGCAGGTCCTGGACCGGGTCAGCGACGACCGTACGCCCGAACAGTCGTTGATCGACGCGGAGGACGCGGCGGCCGAGGCCGAGCAGATCCGCCTGCTGTGGCAGGAGTTCGAGGAACTGGGCGACCGGTGCAGGCAGTTGCTCCGCGTCCTGATGGCCTCGCCACCGCCCAGCTATGTCGAGGTGTCCGGGGCGCTGGGCATCGCGGTGGGCAGCATCGGCCCGCTGCGTCAGCGCTGTCTGCGCCGGCTGCGGGCCCGGCTCGATGCGAGGGGAACGGTGTGAGCGCCATGGACCTGGGCGATGACGAGGGCTTCGACGGCACCGAGTTCGACGCCGACGCACTGGAGGAGGAGCTGCGCCAGGCGGCTGCCGTCCTCGACCCGCTCCCGGCCGGTCTGCTGCAACTGGCCATGGACGCCTACATCCTGCACGACCTGGACGCCCGGGTCGCCGAGCTGACCTTCGACTCCCTGGTCGACGCCATCCCGGTCAGAGGAGCGGAGGACCCGCCCCGGATGCTCACGTTCCAGGCGGGCGGGCTCACCGTGGACGTCGAGGTCACCGGCGACGGACTGCTCGGCCAGGTGCTGCCCCCGCAGTCGGCGCGCATCGAGGTGCTCGGCGGTCCGGCGGTGGCGCACCCGCTCACGGTCGACGGCATGGGCCGTTTCGCCAGCGACACCCCGCCCAGCGGCCCGTTCGCGCTCCGGCTGCGGACCGGCGGTGACGTGATCGTCACGGAGTGGCTGCGGGCCTGAACCCGACTGCCCGGTACGTGCCATGGCACTGCCCCTCACCAGGCGGCGGGCAGGGTCAGCGGTCCCCGGATCATCGTCTTGCGGCGCCACTTCACCTCCTCGGCCGGCACCGCGAGCCGTAGCTCCGGCAGCCGGTCGAGGAGGGTGTCCACCAGCAGCTCGGTCTGCAGCCGGGCGAGGACCGCGCCCGTGCAGTAGTGCGGGCCGTTGCCGAAGGCGAGGTGCGGGTTCGGGTCGCGGTCGGTCACGATGCGGTCCGGGTCGGCGAAGACGGCCGGGTCGCGGTTGGCGGCGAGATAGGAGACGTACACCGGATCGCCGGCCGGGATCCGCGTGCCGTCGCTCAACTCGACGTCCTCCAGGGCGATCCGGGCCAGCCCGACCGTGCTGCGGTGCGGGATCCAGCGCAGCAGCTCGTCGAGGACCGGCCCGCGCTCCACCGGCCGTTCGCGCAGCCACGCCGTCAACTCCGGCCGGGTGAGCATCAGGAACAGCATCTGGCCGCAGTTGTGGGTGACCGCCTCGCCGCCGATCTGCAGCGGACCGGCGAGCCCCACGGCCTCCTCCTCGCCGATCTCGCCCCGGGCCACGGCACCCCCGAGCAGCGAGTACACGTCGTCGCCCGAGCTGCCGGCACGCGCGCGTACCGTCTCGGTGATCCACCCGTACAGGCCCTGCTTGGCCGCGTCGGCGGCCTCGGCTCCGCCCGAGGTGGAGATGATCTGCCGGGTCCAGGCGTGCACCCGCTCCCGGTCGGCGTCCGGCACCCCCATCACCTCGCTGACCACGGTGATCGGGAACGGCTCCAGCACCCGCTCGATCAGGTCCGCGGGCGGGCCGTCCCGTACGACCCCGTCCACCAGCTCGTCGAGGATCTCCTGCGCCCGGGGCCGCAGCCGCTTCATCGCGGCCGTCGTGAAGGCACCGGCGATCGGCTTGCGCAGCCGGTTGTGGTCGGGCTGGTCGGCCCAGGCCAGCGAGCCCGGGCGGGGCCGGAAGTGCGGGGCCAGCCGGGTCACCTGCCGCCGGGTGACCTCGGCACGGCTGAACCTGGGGTCGTTGGTGACGGTCCTGACGTCCTCGTACCGGGTGGCCAGCCACGCCCAGCCCTCCCCGTACGGCAGCCGGATCCGGGTCACCGGCCCCTCCCGCATCAGGGCCGCGAGGACCGGGTCGAACTCCGTCCCCTCCAGATCGACCGCGGGCCAGTCCCGTACGGGCGCCACGGCCTCGCGGACGGGCGCGGCGGGCGTGGGTATGTCCGTCGTCATGGCTCCACCGTCGTACGGCCCTCACCCCGTGTCCTGTGGGAGTGCTCCAGGTGAGGTCAGCGGCCCACGGAGTCCACGAGCCCGGCGAGGGCGGCGGCGAGCCGGCCGAGACCGGGCCCGGCCGGACCACCGGGCTCGGCCATGTACACATCCCGCCGGATCTCCACCATCAGCGCGCTCACCCGCGCGTCCGTCCCGTAGAACTCCAGCGGCACATAGGTCCCGCCGAACGGGCTGTCCAGTTCTGTCTCCCCGCACCCCGCGAACGCCTTCCGCGCCGCCCGGGCCAGCGCGGCCGGGGTGTGGAAGCGGTCCGTGCCCAGACACACCGGCGGCCGCGGCCCCGCCCCGTGCAGCTCGTAGGGCAGCGCCCGGCTCGGATAGGAGTGCACGTCGACCACCACGGCCCGCCCGGTCGCGGCCAGCCGCCCGGCCACCGCCTCCGTCATCGCCCGTGCGTACGGGCGGAAGTACCGCGCCACCAACGGCTCGGGATCCACGTCCTCCTCCCGCAGCACGCCCCGGTGCGTGGTCCGCGTGTACACGGCCCCCATCCCGACGGCGAGCATCTCCTCCCGCTCGTCCGGAAACCGCTCGGGATCGACGACCAGCCGGGACAGCCGGTTGACGAACCGCCAGGGGGTGACCCCGGCGAGCCCTGCCGCCGCCTCCGCGAGCTGTGCCGTGTGCGCGTCCGTGATGTGGTCCAGCTCCCGCTCCAGCGCTTCGTCGTCGAGCACGATGCCCGCCCTGACGTCGGCCGGGATCGTCCGCGCCGCATGCGGTACATGCAGGAGCACGGGCGACTCGGCGGCACCGGGCAGGAGTTCGTACGACGGCTGGGACACGGGCGGCTCCCGGGGGCGTTGTCAGTGGCAGGGTGCAGGATCAAGGTGTCACATCGACGCCGTACGAGGGCGGGGCGGAGCCATGCCGATCAGCAACCCGAAGATGTCCGAGCACGAGTTCCTGGCGGAGCTGTACGAGGACGAGTACTTCCCCGACCACGTGGTGGACCGGGGCAGGGCGATCCTCGTCCGCCTCTGCGAGCGCATCGAGGCGGAGCGCCCCGCCGGCCTGCCCGCCCTGTACGCCCTCACCCACGCGGCGACCGAGGAGTTCAACGCCCTGGAGGCCGAGTTCGAGGCGGCCGGCAGCGAGATCGAGACCGTGGCCCGTGAGGAGATAGGCGGCGACTTCTGGGTGATCGCCCAGGCCTACGGCTTCGCGGACGCGGACGTCGAGGAGCTGATCGCGCCCCGGGAGTGGTGAGCCGTCAGCCGAGCAGTTCCCGCACCAGCGCGCCCACCTGCCCGGTCTCGATCAGGAAGCCGTCGTGCCCGTACGGCGACTCGATCAGCCGGAGCCGGTCGGCCGACGGGATCAGCGCCGCCAGCTCGGACTGCTGGGCCGGTGGATAGAGACGGTCGGAGTCGACCCCCGCCACCAGCGTGCGGGCCGTGATCCGGCCGAGCGCGGCGCGCACCCCGCCCCGGCCGCGGCCGACGTCATGGGCGTTCATCGCCTCGGACAGCACCACGTAACTGCCCGCGTCGAAGCGCCCCACCAGCTTGGCGGCGTGGTGGTCGAGATACGACTCGACCTGGTACCGGCCCCCGGCGAGCGGGTTCTCGGTGCCCTGCGGCGTCCGGCCGAAGCGGACCGCCAGCTCGGGCTCGCTGCGGTAGGTGACATGGGCGATCCGGCGGGCCAGGCCCAGGCCGGTGCGCGGGGCGCGTCCGGTGCCGTGGTAGCCGCCGCCCTGCCAGTCGGGATCGGCGCGGATCGCGGTGAGCTGCGTGTTCGCCCACGCGATCTGCTCCGCGCTCGTCGCCGCCGTCGTGGCGAGCAGCAGCAGCGCGCCGACCCGCTCCGGGTACGACACCGCCCACTCCACGGCCCGCATCCCGCCCATCGAGCCGCCCACGACCAGCGCCCACCGCCCGATGCCCAGGGCGTCCGCCAGCGCGGCCTCGGCGGCGACCTGGTCGCGCTGGGTCAGGAAGGGGAAGGCAGCACCCCAGGGGCCGCGCCCGTCGGCCCGCGGGGAGGCGGGTCCGGTGCTGCCCTGGCAGCCGCCCAGGACGTTCGGGGCGACGACGAACCAGCGGTCGGTGTCCAGCGCACGACCCGGCCCGACCACCCCGTCCCACCAGCCCGGGGCCGGATGCCCGGGCCCGGCGGGCCCGGCCGCATGGCTGTCCCCGGTGAGCGCGTGCAGCACGAGCACGGCGTTGGAGGCGTCCGGGGCGAGCCGGCCCCAGGTCTCGAACGCCAGCCGTACGCCGGGCAGTTCACCGCCGGCCTCCAGCGGCAGCGGCTTCTCCGCCGCGCACCACTGACGGCGACCGGGCGGATCCCCCTCCCGCCAGGCCCCGGTGGCCGGCGGAAGGGGGACCTCCGGACGTGTTACGGCGTTCAGGACGCCGCGCCCTTGGCCGCGCGGAAACCGGCCT
The DNA here is from genome assembly GCF_040652235.1 of Streptomyces sp. NPDC048277. Lineage (NCBI taxonomy): Bacteria > Bacillati > Actinomycetota > Actinomycetes > Kitasatosporales > Streptomycetaceae > Streptomyces > Streptomyces sp. NPDC048277. The sequence goes on from NZ_JBEZLQ010000005.1 coordinate 379,280, forward strand.
CCAGATCGGCCTTGAGGTCGGCGAGGTTCTCGATCCCGACCGACAGCCGCACCAGACCCGGCGCGGTCCCGGTCGCCGCCAGCTGCTCCTCGTCCAGCTGGCTGTGGGTGGTGGACGCCGGGTGGATGATCAGGCTGCGGACGTCACCGATGTTGGCGAGATGGCTGAACAGCTCCACGGCGTCCACGAACCGCTTGCCCGCCTCGATCCCGTCGCGCAGTTCGAAGGAGACGATCGCGCCGGCGCCGTTCGGCAGGTACTTCTGCCCCGCCTCGTACCAGCGGCTGGACGGCAGGCCCGGATAGTGGACGGCGGCGACCTCGTCGCGCTGCTCCAGCCACTCGGCGAGGGCCAAGGCGTTGGCCGAGTGCCGCTCCAGGCGCAGGCTCAGCGTCTCCACGCCCTGCAGCAGCAGGAACGCCGAGTGCGGGGAGAGCGCCGGACCGAGGTCGCGCAGCAGCTGCACCCGCAGCTTGATGGCGAACGCGCCCGGGCCGAGCGCCGGCCAGTAGCGCAGGCCGTGGTAGCTGGGGTCGGGCTCGGTGAAGTCCGGGAAGCGCTCGGAGTGCGCGCCGAAGTCGAAGCTGCCGCCGTCGACGACCACCCCCGCGATCGCCGTCCCGTGCCCGCCGAGGAACTTGGTCGCCGAGTGCACCACGATGTCGGCGCCGTGCCGGAGGGGCCGCAGCAGGTACGGCGTCGGGACCGTGTTGTCCACGATCAGCGGTACGCCCGCCGCGTGGGCCACGTCCGCGACCGCCCGTACGTCGAGGACGTTGCCGCGCGGGTTGCCCAGCGTCTCCGCGAACAGCGCCTTGGTGGTGGGGCGGATCGCCGCCCGCCAGGCCTCGGCGTCGTCGGGGTCGTCCACGAAGGACACCTCGATGCCGAACCTCGGCAGCGTGTGCCGGAACAGGTTGTACGTGCCGCCGTACAGGGACGTGCTGGAGACGATGTGGTCGCCCGCGCCCGCCAGCGTCAGGATCGCCAGGGTCTCCGCGGCCTGCCCGGACGACAGCGCCACCGCCGCGACCCCGCCCTCCAGCGAGGCGATCCGCTGCTCGAAGACGTCCTGGGTGGGGTTGTGGATGCGGGTGTAGATGTTGCCGGGCTCGGCGAGCGAGAACAGGTCGGCGGCGTGCTGCGTGTCCCGGAACACGAACGACGTCGTCTGGTAGATCGGCGTCGCCCGGGCGCCGGTCGTCGGGTCCGGCACGGCCCCGGCGTGGATCTGCCGGGTCTCGAAAGACCAGGCCGGGGCGTCGGACCCGGCGGGCGTCTCCTCGGGCGTGTGACCGGCGGTGACGGAGTCGATGGGCTGGCTCATGGTGCTGCTCCTCGTGCGGGAAGGCAGGACGGCGCGCACGTGCGGGCACGCGTCGGCAGAACGAGGGAGGTGGCGGGGGACGGGCCGGGCGGAGCGTCAGCTCACGGCGGGACACCCCATGGTGGTGACGCGCACGAAGTCCACGTGGCGTCGGCTCACAAGCACCTTCATGCGCCGAGCGAACCACAGCGGATCAGGACGGACCAGGCACCCGGCGCACGTGACATGCAGACTTCACGAACGGGATACACACCGGCGGCCGCGCCGCCGGTGTGCCGGGCCCGGACATGGCTCCGCCCCGGCAGGCGGGGTGCCTGCCGGGGCGGAGACCTCGGGACTCAGAGCGCGGCGAGCGCCGCGTTCCAGGTGGCCGACGGGCGCATGACCGCGTCCGCCTTGGCCTTCTCGGGCTGGTAGTAGCCGCCGATGTCGGCCGGCGAGCCCTGCACGGCGAGCAGCTCGTCGACGATCTGCTGCTCGTCGGCGGCGAGCGACTCGGCGAACGGCGCGAACGCCTTGGCCAGGTCGGCGTCGTCCGTCTGGCGGGCCAGCTCCTGCGCCCAGTACAGCGACAGGAAGAAGTGGCTGCCGCGGTTGTCGATGCCGCCGACGCGACGGGTCGGGGACTTGTCCTCGTTGAGGAAGGTCGCCGTGGCGCGGTCGAGGGTGTCGGCCAGCACCTTGGCGCGGGCGTTGCCGGTGAAGTCGGCGTACTGCTCGAAGGCGGGGACGAGCGCGAAGAACTCGCCGAGGGAGTCCCAGCGCAGGTAGTTCTCCTTGACCAGCTGCTGGACGTGCTTCGGCGCGGAGCCGCCGGCGCCCGTCTCGAACAGGCCGCCGCCCGCCATCAGCGGGACGACCGACAGCATCTTGGCGCTGGTGCCCAGCTCCAGGATCGGGAAGAGGTCGGTCAGGTAGTCACGGAGCACGTTACCGGTGACGGAGATGGTGTTCTCACCGCGGCGGATGCGCTCCACCGACAGCTTGGTCGCCTCGACGGGGGTGAGGATCCGGATGTCCAGGCCCTCGGTGTCGTGCTCCGGCAGGTACTGCTGGACCTTGGCGATCAGCTGCGCGTCGTGCGCGCGGCCCTCGTCCAGCCAGAAGACGGCCGGGTCGCCGGTGGCGCGGGCGCGGGTGACGGCCAGCTTCACCCAGTCCTTGATCGGGGCGTCCTTGGTCTGGCAGGCGCGGAAGATGTCACCGGCGGCGACCGGCTGCTCGATCACGACGTTGCCGGCCGCGTCGACCAGGCGGACCGTGCCCGCGGTGGCGATCTCGAACGTCTTGTCGTGGGAGCCGTACTCCTCGGCCTTCTGCGCCATCAGGCCCACGTTCGGGACGGAGCCCATGGTGGACGGGTCGTAGGCGCCGTTGGCCCGGCAGTCCTCGATCACGGCCTGGTAGACACCGGCGTAGGAGGAGTCCGGGATGACCGCGAGGGTGTCGGCCTCCTGGCCGTCCGGGCCCCACATGTGGCCGGAGGTGCGGATCATGGCCGGCATCGAGGCGTCGACGATGACGTCCGACGGCACGTGCAGGTTGGTGATGCCCTTGTCCGAGTCGACCATGGCGAGGGCCGGGCCCTCGGCGATCTCGGCGTCGAAGGAGGCCTTGATCTCGGCGCCCTCGGGCAGGTTCTCCAGGCCCTTGAGGATGCCGCCCAGACCGTCGTTGGGGGAGAGGCCGGCCGCCTTGAGCGTCTCGCCGTGCTTCGCGAACGTCTTCGGGAAGAAGACGCGCACCACGTGACCGAAGATGATCGGGTCGGAGACCTTCATCATCGTGGCCTTCAGGTGCACGGAGAACAGGACGTCCTCCTGCTTGGCGCGCGCGACCTGCGCGGCCAGGAAGTCGTTGAGCTGCGCGACGTGCAGCACGGAGGCGTCGACGACCTCGCCCGCGAGGACCGGTACGGACTCCTTGAGGACGGTGGTGGTGCCGTCCTCGGCGACCAGCTCGATCTTCAGGGCGCCGGCCTCGGAGATCACCGTGGACTTCTCGGTGGAGCGGAAGTCGTTCTCGCCCATGGTCGCGACGTCGGTCTTGGACTCGGGGGTCCAGGCGCCCATGCGGTGCGGGTGGGTCTTGGCGTAGTTCTTGACCGAGGCGGGGGCGCGGCGGTCCGAGTTGCCCTCGCGCAGGACCGGGTTCACGGCGGAACCCTTGATCTTCTCGTAGCGGGCGCGGATCTCGCGCTCCTCGTCCGACTTCGGGTCGTCCGGGTAGTCCGGCAGCGCGTAGCCCTTGCCCTGGAGCTCGGCGACGGCGGCCTTGAGCTGCGGGATCGACGCCGAGATGTTCGGCAGCTTGACGATGTTGGCCTCGGGCGTCTTGGCCAGGTCGCCCAGCTCGGCGAGCGCGTCCGGGATGCGCTGGTCCTCGTTCAGGTACTCCGGGAAGTGGGCGATGATGCGTCCGGCCAGCGAGATGTCGCGGGTCTCCACGGCGACACCGGCCTGCGAGGCATACGCCTGGATCACCGGCAGGAACGAGTGCGTCGCGAGGGCCGGGGCCTCGTCTGTGTAGGTGTAGATGATGGTCGAGTCAGTCACCGGGTGCTCCGCTCCACGTCTGCAACATTGCTCGACATCAAGATATCTCGTGATCGAACCGGGCTCGACAGGGGTCCGCGACTCGGAAGATCCGATTTTCGGCCTTCGGGAAACCGGATCGGCCGGCCCGGTGGTCCCGGATCAGCGGGCCCGGTGGTCCCGGATCGGCCGGCCCCGTGGTCAGGGCAGGCGAGCGACCGTCGACGGGCGGCCGCACCGACCGCCCGGCCGCGCGAGTGAAGGGATCACGAGATGGCGCACTGGAGTGACGGCCCCGGCGGCCGACCTGCCCGGCACGGCGGCGCCGCCCGCCGATGAGCCCTCGCTCGGTCAGGCCGAACGCGAGCCGGCGGAGGCGCTGCGGGACGCGACCGTTGCCGCCACGGGGTCCCGGCCCTCGCCCGTCCTTTCTCCGCGGGGGAGGAAGGCGGCGACACGAGGTCCGGGGCGACACCGGCCCCGGACCCGGAGACCCTCGGTGACCCCGTCCGCCCGGCCCTGGGCGACCTTCCGCCCAGCCCTCGACGACGGCTACCGGGTCCTCGTCGCTTACGACCTCGACCTCGATCTCGCGTACGCCGGCGCGCCCGCCCGGTCGACGCCGCCGCGAACCCGCGCATCCGCACCACCCGGCACCTGAACGACGTCACCGTATGCGTGACCTGCTCGACCGCCCCACGCTGCACCCGCCGGTGAGGACGCCTTCCGCGATCGTTTCCGGTACCGCACAGCCGCCGTGGCGGCCGCCACCACGACGGCTCGGCCACGCTGTGAGCACGACCTCCAGGTGGTTCTAGTCGGGGACCGGCACATCCTCGGCGGTGCGCTGGTGCGGGATCACCACGGTCCCCTGCTGGAGCGCCACCGTGCGGGCCGGGGCGGGGATGCGGATGCCCTCCTCGCGGTAGCGGCGGTGCAGGCGCTTGATGAACTCGTGCTTGATCCGGAACTGGTCGCTGAACTCGCCGACGCCCAGGATCACCGTGAAGCCGATCCGGGAGTCGCCGAAGGTGTGGAAGCGGATGGCCGGCTCGTGCTCGGGGACCGCGCCGGCGATGTCCCGCATGGTCTCGCCGATGACCTCGGTGGTGACCCGCTCGACATGGTCCAGGTCGCTGTCGTAGCTCACGCCCACCTGCACCAGGATCGTCAACCGCTGCTCGGGACGCGTGTAGTTGGTCATGTTGGCCTTCGCCAGCTCGCCGTTGGGGATGACCACCAGGTTGTTGGAGAGCTGACGGACCGTCGTCTGGCGCCAGTTGATGTCCACGACATAGCCCTCCTCACCGCTGCTCAGCTGGATGTAGTCACCCGGCTGGACGGTCTTGGAGGCGAGGATGTGGATGCCCGCGAAGAGGTTCGCCAGGGTGTCCTGGAGGGCGAGCGCGACCGCCAGACCGCCCACGCCCAGGGCGGTGAGCAGGGGCGCTATGGAGATGCCCAGCGTCTGCAGCACCACCAGGAAGCCGATAGCCAGGACCAGCACCCGGGTGATGTTCACGAAGATCGTGGCCGAACCGGCGACCCCGGAACGGGACTGGGTGACCGACTGGACCAGTCCGGCGATCACCCGCGCCGCCGACACCGTCACCGCGAAGATGAGCAGCACCTGCAGGCACTGGTTGGTGTGGTGCTGGACCGTCTTCGTCAGCGGCAGCACCGCCGCCGCGGCCGACGCGCCGCCCGCGATCGCCGCCCACGGGATCACCGTGCGCAGCGCGTCCACGATGACGTCGTCGCCGCTCCAACGGGTCCGCTTGGCGTGCTTGGCCAGCCAGCGCAGCAGCCCGCGCGACAGAAAGGCCAGCAACAGGCCCGCCGCCAGCGCGATTCCGGCCAGGACCAGGTCATCGACGGTGAGCGCTCGGTTCACCGGGTACCTCCCATTCGAATGTGCAACCGCTCATCCTGCCGTATCCGCAAGCAGGTTCGTACCGGGCCGATCCGGGTGAGCTTGTGCTGCCCCTCGCCACTGCGGCAGGCTGTCGCGAGTGATCGCCAGGGGAGGCTCGATGACAGGTCCGGTGCTCGCCGTCGACCAGGGCACGTCCGGCACCAAGGCCCTGGTGATCTGCCCCGAACGGGGCGTCATCGGCACCGGATTCGCCGCCGTACGGCCCCGGCACCTGCCCGGCGGCCTGGTGGAGACGGACCCCGAGGAGCTGTACGGCTCGGTGCTCGTCGCCGGCCGCCGCGCGCTCGCCGAGGCCGGCGAACCGGTCACCGCCCTTGGCCTGGCCAACCAGGGCGAGACCGTCCTCGCCTGGGACCCCGGCACCGGCCGCCCCCTCACCGCCGCGATCGGCTGGCAGGACCGCCGCGCCGAGACCGTCTGCGCCGAACTCGCCGAACATACCGAGGAGTTACGCGCCCTCACCGGACTCCCGCTCGATCCCTACTTCGCCGCGCCCAAGATGGCCTGGATCCGCCGCCACCTCACCCGCGACGGAGTCGTCACCACCACCGACGCCTGGCTGGTGCACCGGCTCACCGGCGCCTACGTCACCGACGCGGCCACCGCGGGCCGCACCCAGCTCCTCGACCTGGACCGGGTCCAGTGGTCGCCCAGAGCCCTCGACCTCTACGGACTGTCCGCCGAACGCCTCCCCGAGATCGTCGACAACGCCCGGCTCGTCGGTACGACGGACACCTTTGGCCAGCACAACCTCCCGCTCACCGGTCTCGCCGTGGACCAGCAGGCCGCCCTCCTCGCCCAGCGCATCACCGCACCCGGCGGCGCCAAATGCACCTACGGCACCGGGGCGTTCCTGCTCGCCCACACCGGCGACACCCCCCGGCACGGCACCTCCGGCCTGGTCAGCTGTGTCGCCTGGCGCCTCGCCGGGCAGACCGACTACTGCCTGGACGGCCAGGTGTACACGGCCGCCTCCGCCGTCCGCTGGCTCACCGACCTCGGTGTCATCTCCGGGGCCGGAGACCTCGACCGGGTGGGCGGCACCGTCCCCGACGCCGGCGGGGTCACCTTCGTCCCCGCGCTGGCCGGGCTCGCCGCCCCCTGGTGGCGCGGCGACCTGCGCGGCTCGCTCACCGGCCTCGGCCTCGACACCGGCCCCGGGCATCTGGTGCGCGCCCTCTGCGAGGGCCTCGCCGCCCAGGTGGTGGAGCTCGCGGAAGCCGCCGAGACCGACCTCGGCGCCCCGCTCACCGCGCTGCGCGTCGACGGCGGCCTGACCCGCTCGTCCCTGCTCATGCAGACCCAGGCCGACCTCCTGCAACGCCCGGTCGAGGTGTCCACCCTGCCCGACGCCACCGCCCTCGGCGTCGGCGCCCTGGCCCACCTCGGCACCGACCCCGTCGACTTCCTGCCGGACGGCGAACCCTCCGCCGTCTACGAACCCCGCATCTCCGCCGCCGAGGCCGCCGACCGCCTCGGCGTCTTCCGCGCCGCAGTCGGCAAGCTCCTCGAAGGAGCCCCGGTATGACGGTCACCGCCGAAGGACCGCTGCCCTGCGTCCCGTACGACGTGACGGTCGTCGGCGCCGGAGTGGTCGGCAGCGCCGTCGCCCGCGAACTCGCCCGCCACCCCCGCCTCAGGGTCGCCCTGCTGGAGGCCCAGGACGACGTCGGCCAGGGCACCTCGAAGGCCAACACCGCCATCCTGCACACCGGTTTCGACGCCCACCCCGGCACCCTGGAGGCCCGCCTGGTCCGCGAGGGCTCCCGGCTCCTGACCGCGTACGCGGCCGAGTCCGGCATCCCCGTCGAGCCGGTCGGCGCGCTGCTGGTCGCCTGGGACGCGGAGCAACTGGCCGCGCTGCCGGGGCTGGCGGCCAAGGCCGTACGCAACGACTGCCGTGACACCCGCCAGTTGGACGCGGACGAGCTGTACGCACGCGAACCCCACCTCGGCCCCGGCGCGCTCGGCGCCCTGCACGTGCCCGGCGAGAGCATCGTCTGCCCCTGGAGCACCACCCTCGCCTACGCCACCCAGGCGGTCCGCCACGGCGTCGACCTCCACCTCAACTCCCGTGTGACACAGGTGAGTCGACACGAGGGCGTGCACACCCTGACCACCTCGCGCGGACCGCTCCACACCCGCCACCTGGTCAACGCGGCCGGTCTGCACGCCGACACCCTCGACCGGCTCCTCGGCCACCGTGCCTTCACCGTCACCCCCCGCCGGGGCCAGCTGATCGTCTACGACAAGTTCGCCCGCGACCTCGTCCGGCACATCCTGCTGCCGGTCCCCATCGCCCTCGGCAAGGGCGTCCTGGTCGCCCCCACCGTCTACGGCAACGTGCTGCTGGGCCCCACGGCCGAGGACCTGGACGACAAGGCCGCCACACAGTCGACCGCCGAGGGGCTGGCGGTGCTGCGCGAGAAGGGCCGCCGCATCCTGCCCGGACTCGTCGACGAGGAGGTCACCGCCGTCTACGCCGGTCTGCGCGCGGCCACCGAGCACGAGGACTACCGCATCTCCGCCCACCCCGACCAGGCGTATGTCACGGTCGGCGGAATCCGCTCCACGGGCCTCACCGCCTCGCTCGCCGTCGCCGCCCATGTCACCGGACTCCTGCGGGACTCGGGGCTGGACCTGAAGGACCCCGTCGACCTGGAACCGGTCCGCATGCCGAACCTCGGCGAGGCCTTCCCCCGCCCCTATCAGCAGGGCGGTCACGTCATCGTCTGCCACTGCGAGCGCGTGACCCTCGGCGAGATCCGCGACGCACTCGCCGACACGATCCCGCCGCGCAGCCCGGCGGGCCTGCGCCGCCGCACCCGCGCCGGGTCGGGACGCTGCCAGGGCTTCCACTGCGGGGCCGCCGTACGCGACCTGTTCGAGAAGGCCGGGGCCACCGGATGACCGCCGAACGCCGGGTCGACGTCCTCGTCGTCGGTGCCGGTCCCGCGGGTCTCGCGGCCGCCGCCCGGCTCGCCGTCGCCGGGGTCGCCCGGGTGGAGGTGCTGGAGCGGGAACAGCAGGCCGGGGGAGCGCCACGGCACTGCGCCCACGGCGGATTCGGCACGTGGACCAGGCCGTTGCGCGGACCGGCGTACGCCCGCCTGCTCGTCGAGGCGGCCGGGCGCGCCGGAGCGGTGGTCCGTACCGGGGTCACCGTCCTGGACTGGGCCGGCCCGCTCTCCCTCACCACCGTGGGCGAGCGGGGCCCGGAGACGCTCACCGCGCGGGCGGTGGTACTCGCCACCGGCGCCCGTGAACGCCCCCGTACGGCACGGCTGGTCCCGGGCACCCGGCCCGCCGGGGTCTACACCGGGGGAGAACTGCAGCAGGCGGTGCACCGCTACCGGCAGTCGATCGGTACCCGGGCGGTCGTGGTCGGCAGCGAGGACGTGTCGTACGCCGCCGCGCAGACCGTGCGGGCCGGGGGCGCCGAGGTCGTCGCGATGGTCACCGACCGGCCCCGCGCCGCCTGCGCCCGCGCCCTGGACGCCCGGCTCCGCTCCCGCATCCCGCTGCTCACCGGCACGACGGTCACCGAGATCCTCGGACACGGCCGGCTGTCCGGCGTCCGGATCCGGCACGAGGACGGGCGGACGGGGGTGCTCGCCTGCGACACGGTCGTCTTCACCGGGGACTTCGTCGCCGAGAACGAACTCGCCCGCCGGGCCCGGCTGATCCTCACCGACAACGGCTACGACACCTCACACCCCGGCGTCTTCGCCGTCGGCGCCCTGCGGCATCCGGGCCAGGACGCCCGCACCGCCACCCGCGAGGGAACCCGGGCGGCCAGGGCGGTACTGGAGCGGCTGGAGCGGGGCTGACCGGGCGCCCGGTCAGTGCCCTGCCGACATCCGGGACCGTGGCCTGCCCGCGGCCGACTCCGTGCCCTGCCGACGGCGCACCGGAACAGCGCCGGCGACAGGCCGAACTCCGGACCGGTCACGAGGAGCCCGGCCGTGTCGACGCCCACGAACAGCCCGGCCGTGCTGCCATCCCCGAAAACCCCGTCCGTGCCGCCACCCCCACGTGGTGCCCGCCTGTGCCGCCAACCCCGAAGAGCCCGGCCGTATGGCCACCCACGGGGAGCCCGTCGTGCGCGCCGTCGAAGCCGGGCGTCCGCGGAGGGTCAGCCGTCCGTGAAGGCGCCGTGGCGTCCGGAACCCGCCGCGAAACGTGCCGCTCCCTCCAGGCCCTCCGTCAGCACACCCATCCCGTAGCGGATCTCGGCGTTCATCGCCGTCGGCTCGTCGAGCCCCTCCTGTGCCAGCACCGACGCCCGGTCGCTGCGCAGGCAGGCCTGGGGGAAGCCGGCGATGGACGCGGCCAGTTCCTCGGCCGCCTCGCGGGCACGGCCGGTCGGGACGACCCGGTTGGCCAGGCCCATCTCGTACGCCTCGGAAGCCGGGACCGGACGGCCGGTGAGGATCAGGTCCATGGCCCGGCCGGTGCCGATCAGCCGAGGGAGCCGTACCGTGCCCCCGTCGATCAGCGGCACGCCCCAGCGGCGGCAGAAGACGCCGAACACCGCGTCCTCCTCGGCGACCCGCAGATCGCACCACAGGGCCAGCTCCAGGCCCCCTGCCACGGCGTGCCCGGCGATCGCCGCGATCACCGGCTTGGACAGCCGCAGCCGGGTCGGGCCCATCGGGCCGTCCCCGTCCTCCGCCACCCGGTTGCCGCGCTCGCCGCCCATCGCCTTCAGGTCCGCGCCCGCGCAGAACGTGCCGCCCTCACCCCACAGCACCGCCACCCGGGCCTCGTCGTCCGCCTCGAACTCCCGGAAGGCGGCGGCCAGTTCGGCCGCCGCCGGCCCGTCCACCGCGTTGCGCGCCGCGGGCCGGGAGAGGACGACCGTGGTGACGGGACCCTTGCGTTCCAGGCGGACCGGCATACGTCTCCTCGGGATCGGAGGTCAGATGACCTTCAGCCGTACCAGCGCTCCCAGTGTCAACGCTCCCGGCAGCAACGGCACCCACACGGTGATGATCCGGTACGCCAGGACGACGGCCGTGGCCAGCGCCACCGGGCCCCCGGCCGCCACCAGCGCCACGATCAGCGCCGCCTCCACGGAACCCAGGCCGCCCGGCGTGGGGATCAGGGCGACGGCGACCGTGGCCGCCAGATACGCCAGCGCCATGTGCGCGGGCGGCACGGACAGGCCCAGCGCCCGCCCCACCGCCACCAGACCGAGGGCCTGGAGCGCCGGGAAGGCGAGCGAGCCGCCCCACAGCGCCAGCGCGCGGGTCGGACGCGTGTGCACCGACCGGGCCTCGCTCAGGGCGGCCCGCACGAAGCGGAACACGGGCTCGCGCACCCGTCGTACGAGGAACAGCACGGCCACCGCCACGGCCACCAGCGCGCCCGCGACGGCCAGGACCGGTCCGACGTCCCCGGCGGGGAGCAGGCCGTCGAGCCGCAGCGCGTCGGGGAAGGCGACGAACAGCGCGGCCATCAGGCCCACGCGGGCGACCGACTCCGCGAGCAGATACAGCGCGAGCGCGGCCGAGGAGGTCGCGAGCGGCACCCCGCACACGGTCATGAACCGCAGATTGACCGCGCCCGAGCCCAGGCCCGTCGGCAGCAGATGGTTGGCCGAGCCCGCCGCGAGCTGGGTCGCCAGCAGCCGCCAGCGGGGCAGCCGCTGCACCACCGCACCCTGCCGGGTGAAGGCCGCGGCCACCCAGGTCAGACACGTGGCACCGCCCGCCGCCAGCAGCCAGGGCCAGGAGGCGGCGCGCAGATGACCGAAGCCCTCGACGAGGACCGGCCAGTGCTGCACCGCTATCACCGCCACGAGCATGAGCGGGACCAGGGTGAGGATGTGCCGCACGGGGATGCGGCGGGCGAGCCGGGGGAGACGGCCCTCACGGAAGCCGGGGATTCTTTCCGCTGTCACACCCGGAGAGGTTTTCCGCGCCGCCCCAACGGCAGGTGGCGGAAGAGGAGACGCCGGATGACGGTTCGGGAGGCTCATCGGGTCCTTCGTACGGGGGGACGGCGCGCGCACATTGACCTCAACGAACCTTGAGGTTCTACGTTCTCCTTCATGAGTATGGAGACCACCGCCTGGATGCAGCTGCACAGCGTGATGACCGCCCAGCAGGAGCGGCGCCCGTTCGACCGGGCCACGCTGCGCCGCATCGCCGCCTTCGCCCGCCCGCACCGCGCGGGCATAGTCCGTTTCGTCCTGCTGGGGGTGGCCACCGCCCTGCTCGCCGTCGCGACCCCCGTCCTCGCCGGCCATGTCGTCGACGCGATCGTGTCGGGGCACGACACCGGCACCGTCGAACGGCTGTCGCTGCTGATCGCGCTCGTCGCGGTCGCGGAGGCGGCGCTCGGGGTGCTCGGGCGGCGGCTCTCGGCGACGCTCGGGGAGGGACTCATCCTCGACCTGCGAACGGCTGTGTTCGATCATGTGCAGCGCATGCCCGTCGCGTTCTTCACACGTACTCGTACGGGAGCACTGGTCAGTCGTCTCAACAACGACGTCATCGGCGCCCAGCGCGCCTTCGCGGGCACTCTGTCCGGCGTGGTCAGCAACCTGGTCACGCTCGTGCTCACCCTCGCGGTGATGCTCACCCTGTCCTGGCAGATCACCCTGCTCGCGCTGGTGCTGCTGCCGGTGTTCGTGGTGCCCGCCCGCCGGATGGGCGGCCGGATGGCCCGCATGCAGCGCGAGGCCGCCGCGCTCAACGCCGACATGGGCACCCGGATGACCGAGCGGTTCTCCGCCCCCGGCGCCACCCTGATCAAGCTCTTCGGCCGCCCCGAGGAGGAGTCGGCCGAGTTCACCGCACGGGCCGCCCGGGTCCGGGACATCGGCGTACGCACCGCCACCTCCCAGTCCGTGTTCATGACCGCGCTGACCCTGGTCTCCTCGTTGGCCCTCGCCCTGGTCTACGGCCTCGGCGGCTGGTTCGCCCTGCGCGGCACCCTGCAGGCCGGCGCCGTCGTCTCCCTCGCCCTGCTGCTGACCCGCCTCTACGCCCCGCTGACCGCCCTCGCCGGTGCCCGCGTCGAGGTGATGAGCGCCCTGGTCAGCTTCGAGCGCGTCTTCGAAGTACTCGACCTCAAGCCCCTGATCGAGGAGAAACCGGACGCCCGCGAGGTCCCCGAGGGGCCGGTGGCCGTCGAGTTCGACGACGTCCGCTTCGCCTACCCGGCCGCCGACCAGGTCTCCCTCGCCTCCCTCGAAGAGGTCGCCGTCCTCGACTCGCGCGGCGGCGCCGAGGTCCTGCACGGCATCTCCTTCCGCGCCGAACCCGGCCAGACCGTCGCCCTCGTCGGCTCCTCCGGCGCCGGCAAGTCCACCATCGCCCAGCTGCTGCCGCGCCTGTACGACGTCGACGAGGGTGCCGTCCGCATCGGCGGCGCCGACGTCCGCGACCTGACCGCCGGCTCCCTGCGAGCCACCCTCGGCATGGTCACCCAGGACGGCCACCTCTTCCACGACAGCGTCCGCGCCAACCTGTTGCTGGCCCGGCCCGCCGCCACCGACGAGGAGCTGTGGGACGCCCTCGGCCGCGCCCGCCTCGACGAGGTCGTACGGTCGCTGCCCGACGGCCTGGACACGGTGGTCGGCGAGCGCGGCTACCGGCTCTCCGGCGGTGAGCGCCAGCGCATGACCATCGCCCGGCTGCTGCTGGCCCGCCAGCGGGTCGTCATCCTCGACGAGGCCACCGCGCACCTCGACAACACCTCGGAGGCGGCCGTCCAGGAGGCCCTGGCCGAGGCGCTGGAGGGGCGTACGGCCGTGGTGATCGCCCACCGGCTGTCCACGGTGCGGGCCGCCGACCAGATCCTGGTGGTGGAGGCCGGGCGGATCGTGGAGCGCGGTACGCACGAGTCGCTGCTGGCGGCGGAGGGGCGGTATGCGGAGCTGTACCGGACGCAGTTCGCGGAGGTGCGGTCGGTCTGAGGCGGCGGGGGGCGCCGTAGGGGTGCGGGTCGCTTCTGGGCGCGGGTGGGCTGTTGCTGGTCGCGCAGTTCCCCGCGCCCCTGCGGGGCTCTCCTCTTGACGCCGGTGGTCCGGACCTTTAGTTTCACGCCTTAAACAAAGCCTCACGGATGTGACCGTGCTGCATCCCCCCGCGTGAAAGGCCACCCCCCGCAATGGCCAGACCTCTCCCCACGGCTGTCTCCATAGCCGCTCTGACCCTGTCCGCAGGACTGCTCACCGCCGCTCCCGCGCAGGCCGCCACCGGCACCGTCGCCGGCCTCGCCGGCAAGTGCCTGGACGTCGCCGGGGCCGACTCCGCCGACGGCACGGCCGTACAGCTCTACGACTGCAACGGCACCGCGGCCCAGCAGTGGACCGTCGGCAGCGACGGCACCATCAGGGCTCTCGGCAAGTGCCTGGATGTGACCGGCAATTCGACCGCCGACGGCGCGCAGGCCCAGCTGTGGACCTGTACCGGCGGCGCCAACCAGCAGTGGACGGTCACCGCCGCCCACGACATCGTCAACCCGCAGGCGAACAAGTGCCTGGACGCGACCGGCAATTCGTCGGCCAACGGCACCCGCGCGCAGATCTGGACCTGCACGGGCGGCGCCAACCAGAAGTGGACCGCGCCCGCGGCCGGCGGCGGTACCACCCCGTCCGCGCCGATGGCGGTGGCGCCGTACCTCTACAACGGCTGGGGCGACCCGCCGAGCCCCACCACGATCACCAACGCGACCGGCGTGAAGTACTACACGCTCGCGTTCGTCCTCAGCAACGGCTACTGCAACCCGCAGTGGGACGGCAGCCGGGCGCTGACCGGCGGGGTCGACCAGCAGACCGTCACCACCGTGCGCGCCAACGGCGGTGACGTGATCCCCTCCTTCGGCGGCTACAGCGGCAACAAGCTGGAGAGCTCCTGCTCCAGCGCGGGCGAGCTGGCGGCGGCGTACCAGAAGGTCATCGACGCCTATGGCGGGCTCAGCGCCATGGACATCGACCTGGAGGCGGACGCCTACAGCAACGGGGCCGTGCAGCAGCGGGTCGTGGACGCGCTGAAGACCGTGAAGGCGGACAACTCCGGTCTGAAGGTGTACATCACCATCGGCACCGGCCAGAGCGGCCCCGACACCAGCCTCATCAACCGGGCCGCCTCCTCCGGGCTGACCGTCGACGCCTGGGCGATCATGCCGTTCGACTTCGGCGGCGCGGGCCAGAACATGGGCAACCTCACGACCCAGGCGGCCGAGGGGCTCAAGAACGCGCTGAAGTCCGCGTACGGCTACAGCGACGACACGGCCTACCGGGACATGGGCATCTCGTCGATGAACGGCATCACCGACAACAGCGAGACGGTGACCGTGAACGACTTCCGGACCATCCTCGGCTACGCCCAGCAGCACCACCTGGCCCGGCTCACCTTCTGGTCCGCCAACCGCGACCGGCCCTGCACCGGCGGCTCCGCCGACAGCTGCTCCGGCGTGAGCCAGTCGAACTGGGACTACACCCGCGTCTTCGCCGGATACACCGGCTGACCCCCCACTCTTCGGACCACTCTTCGGATCAGGAGAACCCGTGCCTCACCTTCCCCGGCGCCGCAGATCAACGGCCGCCGCGACACTGGCCGTTGTGGCCGCCTCCCTGCTGACCGCGACCGGCGCCTCCGCACCCGCGTCCGCCGCCATCCTGCCCACCGGCAATGTCACCCTGCTCAACGCGGCGAGCGGCAAGTGTGTGGACGCCAAGGCCGCCGCCACCGCCGACGGCACCGTCGTCCAGCAGTACACGTGCAACAACACCACCGCCCAGCAGTGGAGTCTCACCGCCACCAGCGGCGGCTACGTCCGGATCGGCAACGCCAACAACACGAACGAGGTCCTGGACGTCACCGACGTCTCCACGGCCGACAGCGCGCCGGTCCAGCTGTGGACCTACGGCGGCGGCAACAACCAGCAGTGGCTGCCCGTCGACGACGGCGGCGGCGCCTACCACTTCGTCAACCGCAACAGCGGCAAGTGCCTCGACGACCCCGGCGCCTCGACCGCCGACAGCGTGCGGTTCGCGCAGTACACCTGCAACGGCACCGACGCCCAGCGCTTCCAGGTCGTCCCGGTGACCCAGTCGGGCAACCCGGACCTCGGCCCCAACGTGGTCGTCTTCGACCCGTCGATGTCCGCGTCGGCCATCCAGAGCAAGCTGGACTCGATCTTCCAGCAGCAGGAGACCAACCAGTTCGGCTCCCAGCGCTACGCCGTGATGTTCAAGCCGGGCGCCTACAGCGCGGACGTCAACGTCGGCTTCTACACCCAGGTGTTGGGGCTCGGCCTGACCCCGGACGCGGTGTCGGTCAACGGCGCGGTGCACGCCGAGGCCGACTGGTTCCAGGGCAACGCCACCCAGAACTTCTGGCGCGGCGCCGAGAACCTCTCCGTCAACCCGACCGGCGGCAGCGACCGTTGGGCGGTCTCGCAGGCGGCGGCCTACCGGCGGATGCACCTGCGCGGCAACCTCGCGCTGGACGACGGCGGCTGGTCCAGCGGCGGCCTGATCGCCGACAGCCAGATCAACGGGCAGGTCAACTCCGGCAGCCAGCAGCAGTGGCTGACCCGCAACTCGCAGCTCGGCAGCTGGACCGGCGCCAACTGGAACATGGTCTTCGTCGGCAGCTCGGGCGTCCCGGCCACCAGCTTCCCCAGCCCGCCCTACACCACGGTGGCACAGAGCCCGGTGACCCGTGAGAAGCCGTTCCTGTACGTCGACGGCTCCGGCACCTACCAGGTGTTCGTACCGTCCGCCCGCTCCAACTCCACCGGCACCAGCTGGAGTTCGGGATCGGCGGCCGGCACCTCGCTCTCCCTGGACAGCTTCTACGTCGTGAAGCCGGGCGCCACCGCGTCCCAGATCAACGCGGCCCTGACGGCGGGCAAGAACCTGCTGGTCACCCCGGGTGTCTACCACCTCGACCAGACCCTGCAGATCAACCGCGCCGACACCGTGGTCCTCGGCCTCGGCCTCGCCACCTTCGTCCCGGACAACGGCGTCACCGCCATGAAGGTCGCCGACGTCGACGGCGTCCAGATCGCGGGCCTGCTCTTCGACGCCGGCACCAGCAACTCCGCCACCCTGGTGGAGGTCGGCCCGAGCGGCTCCTCGGCCTCGCACGCGGCCGACCCGACCTCGCTGCACGACGTGTACTTCCGGGTCGGCGGCGCGGGTGTCGGCAAGGCGACCACGAGCCTGGTCGTCAACAGCGACAACGTCATCGGCGACCACATGTGGATCTGGCGCGCCGACCACGGCAGCGGAGTCGGCTGGACCAGCAACACCGCCGACACCGGCCTGGTCGTCAACGGCGACAACGTGACCATGTACGGCCTGTTCGTCGAGCACTTCCAGAAGTACCAGACCGTCTGGAACGGCAACGGCGGCCGGACGTACTTCTACCAGAACGAGATGCCGTACGACCCGCCCAGCCAGGCGGCCTGGATGAACGGCTCCACCCAGGGCTACGCGGCCTACAAGGTCGCCGACTCGGTCACCAGCCACCAGGCGTACGGCCTCGGCAGCTACTGCTACTTCAACGTCAACCCGAGCGTGGTCGCGGCGCACGCCATCGAGGCGCCGAACAACGCGAACGTGCGCTTCACCGACATGGTGACGGTCTCCCTCG
The DNA here is from genome assembly GCF_040652235.1 of Streptomyces sp. NPDC048277. Classification (NCBI taxonomy): domain Bacteria; kingdom Bacillati; phylum Actinomycetota; class Actinomycetes; order Kitasatosporales; family Streptomycetaceae; genus Streptomyces; species Streptomyces sp. NPDC048277. Next base: position 396,695 of record NZ_JBEZLQ010000005.1, read on the forward strand.
GCGGCACCGGCACCATCACCCACGTCATCAACAACACCGGAGGCCCGTCGAACGCGTCGACCAACGTGGCGAACCTCGTCTCGTATCCGTGACCGGTGCGTGGGTGCCCCCGGCGGGGCACCCACGCTCGTCACGACGGCGTGTTGTGCCGGGGCTGTGCCGTCCGCGCGGGCGGCCGGTCCTTCGGCTCCTGGTGGTCGTTCCCGGCCCCGTGGCCGCCGCGCAGGGCGGAGGCCACGGCGGAGACCAGGGCCATGCCCGCGGCCACGCCGAACACGATGCCCAGGCCGTGGTGGAACGGGCCGGAGACCAGCTGCGGGAAGAAGGTGTGCCCGGTCAGGACGGACCGCTGGGCGCTGGTCACATGGTCGAGGACTCCCTCCGAGGCCAGCAGGTGCTGGATCGGGTTGTTGCCGAGGAACGTCGCGAACAGCGTGCTCACCGGCGGCAGCGACGCGGCGTGCGCGGCGGAGCCGGCCGGCACCCCGTGCGCCATGAGCCCGCTCTTCAGCGTCTCGGGCAATGAGGACGCCAGTCCCGAGACCATCAGCGAGAAGAACACCCCGATCGACAGCGCCGTACCGGAGTTCTGGAAGGTCGAGCGCATGCCCGAGGCGACGCCCCGGTACTCGGCCGGCACGCTGCCCATGATGGAGGACGTGTTCGGCGCGGAGAACATGCCCTGGCCGAGCCCGTTGACCAGCAGCAGCGCCGCGAACAGCCCGTAGTCGAAGTCGACGGGCAGCGCGAGCAGTCCCAGGAAGGAGAGCATGACGACCACCAGACCAGCGGTGGAGAACAGCCGGGCGCCGAACCTGTCCGACAGATAGCCGGAGACGGGGCCCGCGATGAGGAAGCCGAGGGTGAGCGGGAGCATGAAGATGCCGGCCCACAGCGGGGTGTCCTCGAAGTCGTAGCCGTGCAGCGGCAGCCAGATGCCCTGCAGCCAGATGATGAGCATGAACTGCAGCCCGCCGCGCGCGATCGCGGTCAGCAGGGCGGCGAGGTTGCCCGCGGCGAACGCCCGTACCTTGAACAGAGCCAGGTCGAACATGGGCTCGGCGACGCGCCGCTCGATGACGCAGAAGGCCAGCAGCAGGACCACGCCGCCGATCAGGCCGGTCAGCACCCACGGGTTGCCCCAGCCGGTGGCGCTGCCGCCGTAGGGCTGGATGCCGTAGGTGATGCCCGCCAGCAGGATGCCGGCGCCCGCCGCGAAGGTGAGGTTGCCCAGCCAGTCGATCCGGCCGGGGCGGGCCGCCGAGGTCTCGCGCAGGCTCAGGTACGACCAGACGGTCCCCGTGATGCTGACGGGCACGCTCACCCAGAACACGGCCCGCCAGTCGACGGCGGCGAGCAGACCGCCCGCGAGCAGCCCGAGGAACTGGCCCGCCAGCGCGGTGATCTGGTTGATGCCCAGCGCCGTGCCGCGCTGCCGGGCCGGGAAGGCGTCGGTGAGGATGGCGGCCGAGTTGGCGGTGAGCATGGACCCGCCGAAGGCCTGCACGATCCGCCACAGGATCAGCCACAGCGCCCCCGCTCCCGCCCGGAACGGATCGAGCGACAGCGCGACCGAGGCACAGGCGAAGATCAGGAAGCCGAGGTTGTAGATCCGTACCCGCCCGAACATGTCGCCGAGCCGCCCGAGGACGACGACCAGCACCGCGGACACCAGCAGATAGCCCAGGATCATCCAGAGCAGATAGCCGATGTTGCCGGGCGCGAGCGGATCGAGGCCGATGCCCCGGAAGATCGCCGGCAGCGAGATGATCACGATCGACGCGTCCATCGTGGCGATCAGCACCCCGAGTGTGGTGTTCGACAGCGCGACCCACTTGTAGCCCGGCCCGACGGGAGTGTCCTTGTGGCGGGCCGAGCGCAGGGAGCCGGGCCGCATGCGCGCGCTCACAGCCGCTCCGCCATCCGGTCCAGGAGCGGTACGGCCGCGGCGAGCGTGGACCGCTCCTCGGCGGAGAACCCGTCGAGAACGGCCGCGAGCCGCTGCACCGACTCGGAGCGCCGCTCGGCCAGCATGGCCCGCCCGTCCTCGGTGACGGCCAGGATGCTCCGCCGCCCGTCCGAGGCGTCGGGAGTACGACGGACCAGACCGCGCTGTTCCAGCTGGGCGAGGGTGCTCGCCATGGCCTGGGGCCGCACCCGCTCCAGCTCGGCGAGGGACGTCGGGGAGCCCGGGCCGTCGGCGGCGAGCCGCGACAGCACGGACACCTCCGAGACCGACACATCGCCCACGGCGTGCGCCTGCCGCAGCCGCCGTGTCACCCGCCCCACCGCGAGCCGGAAGTCGGACGCGAGCCGGGTGACGTCGTTCAGATCGCGTATACCGCCGCCATCGGCGGCCATGTCTGCCTTCACAAGTACTAACAGTAGATTTATCAGTCTGAACTGCTCAACCTCTCATAAGTAAATACGGCAATCCCTCCACCTGCCGTTCGCTGATGTCGCCGCGTGCCACCAGGGCCTCGGCGTACAGCGTGCGCACCGACAATGGCGGCGCGGGCGCGGACTACGCGGTGTCCACAGCGACGGCACGGGGCCCGTCGGGTGCACAGCGGGCCCCGGGAGGATTCAGTACCGCATCAGCTCGTGCTGCCATGCGCTCGCGGGCTGGTTGTGCAGGTCGAGGTATGCCTGGGCGAGCACTGCCGGGTCGAAGCGCGCATCGCCGCCGCCGATGTCCCTCGTGATCGTGACGCACGTCGCGTGCACACCCGTTCCCGTCAGCTGGTCGTGGAGCGTGTGCACATACGCGCGCAGTGCGGCCTTGCCGACGGACAGGGACGCGTGGTCCTTGGACGGCGACAGTGCGTAGCCGCCGCCGGTGAACAGCAGGCTCCCGCGGCCGTCACGCAGTTCGGGCAGCACGGCGTCGGCCGCGACCCTGGCGCCCAGGACGTTGACGGCCGTGACATCGGCCCAGTCCCGGTCGTCACCGCCGAGGGGGGAGTCCTTGCGCCGCACGCCGGCGTTGTACACCAGCACGTCGGGAGCGCCCAGTTCGGTGATCGCGCGACGGATCGCGGCGCGCAGGTCGTCGGGGTCGCCGGCGTCCGCGACGTAGCCGCGGACCTCCTGGCCGGCGGAGGCGAACCCGTCGGCGTAGGCGGCCAGCTTCGCCTCGTCGCGGGCGAGCATGGCGACCGGGTGTCCGGCCTGGGCGAATGTGTGCGCGATCGCGAGGCCGATGCCGGGTCCGACACCGACGATCACTGCGGTTCCGAGGGCCATGGTGGTCCTTTCAGCCGTGGTCTTACTGGTCATGGCCTCAAGGCAAGCAAAGCTGCGGCCGGTGCGGCAGGACGTGTCGAAGGGGGTACGGGCAGGCCCTCTTTAACCGCTCCACCTGTGTTTACTGTGGAGGTATGGACCAGCGCAGCCAGATTCAGGAGTTCCTGGCCTCCCGCCGGGCGCGGATCAGCCCCCAGTCGGTCGGGCTGCCCGTGGCCGGACGCAAGCGCCGGGTGCCCGGCCTGCGCCGTGAGGAGGTCGCCGCCCTGGCCGGGCTCAGCGTCGACTACTACATCCGGTTGGAGCGCGGTGCGCTCACCAACGCCTCCGACAGCGTCCTGCAGGCCATCGTCCGGGCGCTGCGACTCGACGCCGCCGAGCAGGCCCACCTGGTCGACCTGGCCCGCGCCTGCCGACCGTCCGCCGCACCCCGTCCCCGCCGCACCTCGCCCACGGCGATCGCTCCCCAGGTGCAGACGGTCCTGGACGCCCTCGTCGGCGTCCCCGCGCTGGTCCGCAACCCCGCCCTCGACATGATCGCCGCCAACTCCCTCGGCCGCGCCCTGTACAGCGTGCTCCACATCGGTGCGCGCACAGCGCCGAACCTCGCCCGGTTCACGTTCCTCGACCCCCGCGCGCGCCAGTTCTGGCGGGACTGGGACGAGGTCGCCGACGACCTCACCGCCCAGCTGCGCGCCGCCGTCGGCGTCAACCCTTCGGACCGCGCTCGCACCGATCTCGTCGGCGAACTCTCCACCCGCAGCGACACCTTCCGCGAGCTCTGGGCCCGGCACGAAGTGCGCGCCCACGGGCGGGGCACCAAACGATTCCAGCACCCGATCGTGGGCGCGCTCGAACTACGCTACGACCTCCTCCACCTCGTCGCCGAACCCGGCCTGACGATGATCACCTACACCGCCGAACCGGGCACGACCTCGCACGACAGCCTGTCGCTCCTCGCCTCCTGGGCGGCAGCTCAAGACGAGGAGGTCGACCAGAGCCGGACCACGTCCTGACGCCGTCGCCGGTCCCGCACCACCCGAACCCACCACTACGACGTGGTGGTGGCCGTGCGGTAGAACTCGGCCGCGGTGACGGTGGCGGGGACGCCGAGTTCGGCGGCGACCGCGGTGATCGCCCTGTCGCCGACGGCCAGATCGGCTTGGCCGTCGATGGTGAAATGCGGTGCGATGAACGTCTTGTAGTGAGCTCGGGCCTCGTCCGTGGTGTGCCCGCCGAGGAACGTCTGGATGTGCCGCACCGTGGTGTCGGGGTCGTTGTGGATGACCTTCAGGGCGCGCCGGTGCGCTCGGAGGACGGCCTGGACCGCGGGGCCGTCCGGGTCGGTGTGGGTGGGGTCGACGGCCAGGCCCACGGTAGGGATCCGGAAGCGGTCTCCCATCCAGGCCAGTACCTCCCAGCCGTGCTCGGCGGCCACCGCCTCCGGTGCCATGGTGCTGCCCACCAGCGCGGCGTCGATGTCGCCGTCGCGCAGTCGGCGCAGGTCCATGCGGTAGTCGCCGGGCGGGCGGACGACGGTCCTGATGTCGCGGTCCGGGTCGAGACCTGCCCTGCGCAGCACGATCCTGGTGAAGCACCCCGGCGCGGTGTGCGGGGCATGCACCGCCAGCCGCCGGCCGGCCAGGTCGGACAGGGAGGTCAGGCCGGAGCGGGCGAGGAACCAGAACAACGGCCGGTGGGTGTTGACGCTGAGCCCGACCCAGGGAGTGCCGTCGGTCAGCCGGGACAGCAGCGCCCGGCCGAGCCCGATGGTGGCGCAGCGGCGCAGCCGCTCCTCGTCCCACGTACAGCCGTCGCGCAGCGCGACGTGGACGCCCTCGTCGGCGTAGAAATCCTCCTGGTCGGCGATGTAGGCGGCCAGTTCCTCGTGCAGGCCCCGCCCGACGTAGGCGAGATCGATCGTGTGCATGAGTGCTTGTCCTTGATCGTGTCACCGCCGTGCGGCCGGGCCCGCTACGGGCACCGTGGCGTCGGCGAGGCGTCAGTACATGGCCATGCCGCCGTTGACGGCGGCCGTGGTGCCCGTCATGAACGCGTTGTCCTCGGCGGCGTAGAAGGCGACCGCCTGGGCGACGTCGGCCGGGTGTGCCAGGCGGCCCAGGGGAGTGGCCGCCACCTGCCGCTGTCTTGTGGCGTCGTCCAGCAGGTCTTCGGTGGTACGGGTCTCCACCGGACCGGGTGCGACGACGTTGACGGTGATGCCCTGTGGGCCCAGTTCGAGGGCGAGGTACCGGGCGAACTGCTCCAGGGCGGCCTTGGACGTGCCCAGCGCGATCATGCCCTCCCGGGGCCGCCGGCTGAGGCCGGTCCCGATGTAGACGATGCGCCCCCAGCCCTGTTCGGTCATGGCGGGCAGGACGGCTTTGGTGACCGTGAAGGCCGCGTGCATCTCGGCGTCGATCTTGCCGCCCAGTTCCTCCCACGTCATGTCCTGGAACGACTTGACCGCGTACGGGATCAGTGCGTTGTGCACGAGCACGTCGACGCCGCCCCATGCGGCCCCGACCCGCTCCACCAGGCTCTCGACGCCCGCCGCCTCGCGTACGTCGGCCTGGACGGCCATGGCCCGGCCACCGGCGGTCTCGATGCCGGCCACCACGTCCTCGGCCGCCTTGGCGCTGCTGAGGTAGTTGACCACCACGCGCATCCCACGTGCGGCCAGAAGGCCTGCGGTGGCCGCACCGATTCCGCTGCTGGCCCCTGTCACCAGTGCCACTCTGCCGGCCGTCCCGGTCATGGGCCCACCTCCTTTTCGTCGTCGCGGGCCGTCGGAATGACCGCCCCGAGCCGTTCGTCGGCGATCGCGGGGCCGGTGGAGCGGATCGCCCCGTCCGGTCCAGTTCGTACGGCAGCCGGGAGGTGAACAGCCGCTCCAGGGCGCCGCGGGTGATCTCACCGAGCAGCTCGGGCGGCGCCGACAGCAGTCCCCGCCGGCGCAGCATCGGATCCCCGCCGCGCCCCGTGACGAGCTGTGCCGCGCCGATCCGCCCGACCTCGGTGCCTGCCGCGACCAGGAACCGCTGGACCCGCACATCGAACGGCTGGCCCTCCGCGTCCCCGGCCGACGTCACCAGTGTGCGCCCCACCGCCGCGAACGGCCGGTCCAGCACGGCGGCCAGCAGGCTGAGCGTGTCCGGGGCGGTGCCGCGCGCGGTGTTCGGCACGCGCCACCAGGCCGCGCCCGCGTGGACCTTGCCCTGCTCGGCGGTGATCAGCGCGGCGATTGCTCCGCGTTCCGTGTTGCGGCAGATCCGAGGGCCGGGGCGCGAAGTGCCCCCTCCCATCGCGACGTGACCAGGATCTCGGTGCGACCTCCCGGCTCCGGTCCATACTCTGACCGCGAATAGTCTGCGAAATTCGACCGGCGACCTGTCAGGAAAATCAGCAAGCGGTCAGTCCAAATCCACCCTCAGCGGCGGCCGTTAGGTGGAGAACGGCCCGTTATAAGCTGAGTGAACAGCCCTTGACCTGCACAAAGCAGGCAGGGAGCGAATTCCGGGAGTTCTGAATGCTTCGTACTCTGTTCAAGTCCAAGATCCATCGAGCCACCGTCACCCAGGCCGACCTGCACTACGTGGGATCGGTGACCATCGACGCCGACCTGCTCGACGCCGCCGATCTGCTCCCCGGCGAGCTGGTCCACATCGTCGACATCACCAACGGCGCCCGGCTGGAGACGTACGTCATCGAGGGCGAGCGGGGCTCGGGTGTCGTCGGGATCAACGGGGCGGCCGCCCATCTCGTCCACCCCGGCGACCTTGTGATCATCATCAGCTACGCTCAGGTCACCGACGCCGAGGCGCGTACGCTTCGGCCGCGGGTCGTGCACGTCGACCACGACAACCGGGTCGTGGCCCTCGGCGCCGACCCCTCCGAGCCGGTACCGGGCTCGGACCAGGAACGCAGCCCGCAGGCCGTGTCGGCCTGACCGGCGGACCAGGAGGGCGACATGAGCGACATCGAGATCCGCGACGACCGGGCGGCGGGCCGCCTGGAGGCGGTCGCCGGCGGCGAGGTCGTCGGTCACGTCGAGTACTTCGTGCTTGAGTCGCCCTCCCCGGCCCTCGTCCCGGTCCACACGATCGTGGAGCCGGAGCACGAGGGGAAGGGCATCGCGGGCTCCCTCGCCCGCGAGCTGTACGCCATCGCCGAGCGCGAGGCCACCCCGGTGGCCCCGCTCTGCCCCTACGTCGTCAGGTGGGCCGAGCGCCACCCCGACGTGGCCCCCACCCCCGACCCCGAGCTGCTGCGCGCGGCGAAGGAGTGGCTGGTGGCCCACCCCGGCCGCTTCTGAGGACACCGATGGCTCTCGCTCTCCTCCACACCTCACCCCTCCACGTCCCGGTCTTCGACGCCCTGCGCGACCAGGACCACCCGGGCGTGGAGCTGCGGCACGTGGTGGCACCGGAACTCCCTGGCCCGGGCCCGCCGGGAGGGCCCCGAGGCGGTGGCAGCGGACGTCACGGCAGCCCTGCGGCGGGCGGCGGCGGACGGTGTACGAGCCGTGCTCTGCACCTGCTCGACGATCGGGGAGGTCGCCGAGCGGGCCGCCGGCGAGCTGGCCGTACCGGTCGTCCGGGGTGACCGCCCGATGGCGGCGGCGGCCGTGGCGGCGGGCCCCCGCATCGCCGTACTGGCGACGGTCGAGAGCACCCTGGCCCCCACCCTGGCCCTGATCGAGGACGAGGCGCACCGCGCCGACCGCGCGATCCGCGCCCGCGCCCATGTGGTGGCCGACGCCTGGGACCGCTTCGAGGCCGGTGACCTCGCGAGCTGCGCCCGTCTGGTCGCGGCCGCGGCGGACGCCGTGACCGACGCCGATGTGATCGTCCTGGCCCAGGCCTCCATGACCCCGGCGCAGTACCTGACGACCACGACCGTCCCGGTCCTGTCCAGCCCGCGCCCGGGCCTCGCGGCGGCGGTCCGCGCCGGCTGACGGCCACCCGGGTGAGTGCGCGGGCGCCGGTCGGGTAGGTGGGGCAGTAGGAACCCAGAGGCGATGTCCAGCCACTGGCCGGAGGACACCATGACGACCCCACACCCCCCGGACCCCTACCCCAGCCCGGTACCCACCCCTCAACCACCCCCGGGCCCCGAACCGACCCCCACCCCATCACCCCCGGGCCCGGCCCCCACCCCACAACCCCCGGACCCCTCACCGTCCCCGATCCCCCCGGGCCCGGAACCAACACCGAACCCCGACCCGGGCCCACCCCTCACCCAACAAAAAACCCGCTGAAAACGCCCCAAAGAGGCGCGGGGAACCGCGCAATTTCCCACGACGCACCCGCACCCGACGGACGTCCTGGGCCCCGCACCGCCAGTGGCGCGGGGAACTGCGCGAAATCCCACGACGCACCCGCACCCGACCGACGGCCCAGGCCCGCACTCTCCGGGGGCGCGGGGAACTGCGCGAAAACCCACGACGCACCGGCACCCGGCCGACGTCCTCAGGCCCGCACCGCCAGGGGCGCGGGGAACTGTGCGAACCCGCAGCTCACCCGCACCTGACCGACGAGCTCAGCAACCGCTACGCCGTGACCTCACTCCGGTCCCCGCCCCACAGCGTGTGGAACGAGCCCTCCCGGTCCGTCCTCCGGTACGTGTGCGCCCCGAAGAAGTCCCGCTGCCCCTGCGTGAGCGCCGCAGGCAACCGCTCGGCCCGCAGCGCGTCGTAGTACGCCAGCGCCGCCGAGAACCCGGGCACCGCCACACCCTGCCGGGTCGCCGCGATGATCACCTCGCGCCAGTCGTCCTGCGCCCCCGCGATCTCCCGCGCGAACGTCTCGTCGGACAGCAGGCTCGGCAGGTCGGCGCGTGCGTCGTACGCCGCGCGGATCCGGTCGAGGAACGCCGCCCGGATGATGCAGCCGCCCCGCCAGATCGACGAGACGGCCCCGAGGTCGATGTTCCAGTCGTACTCGTCGCTGCCCGCCTGGATCTCGTGGAAGCCCTGCGTGTACGACACGATCTTCGACGCGTACAGCGCCTGCTCCACCCGGTCCGCGAACGCCGCCGCCTCCGACTCGGACAGCGCCGCCGGCTTCGGCCCGGCCAGCCCGCGGGACGCCGCCCGCAGATCCGCGTGGCCCGACAGGGACCGCGCGAAGACCGCCTCGGCGATGCCCGACACCGGCACACCCAGGTCGAGCGCGATCTGGACCGTCCAGCGGCCGGTGCCCTTCTGCTCCGCCTGGTCCACCACCACGTCCACGAACGGCTTGCCGGTCGCCGCGTCGACGTGCGCCAGCACCTCCGCCGTGATCTCGATCAGGTACGAGTCGAGCCGGCCCGTGTTCCACGTACGGAAGATGTCCGCGATCTGCGCGGGGGAGTACCCGGCGACATCGCGCAGCAACTGGTACGCCTCGCCGATCAACTGCATGTCGGCGTACTCGATGCCGTTGTGCACCATCTTCACGAAGTGCCCGGCACCGTCGGGGCCCACGTGCGTCACGCAGGGCGCGCCGTCCGCCGCCGCCTTCGCCGAGATCTTCTCCAGCATCGGGCCCAGCGAGTCGTACGACTCCTTCGGCCCGCCCGGCATGATGCTCGGCCCGTGCAGCGCGCCCTCCTCACCGCCGGAGACGCCCATGCCGACGAAGTGGATGCCCTGCTCGCGCAGCGCCTTCTCCCGGCGTCGGGTGTCCGCGAAGTGCGCGTTGCCGCCGTCGATGATCATGTCGCCGGGTTCGAGCAGCGGTGCGAACTCCTCGATCACCGCGTCCGTCGGACCACCGGCCTTGACCATGATGACCAGCCGGCGGGGCCGTTCCAGCGCCTCGACGAACTCCTTGGCGGTCTCGGCCGCGATGAAGTCGCCCTCGTCCCCGAAGTTCTCCACCAGCTCCTGTGTCTTGGACACCGTGCGGTTGTGCAACGCCACCGTGTAGCCGTTGCGTGCGAAGTTCCGGGCGAGGTTGCGGCCCATGACCGCGAGACCCGTGACGCCGATCTGCGCCGAAGTGCTCATACCGCCTGCTCCTCAAAGATGGTCGATCTGTACAACCTGAGCGGGATGCTGCTGCCAACGTCCGCCAGTATTGCCCACGGCCATCCTGACGTGCCGTTCGACCGGCCGCACATCCGCTCCGCGCTCGGCGGGGTTGTACAGGCACATACGGTTCTCGCGGTGCGTTTGGCTCACCGGGGCGGCGGGTTCCTGATCGGGTACCGGCACCCCGGTTCGCCCCGCATCTGATGCTGACGGACCGTCAACTCCAGTCCCTCTGGGAGGTTCAAGGGGCGGCGCGGATGTACGGCGGCGAAAGAGGCGGCTGATTGCCGTCTTGTCATGGCCTGTTCGGGGCGCTTACTTTTGGCCTTCCTGACGCGCGTGGCGAGGGGGGCTTCAGACATGGCCGAACGCGGCCGGCACCGCCGGTACCAGCCGAACAGGATCAACCGCGCCTCGCTCACCGTCACCGCGGGGGGCGCCGGGCTGGCGATCCCGCTCGCCGCCGCCGGGAGCGCCGACGCGGCCTCCGTGTCCACCTGGGACAAGGTCGCCGCCTGCGAGTCCAGCGGCGACTGGGGCATCGACACCGGCAACGGCTTCTACGGCGGGCTCCAGTTCACTCAGTCCACCTGGGAGGCCTACGGCGGCACCGGATACGCGCCGCGCGCCGATCTCGCCACCAAGGACGAGCAGATAGCCGTGGCCGAGAAGGTCCTCGAAGGGCAGGGGCCGGGTGCCTGGCCCGTCTGCTCGGTGCGGGCCGGGCTCACCCGCGGCGGCGACACGCCCGACGTGCACACCGAGAGCACCCGCACCCGCCCGGCCAAGAGCTCCGTACGGGACGTACAGCCGCACACCACGCCGCAGTCGCGGGCCGGCAAGGCCCAGATGTACACGGTCGTGCGCGGCGACACGCTCTCCGGGATCGCCGACGAACACGATGTCAGCGGCGGCTGGCACCGGCTCTACGCGGCCAACCGCGCCACGGTCGGCTCCGACCCCGACCTGATCCTGCCGGGGCAGCGGCTGAGCCTGACCGGCAAGGCCGCGAAGGCCGAGTCGGCGGCGAAGAAGGCCGCCGCGAAGACGAAGGCCAAGGCGAAGACCAAGGAGAAGACCGAGGCGAAGAAGGCCTCCACGCACTCCGGGCACACGCTCGTCGCCCCGGTCGACGCGCCCATCGGCACGCCGTACCACGCGACCGGCTCGCACTGGTCGAAGGGCTACCACACCGGTGTCGACTTCCTCGTGCCCACCGGGACCTCCGTCAAGGCGGTGGAGGCCGGGGAGGTCGTGACCGCGGGCTGGGGCGGCTCGTACGGCTACCAGGTGGTGATCCGGCACGCCGACGGCCGTTACAGCCAGTACGCCCATCTGTCGGCGATCTCCGTGCGGGCCGGGCAGAGCGTGTCCACGGGCCAGCGGATCGGCCGTTCGGGCTCCACCGGGAACGCCACGGGCCCCCACCTGCACTTCGAGATACGGACAGGTCCCGGATTCGGCACGGACATCGATCCGATCGCCTATCTCCGGGCGGGCGGCGTCACGGTCTGACCGCGGATCGCCTTCCGGCGGCGGTGCAGCCTCCGACCGCCGCCCCCTGCCCCGACGAGACGTCAGAATCCCGCCGCCCCACCCCGACCGGAGCGTGGCGCCGGGATCCGACCGTGGCCTCCCGGCGGGGCGTGCCGTCGGGATACTGCCATTACGGCCCGGCGCGGCAGGGAGATCAGATTTTCGCCTCGCGTTCCCGCTCCGGCGAGGTGTGGTTCGGTGTCAGCATCTCGTCGGCACGCCGCCGGCTCGGCGCGGGATCCTGCCGTTTCGGCTCGGCCCGGTGTGGCGTCGGGATCAGATTTTCGCCTCGCGTTCCCGCTCCGGCGAGGTGTGGTTCGGTGTCAGCATCTCGTCGGCACGCCGCCGGCTCGGCGCGGGATCCTGCTGTTTCGGCTCGGCCCGGTGTGGCGTCGGGATCAGATTTTCGCCTCGCGCTCCCGCTCCGGCGAGGTGTGGCCCGGCGTCGGCTTTCCGCCGTCACGCCTCCGGCCCGGCGCCCGGAACCGGACTTCGCGCCCCCCGCTGGGCGAAGCGTGCGGGGCCGGCCTTCGCGCCACGCTCGGCGGAGCGCGAGGGGCCGGCCTCTGTCCTCCGGGGCGGTCCGTCCGGGGTCAGGACTTGACCCTCGTGCGGTGTCGGTCGAGGAGCGGGGCGTGGACGTAGTCGGCTGCAGGTAGCAGTACCTCGGCCATCTCCGCCGCGGACGCGGTCCGTTGCTGGGGCATCTCGATCCGTGCCGGGCGCGCCTCGCCGTCCGTCGCCGCTTCGGCGAGCGCGCCGTCCTCCGCCGCACGGGCCTCCGGCAACCGGACCCCGGCCGCATCCGCATCCGCGTCCGCGAGCCCGGCCTTCGCCAGGCCCGCCTCCGCCAGTTCGACCAGCGCCTCCACCAGCGGCTCGGGCGAGGGCTCGGCCACGGGCCGCTCCGGCACCGGCTCCGGCTCCGCCGGATGCGGCGTGCGTTCCATGCGCTCGGTCGTCAGCAGGATCAGGCCGCCCGCCGCCACCACACCGCAGCCCAGCGCCAGCAGCGTGCCCGTGGCGCCGTAGCGGAACGTCTCGCCGAACATCGTGATGCCGACCGCGGCGGCCAGCACGGGGTTGACCACCGTCAGTGTGGCCAGCGGTGCGGCGAGGCCGCCGCCGCGGTAGGCGGCCTGGGATATGAGGACGCCCGCGACGGCGTAGGCGCCGATCACGCTCAGCCAGAGCACGTCCGCCGTGGCGATCCCGCCGTCCCAGTCGATCGCCACGACCTTGGTGAACACCGAGGACATGCCGAAGGCTATGCCGGACGCGGTGGCGAGCAGCACGCTGCGCACCGCCGGGTGCCGGTGCGCGGCCCGGCCCGCGATCATCAGCGCGACGACCGCCCCGCCGGTGACCAGCGTGACCCCGATCCGCCCGGCGGAGTCGAGGGAGTGCGCGTCGGAGGAGCCGACCAGGGAGAGCAGACCGGCCAGACCCACGGTGGCCATGATCGCGCCCCGCCAGGCGGTGGCCCCCGCCCTGCGGCCCACGAACAGGGCCGCCATGGGCAGCGCGAACACGATGGTGAGCGCGCCCAGAGGCTGGACCAGGCTCAGCGGGCCGTAGGCCAGCGCCACGACGTGCAGCAGGCCGCCGAGGCCGTTGAGCGCCATCGCGCCCCACCAGCTCGGGCGGCGCAGCGGCGCGTACTGCTCGTCGGGGGAGGAGACCGCGACCTGCTCCTGCACGATCGCTCCGCCGGCGTAGGCGACGGCGGAGACGAAGGACAGCAGCACGGACAACGCGAGGGCGCTCATGTACGGCTCCTCTGCGTCGGGCCGGACCTGTTGGTCCCGCGCGGTGATGGGTCGGCTTCCATGACCAACACTCTGCCGTTCCGGGTGCTTCCCGTCGTCGTACCTGAGCACCCAATGCGTCGTACTGCCGATGGAGTACTGAGGGACCCCGATCATCCCCAGGGTGGGTGACGCAGGGTGGAGGAGCAGGCGGCCGGAATCCCAAGAACCCTGGTACTACTGCTGTCCGTGGACCTGGACCCCGAACTCGCCGCGCTCCGCCCGCTCGGCGGCTTCTTCGTCCTGCGGACGGTCCGGTCGACGGCCGGGGATCCCGGGGCGGCGCGGATCGACGAGCTGCCGAGTCTCGAAAAGGCTTACGAAAAGGCCGGATCGGACGCTCCCCGAGATGTTCTGGCCTTCCGCGTGGAGTCGGTGGGGGAGCGTCTGCGTGCTCCCGAACCCCGGGTCGCCGCCTCCATCGCCCAGCAGGCGCTGGCCGCCCGGCTCTGGTCCGTCGCCCTCGGCTGCGCCGTTCGCTACGGCCGCCTGCCCGATCTCGACCCCCGCCTGCTGCGCTGGGACACGGGCGCCACCGCCCCGGACGACCTCTGGCTCACCGAGGTGCGCCCGCTGCCCGGCGGCGCCGACCCGGCCACGGTCGCGGACGCCGTCGTACACGGCCATCTCCAACCCCTGGGGGAGGCCCTGCGGGCCCGCTACGGCATCGCCGCCGGGCTGCTGTGGGGCAACGCGGGCTCCGCGCTGGCCGGAGCCGCCCGGGAACTGGAGCGCTGGGCGCGCGCCAACGGCCGTACCGAGGTGGCCCACCGCACCCGCACTCTCACCGCCGCACTCTTCACGCACCCCCTGCTGAGCGCCACCGGCATCCGCACCGGCCCGTCCTTCCGGCGCCGCAGCTGCTGCCTGTACTACCGCGTTCCCGGCGGCGGGGTCTGCGGTGACTGTTGTTTCACACAACCACCGCGCTCTTCCCCAGGCGCCGCATCTGGGTGACCATGGACCAACCGGGTGTGGAGAGCGAGGGGTTGCGGGTGCGAGTCGGACTGCTGACCCGGGAGTACCCCCCGGACGTCTACGGCGGTGCTGGTGTTCATGTGGAGTTCCTCGCCCGGGAGTTGCGGCCCCTGGTCGACCTGGAGGTGCACTGCTGGGGCGAGGGCCGCGGGGTCGGCGTCGTCCGGCACCGCCCCTGGTCGGCCCTGGACACCGCCAACGACGCGCTGCGCACCTTCTCCGTGGACCTCGCCATGGCCGCGGGTCTGGAGGGGCGCGAACTCGTGCACTCCCACACCTGGTACGCCAACCTCGCCGGCCATGTCGCCAAGATGCTGTACGGCGTCCCGCACGTGGTGACCGCGCACTCGCTGGAGCCACTGCGCCCCTGGAAGGCCGAGCAACTCGGCGGCGGATACGCGCTGTCGAGCTGGGCCGAGCGCAGCGCGATCGAGGCCGCCGACGCCGTGATCGCCGTCTCCGGGGCCATGCGCGAGGACATCCTCGGCTGCTACCCCGCCCTGGACCCGGCGAAGGTCCACGTCGTGCACAACGGCATCGACACCGCCCTCTACCGGCCCGACCGCTCCACCGACGTCCTCGCCCGGATCGGCATCGACCCGGGCCGCCCCTACGTGCTGTTCGTGGGCCGTATCACCCGCCAGAAGGGCGTGCCCCATCTGCTGCGCGCCGTGCGGGACATCGATCCGGCCGCGCAGGTCGTGCTGTGCGCCGGGGCGCCCGACACCCCGGAGATCGACCGGGAGTTCCGCGAGCTCTTCGAGGAGCTGAGCCGGGTCCGCGAGGGCGTGCACTGGATCCCGCAGATGCTGCCGCGCGCGGACGTCATCCAACTCCTCACCCACGCGGCCGTGTTCGCCTGCCCCTCGGTGTACGAGCCGCTCGGCATCGTCAACCTGGAGGCGATGGCCTGCGGCACCCCCGTCGTGGCGTCCCGGGTCGGCGGCATCCCGGAGGTCGTCGAGGACGGCAAGACGGGCCTGCTGGTCGATCTCGACGACGCCTTCGAGGCGGGCCTGACACGGGCGCTGGACACCGTCGTCGGCGACCGGGAGACGGCCCGGCGGATGGGCGAGGCCGGACGGGAGCGGGCCGTGGGGGAGTTCGGCTGGGACGCGGTGGCCCGGCGCACGGTCCGGCTCTACGAGGAGATCCTCAAACAGGCGTGACGGAGAACAAGCAGGCGTGACGGAGAAACGGAGAAGTCGTTCCGGCGAGGAGATCCTCGAACAGGCGTAACTGGCAGGCCGCCTGTTCGACGCGATGCCGGTGCAGGCTTAGCGGGAGTGCTCCGAGGGCAGGCATGGAGCACCAGGGTGAGGGGAGCGGCCATGCGTCGTGGTGGGCCTTCGGTACTCGGGATCGTGCTGGCGGGCGGGGAAGGCAAACGCCTGATGCCGCTGACCGCCGACCGTGCCAAACCAGCTGTGACCTTCGGCGGTACATACCGCCTGGTCGACTTCGTTCTGTCCAACCTCGTCAACGCGGACGTGCTGCGCATCTGCGTGCTGACCCAGTACAAGTCGCACTCGCTGGACCGGCACATCACCACCACCTGGCGGATGTCCAGCCTGCTCGGCAACTACGTCACGCCGGTCCCGGCCCAGCAGCGGCTCGGACCGCGCTGGTACCTGGGCAGCGCCGACGCCCTGCTGCAGTCCCTCAACCTCGTCCACGACGATCAGCCCGACTACGTCGCGGTGTTCGGCGCGGACCACGTCTACCGCATGGACCCGCGGCAGATGCTCCAGCAGCACATCGAGGGCGGCGCCGGGGTCACGGTCGCGGGCATCCGCATCCCGCGCGCCGAGTCCTCGGCGTTCGGCGTGATCGCCCCCGGCTCGGACGGGCAGACGATAGAGACCTTCCTGGAGAAGCCGGCCGACCCGCCGGGGCTGCCGGACGCCCCCGACACCGTCTTCGCCTCCATGGGCAACTACATCTTCACCACCAAGGCCCTCGTCGAGTCCCTGCACCGGGACGCCGAGGACGACGACTCGGTGCACGACATGGGCGGTTCGATCCTGCCCCAGCTCACCGCCCGCGGCGAGGCCCAGCTCTACGACTTCGGCACCAACCACGTGCCCGGCGAGACCACCCGCGACCGCGGCTACTGGCGGGACGTCGGCACCCTCGACGCGTACTACGACGCCCACATGGACCTGATCGCCGAGCGGCCCGCCTTCAACCTCTTCAACCGGCAGTGGCCCATCTACACCCACTCCAACCAGCTCTCCCCGGCCCGCTTCAACGCCGGCGGCATGGCGAGCGAGTCCATCATCAGCGCCGGCTGCCTGATCAGGGGCCAGGTCACCCGGTCCGTGCTGTCCCCGGGCGTACGGGTCGACCCGGGCGCGGTGGTCCAGGGGTCGGTGCTGCACGACAACGTCATCGTGGGGCGCGGCGCGGTGGTGCGCGGCGCGGTCATCGACAAGAACGTCGAGGTCCCGCCCGGCGCGACGATAGGCGTCAACCCGGACCGTGACACGGAGCTCTACACCGTCTCCAAGGCCGGGGTCATCGCCCTCGGGAAGGGCCAGTTGGTCTCGTAGCCCGCCGCGTACCCAGGGCCCGGCGCCGTCCTCGCGCCGGGCCCAACTCGTATGCGACGCGCCGGAAGTGAAAACCGCAATTTGCCGGGCTTTACGGCTTTTCCCCCTCACGATGCAGACAGCGATGCAGACATCGATGTCGATCCCGCGGAGGTCATCCGACATGAGAGGGACCCGGCGCACCCGGCTGTGCCTGGCCGGGGTGCTCACAGCGTCCGCGCTGCTCGGCATCCCCGCGGCACGGGCGGCGGAGCCGACCGACGGCCACCTCACCGACCTGGTGAACCCCTTCATCGGCAGCCAGGACGAGGGCAACACCTTCCCCGGCGCGGCCGTGCCCTTCGGCATGGTGCAGCTCTCCCCGGACACCGGGCACAGCACCGGCTACGACTACTCCCAGCACTCGATCCGCGGCTTCTCCCTGGTCCACCTCTCGGGCGTGGGCTGCGCCATCGGCGGCGACCTGCCCGTGCTGCCGACCACCGGGGACGTCACACAGACGGACTACGCCCGGTACGCCGCCGGGTTCCGTCACGCCGACGAGCAGGCGAGCCCCGGCTACTACCGCGTCGGCCTCGACTCGGGCGTCCGGGCCGAGCTCACCGCGACCGCCCGCACCGGCGTACAGCGCTACACCTTCCCGGCCACCGGCAAGGCGAACGTCCTGCTCAACGCGGCCCAGGCGCTGCACCGGCCGGTCAGCAGCGAGGTCCGGATCCTCGACGACCACACCGTCCGCACGAAGATCACCGGCCATGGCTTCTGCCGCGACAGCGCGCCCTACACCGTCTACACGGTCACCCGCTTCAGCCGCCCCTTCACCGCGTACGGCACCTGGAACGGCGGCGCGCTCACCCCCGGCGCCCGCACCGGAGCCGACGGCGCCTACGTCCGCTTCGACACCACCAGGGACCGTACGGTCGAGGCGACCACCGCCCTGTCGTACGTCGACGCGCACGGCGCCGAGGTCAACCTGCGCGCCGAGGGCGGACGTTCGTTCGACGAGGTGCGGCGGCGGGCCCGGGACGCCTGGGAGCGGCGGCTCGCCGCCGTGCGCGTCCGGGGCGGCGGCGCCACCCTCCGCCGTACGTTCTACTCGTCCCTCTACCGGACCTTCCTCGCGCCCACCGTCGGCGACGACGCCGACGGCCGCTACACCGGCTGGGACCGCCGCGTCCACCGGGCCGAGGGCTTCACCTACTACCAGAACTGGTCCCTCTGGGACACCTACCGCACCCAGGCCCAGCTGCTCGCCCTGCTCGCGCCGCGCGAGGCCCGCGACATGGCCCTCTCGGTCCTCAGGATCGACGAGGAGGGCGGCTGGCTGCCCAAGTGGGGCTACGCCACGGTCGAGACGAACATCATGACCGGCGACCCGGTCACCCCGTTCCTGACCACCGCCTACCAGATGGGCCTGCTCAAGGGGTACGAGGAGCGGGCGTACCGGGCGCTGCGGAAGAACGCCGACGGAGTGCCGCCGGCCGCCAACCCGGGGGTCGGCCGCGAGGCCAACGCCGAGTACCTCGCGAACGGCTTCGCGCCGTACATCAAGGGCCGCCCGCACACCAAGGTGGGCGACTCCGACTACGACCACGGCGCCTCCGTCACCCTGGAGTACGCGCTCGCCGACGCGATGCTCGCCCAGATGGCCCGGGACCTCGGCCATGGCGCGGACGCGGCCCGCTATGCCACCCGGGCGCAGAACTACCGCAACATCTTCGACCCCTCCACCGGCTTCTTCCGCGCCCGCGACGCCTCCGGCGTCTTCACCGGCGACCCCGACCCGGCCCGCGGCATCGGCTTCCACGAGGGCACCGCCTGGCAGTACCAGTGGCTGGTCCCGCAGGACCTGCCCGGCGTGATCTCCCTGATCGGCGGCGAGCGCGCGGCCAACCGGCGGCTCGACTCCTTCTTCGCCTACGACAAGCTGCTCGCCGACCCCGCGGGGACCGCCCGCGATGTGTGGGTGCACGGGAACGCGTACGCCTACTACAACGCGGCCGTCTACAACCCGATGAACGAGCCCGACCTCACCGCGCCGTACACCTACCTCTCCACCGGCGAGCCCTGGAAGACCACCGACGTGGTGCACGCGGCGCTGACCCTGTTCACCGACGGGCCGACCGGGATGACCGGCAACGACGACCTCGGCACCATGTCCGCCTGGAACGTGCTGTCGTCCATCGGCCTCTTCCCGGTCCAGCCGGGATACCGCACCTGGGGACTGTCCACGCCCGTCTTCGACCGGGTCGACGTCCGCCTCGACCGCCACTACTGGCCGAGCGGCGGCTTCACGGTGACCGCACCGGGCACCTCGGCGAGCGACCGGTACGTGCAGTCCTCCCGGCTCAACGGATCGGACTACGGTCGGACCTATCTGACGAACGGTTCACTGCGCTCCCTGCGGTCGCTGGCGTTCACGGTCGGCCCGCGCCCGTCAGAGTGGGGTACGTCACCCGAGGCGGCGCCACCGGCGCTGAGATGACCTCAGCTGTCCCTTGAGTCCCGCCTCTTTCGGAGGAGGCGGGACTTAATCTGCTGTTAACTGAGCGTAGCGTGATCGTACTTGACCGTAATCATGAGTCGGCGTTTGACTGCTGATCCACCCTCCGTCGACGCGAGGCGTCCCCTTTGATGAATGCGACTGACCTGCTCGCCCCTCTTGATCTGGCGTTCTGGAACATCGAGTCCGACCGGCACCCGATGCACCTCGGCGCGCTCGGCGTCTTCTCGGCGCACTCGCCGACCGCCGGCGCCCACGCGGCCGACCTGCTCGCGGCCCGGGCCGCCGCCGTGCCGGGACTGCGCATGCGCATCCGCGACGTCTGGCAGCCGCTCGCCTTCGGCGCCGCCGCCCGCGAGACCGACCCGGACTTCGACCCCCTCAACCATGTGCGGCTGCACGCCCCGACGGCCGACTTCCACACCGTCGCCGGCCGGCTCATGGAACGCCCGCTGGAGCGCGGCCGGCCGCCCTGGGAGGCGCATGTGCTGCCCGGCGAGGACGGTGTCTCCTTCGCGGTGCTGTTCAAGTTCCACCACGCCCTCGCCGACGGTCTGCGCGCCCTCAAGCTGGCCGCGGGTGTCATGGACCCGCTCGACCTGCCCGTGCGCACGCCCCGGTCGATCGAGCCGCCCCGCCCGATGCTGGCCCTGCCGGACGTACGCAAGGTGCCCGAGCTGGTGCGCGGCGCCCTCTCGGACGTGGGCCGCGCCCTCGACATCGGCGCCTCCGTCGCCCTGTCCGCCCTCGGGGTGAGCTCCTCGGCCGCGCTGAAGTCCGAGCCGACCGGCACCCGCAGCATCGCCGGGGTCGACCTCGACATCGATGACGTGCACCGGGTCCGCAAGGCTGTCGGCGGCACCGTCAACGACGTCCTGATCGCCGTCGTCGCCGGCGCGCTGCGCCGCTGGCTGGAGGAGCGCGGCGAGGGCACCGAGGGGGTCGCCCCGCGCGCCCTTATCCCCGTCTCCAAGCGCCGCCCGCGCAGCGTCGCCCCACAGGGCAACCGGCTCTCCGGCTATCTGATACGGCTCCCGGTCGACAACCCCGACCCGCTCGCCCGCCTCGATCGCGTCCGAACGGCGATGGTCCGCAACAAGGACGCCGGCCCCAACCGGGGCGCCGGTGCCGTCGCCCTGCTCGCCGACCACGTGCCGGCGCTCGGGCACCGGCTCGGCGGACCGCTCGTCGGCCAGGCCGCCCGGCTCTGGTTCGACATCCTGGTCACCAGCGTCCCGCTGCCCGGCCTCGGCCTGCGCCTGGGCGGCCACCCCCTCACGGCCGTCTACCCACTGGCCCCGCTCGCGCCCGGCCAGTCCCTCGCGGTCGCCATCTCCACCTACCGCAACCAGGTCCACTACGGCCTGGTCGCGGACGCGGCAGCGGTCCCGGACCTGCACGTGCTCGCCCGCGCGGTGACCGACGAGGTGGACTCACTGATCGCGGTCTGCGACGGGTGACAGAAGACACGTGAGGACGAGCCCAAGGGCTGTCCGGCGGTCGTCCGCGCTCGACGGAGGCGGGCAGGAGGGTCGTCCGACGGCCGTACCAGATCGGCGGCGGTGAGCAGGAGGGTTGTCTGACGGTCGCCCGCGTTCGGTGGCGGTGGATGGGAGGGGGCTGTCCGACGGCCGTCCCTGGTCGGTGGCGGTGGGTAGGTAGGGTTTTCCGGCGGTGGTTCGCGTTCGGTGGCGGCGGGGTCGGGCTGCCTGATGGCCGTCCGCGTTCGGTGCTGGCGGGCCGAAGGGGCGTCTGGCGGCTGTCCGCGGTCTGCGGTCCATGGCGGGGTGGCGGGGTGGCGGGCCGTCTACGTGGCTGTCCGCGTTCGGTGGCGGGCGAAGGGTAGTCGTGCGGTCGTCCGTGATCGGTGGCGGCGGGATCTGCGCTCCCGCGGGCTGGCTCGCCGCAAGCACCCCCCGGACCTGGTGGCGGGGGCTTCTGACGGCCGTTCGTGATCGGTGACGGCGGGCTTTTCGGCACCGCTCGCGATCCGGTATTCGGGCGGGTTTGGTTCTGCGGGCCGGCGATCCGTAAAATTCCCTGCTCGAAAGCGGGCGCGAGTCGGAGCGCCGCTGGTTGACCAGGGAAGCGGCAGCGCGATGACGGTGACACAGGACGGCTCGACGGCCGAGGACGTGGTGGACGCGGTGGTCTACGGCCCCGGCATCGACCCCGAGCGGCTCGCCGTCTGCCTCAGCGTGCTCGAGGAGCTGGACGGGCTGGAGGTCGACCACCCGGACGCCATCGCGGTGCGCCGGGCCACGGCGGGCGTCTACCGCACGGTGAAGCAGCGCCGCAGGCAGGAGCGCCGGGCCGCCAAGACCGCCCACGACAAGGCGGTCACCGAGGCCACCGCGACGGGTTCCGCCCAGCGCATCGACGACGAGACCGAGGGCATCCTGCCGTCGTCCGTCACCGACGCGGGCCAGATCGCGGGGATACTCCAGCGCCCGCGCTCCTGCTACACCTGCAAGACCCGCTATGTCGAGGTCGACTACTTCTACCACCAGCTCTGTCCTGACTGCGCCGGCCTGAACCGCGCCAAGCGCGACGCCCGCGCCGACCTGACCGGCAAGCGCGCCCTGCTCACCGGCGGCCGCGCCAAGATCGGCATGTACATCGCGCTGCGGCTGCTGCGTGACGGCGCGCACACGACGATCACGACAAGGTTCCCCAAGGACGCCATCCGCCGGTTCAAGGCGATGGACGACTCCGCGGACTGGATCCACCGCCTGGAGGTCGTCGGCATCGACCTGCGCGACCCGGCGCAGGCCGTCGCCCTGGCCGAGCGGATGACCGAGGCGGGCCCGCTCGACATCCTGATCAACAACGCGACCCAGACCGTACGCCGGCTGCCCTCCTCCTACGCGGCCCTGGTCGACGGCGAGAGCGCCCCGCTCCCCGCCGGCGAACTCCCCGCCCACCACGTCATCGGCGCCTTCAACTCCGGTGCCGTGGACGGCATAGCCGCGCTGCCCATCGGCACCAGCGGCCTGGACGCGCAGAAGGTCGCCGACCTCGCGCTCGTCGCGGGCAACGCCAGCGTCGCCCGGCACCTCGACGGCACCGCCATCGACGCGGGCGGCCTCGTCCCCGACGTCGTCGACACCAACACCTGGGTGCAGACCATCGACCAGATCTCGCCGGTCGAGCTCCTCGAGACCCAGCTGTGCAACTACACGTCGCCGTTCATCCTGATCAGCGCGCTGCGCCCGGCGATGGCGGACGCCGCGAAGAAGGCCGGCAGCGGCCGGGCGTACGTCGTCAACGTCTCGGCGATGGAAGGCGTCTTCGGCCGCGGCTACAAGGGCGCCGGGCACCCCAACACCAACGCCGCGAAGGCGGCCATGAACATGGTCACGCGGACCAGCGCGACGGAGATGTTCCAGACCGACGGCATCCTCATGACCTCCGTCGACACCGGCTGGATCACCGACGAACGCCCGCACTTCGACAAGCTGCGCCTCGCCGAGGAGGGCTTCCACGCCCCTCTCGACCTCGTCGACGGCGCGGCCCGCGTCTACGACCCGATCGTGCTCGGTGAGCACGGCGAGGACGTCTACGGGGTCTTCCTGAAGGACTACACGCCGGGCAAGTGGTGATCCGGGGTTAATCGCCGGCGGCCCCGGCCGCCGGCGATCTACTCTCACGGCAGTGCTCGGTGCGCCGGTCACGCGTTCTTCGTGGTTCGATCCCATACGGGTCCACACATGGGCCCGTCGCCCGTCGGGGGCAGTCGCGTTGCCGAAGTGATCTCGGGCATCAACGATCGGTGGTCGGGCGCGGGTCGTCGGCGCTGGTCGCCCGGTTCCCCGCACCCCCTCCGGCAGGGAGGCGCGCTGCCTTCACCCTCGTACCGCCATCCACCACCAGGTCTGCTCCCGTCACCCACTCCGCGGCGTCCGAGGCCAGCCACACCACTGCTCCCGCCACGTCCGCCGGCTCCCCGATGCGCCCCATCGGCAGGCCCTCGGCGATCTCCCGTTCCCGCGGCTCCCACATGAACCTCGCCATCTCCGTGCGCACCAGCCCCGGCGACACCGAGTTCACCCGCACCCGGGGTGCCAGTTCCCCCGCCAGCTGCTGGGTCAGATGCAGCAGCGCGGCCTTGCTGGTGCCGTACGCGCCGACGTTCGGGCCGACATGCGCCGCGCCCTCCGTGCAGATGTTGACCACCGAGCCGCCGTGCTCGCGCATCCAGCCCCGCCACGCGCACTGCGTCAGCCGCAGCGGTGCCTCGACGTTCACCGTGAACGCCTCCCGCCAGACCCCGAGGTCGGCGTCCATGAGCGGTCCGTACGGACGGTTCGTCGCCGCGTTGTTGACGAGGATGTCGAGCCGCCCGAACTCGTCGAGCGCCAGCCTGGTCAGCTCCCGGGCGTGCTCCGGCTCGGCCACACTGCCCGGCAGGCCGATCCCGCCCAGCTCCGCGGCCGTACGCCGGACCTCGGCCGCGTCCCGCGCGCTCACGCACACCAGCGCACCGGCCGCCGCGAGCGCCTCGGCGACCGCGCGACCGATCCCGCGCGTGCCGCCGGTGACGACGGCTGCCCTGCCCCTGAGCCCGTACGACGACATCATCGCCGTACCGTCTCATGACGGACCGTCAGTCGACAGCCCCCAGGCGGGAGTTGCGGGCCGCGACCAGTTCGAGCACGGTCCGCCAGTCCTCCAGGACGCCCGCGTCGAAGCCCGCGGTGCGGCTCTCCTCGTCGGCCTGGCGCAGCCGCAGCGCATCGTCGTCGGCGGGGGTGCCGTCCCCGCGCACGAGACGGTAGACACGTTCTCCGAGCAGGTGCCGTACGGCGTGCGCGGCGCCGTCGGCGGGGCCCAGCAGTTCCTCGATGCCGTGCACCAGGCCCGCCACCTGGAGCTCCTTGTCGGCGGGGCGGCTGCGGCGCAGCAGCGCGGCGGTGCGCAGTGCGCGCTGGTGCCGGCAGGCGTACAGCAGATCCATCAGCTCCTCGACGCTGCGCAGCTCCATGCGTCAGTCCTTCCGCGAGACAGCCGTTGTCCTGCGCCATCGGATCATGTCGAGTTTTCGACCCGGCCAACGCAACCTGAACTGCACAGCCTGTGAAGGGGGCGGCGGACCGGCGTATCGAAGATGTGTTCGTTTCTGCCGGCCGAGCGAGGGATTCGTAAAAGGGGCATCATGTTACGAACGGGTGTATTTCCGGGCTGCTGAAGTGCGGAGCGACTCGCGATAGTTACACCTTGTTTGCACTCCCTATCGAGCGGACCGGCGCTCATTTGGTTAATCTGTAGGGGACGGACAGCAGTACGGGGTCCCACCCACACCCACGGTCCGTCCCGGGACAAGCCGGCAGACAGCGGCCTGCTCTCCTGTGAGTTACCGGCGCCACCGCGTCCGAACTGGCCTTCCATCCAGACCCGCGCGGGCGCCGAAGCACCGGAACGCAGACTGTCCGGTACGCCCCGAGGGTGACCGACACATAAGGAGTGCGCGGTGACACCTGAGAAGACGAATCGCGAGCAGCGCCCCAAGGAACGCACGGAGCGCGTGGGCAATCGGCCCGGACAGCTCGGAAACCTCGACGTGTGGGCCCGGTCCGCCCCGATCCGCCTCGCGGGTTACGAGGACGACCTCGCCGAGCCCCATATCCTCCCGAGCGTGGACTGACCGGCCGGTCAGTCCCGTCGCGATCGCCGACGCGCATGGGCGTGCGAGACTCACGCCCATGCTGATCAGAGAAGCCACCGCGGCCGACTGGCCGCAGATCTGGCCCTTCTGGCACCGGATCGTCGCCGCCGCCGAGACGTACGGCTGGGACCCCGACACCCCGGAGGAAGCGGCCCGCGCCCTGTGGATGAGCCCGGCGAAGCGTGTCTACGTCGCCGAGGACCCCTCCGGGGCCATCGTCGGCTCCGCCTATCTGACCCCCAACTACGGGGGTCCCGCGGCCGGTGTCGCCAACGCCGGTTTCATGGTCGATCCCGACCGGGGCGGCCAGGGCATCGGGCGCGCGCTCGCCGAGCACATGCTCGCCGAGGCCCGGGCGCACGGCTACCGGGCGATGGTCTTCAACGCCGTCGTCGAGACCAACCCCGCCGTGGCCCTGTGGACCTCCCTCGGCTTCACGATCCTCGGTACGGTCCCGCAGGCCTTCGACCATCCCAAACACGGGCCGGTCGGCCTGCACATCATGTACCGCGCCCTGTGAGCCCGGCTGTTGTCCCGTATGTCAATAACCGGATAGTCACTCGCTAGGGTGCTGTGCATACCACGGGACTCCAGTGCCACCAAGGCCCGGCTGCTCGACGCCGCCTTCACCGAATTCGCCGCCTACGGCATCGCCGGTGCCCGGGTGGACCGGATCGCCGAGACGGCCGGGGCGAACAAGCGGCTGATCTACGTCTACTTCGGCAACAAGGAACAGCTCTTCGACGAGGTGCTGCAGCGGGCGATGACGGCCGGCGCCGATGCCGTCCCGTTCGACGTCGAGGACCTGCCCGGATACGCCGGCGCGGTCTTCGACCACCTGGTGGCGCGGCCGGACCTGATGCGCCTGCGCCTGTGGAAGCTGCTGGAACGTCCCTCCGTCACCGGACTCGAACAGGACGCGTTCCGGAACAAGGCCGTCCTGGTGGCCGAGGCCCAGCGGCGCGGCGACCTCGATTCGGACATGGCCCCCGGCGACCTCCTGGCCATGGTCCTCGCCGCGGCCCAGGCCTGGTTCTGGGCCGCCGAGGGCGTCGCCCCCAAGGGAGGCGGCGAGTCCTGGCCCGAGGAGCGGCGTGCCCTGCACCGCACGGCGGTCGTCGAGGCGGCCCGTCGGATGACCGCGCCCAAGGGCTAGGCGGGGGATGTGCCCAGGCCGGATCGTCCCTGCCTGGCAAGGGCTCCCTCAAGTGGCCGGACGCGGCACGGCAATTGAGGAACGATCGTTCTTGACCGATCGTTCCTCAACTGTCTACTGTGGCGGTCATGGGCAGGCCGAGAGCATTCGACGAGGACGAAGTGGTGCGTGCCGCCGTGGCTCTGTTCGGCGGACGGGCGTATGACGGCGTGTCCGTTGACGACCTCGTCAACCACCTCGGCGTGCACCGCAACAGCCTCTACAAGACGTTCGGCAGCAAACGCGGCCTCTACCTGATCGCTCTGCGCCGCCATCTCGCCGACGACGTAAGCCCGTTGCTCGACGCCCTCGCCGGCGCATCGGACACCGCGGCCGCGCTGCGGCTCGTCACGTCGGCCGACCTCGACCTGCTTCTCCTCGCGGCGGTCGAACGCGCACCGGTCGACGACGAGGTCGCCGCCGAGGTGAGGACCGCGTTGGCCGCCGTCGACCAGGCCATCGCCGACGCGCTCGGCGTTCCCGCCGACCTGGCCGCCGCCCTCACGGCCGCCGCGCTGGGCCTCGTCCTGCGCGGCAACCCCGACAACGCCGCCACCGCGCTGGCCCGATGCCTCGGCCCTCTCACCTGAAAAGGAAACCGACATGGCGCTGATACGTATCGACGGCGACGACCTCGTCGTCGTGATCGAGGGTCTCGACAAGCTCTGGGCCTTCAAAGGCAGCCTGACCATCCCGCTGGCCAACGTCCGTGGCGCGACCGTCGATCCCGGTATCGCCGGCGAACCCAAGGGAATCCGAGCGCCGGGCTCCCACCTGCCCGGTGTGATCATCGCGGGCACATTCCATCAGGACGGCGAAAAGGTCTTCTGGGACGTCAAGGACCGGTCGAAGGCTCTCGTGATCGAACTCGCCGACGAGCGGTACACGCGCCTGGTTCTCCAGGTCGATGACCCCCGCGCGACCGTCGCCCTGATCGAGAGCACCCTCACCGGAAGGAAGTAGGCCCATGTTCCGCCACTTAGCAGGTGCCGTGATGGCACTGGCCGTCGTCACCGCCGTTCCGGCCGGGGCGACGCCCGCCCTGGTGCCTGCCGCCGACCGCGAGGTCGCCTTCACGGCCGACGGTACGACCGCCTACGGCACCCTGCACGTTCCCGAACATCGCGCCGGGCAACGGCTGCGGGCGGCCCTGCTGCTGCCCGGCAGCGGTCCCACCGACCGCGACGGCAACCAAGCGTCCGGGTCCGCACCGGACACCCTGGCCCAGTTGGCCGATACGCTCGACAAGGACGGAATCGCCACGCTGCGGTTCGACAAGTACGGCACCGGCCGCACCGGGCTCGGCGCCTACCAGAGCCACCCGGAGGACCTCGACTACCCGGCGTTCGTCCGCCAGGCACGGGCCGCCTACGAGGCGTTGCGCGACCAGCCGGAGACCGACCCGCACGCGCTGCTCGTCGTCGGCCACAGCGAGGGCGCGATGACGGCACTGCTGCTGGGCGGCACCGTCCGCCCGCGCCCGGCCGGCCTGGCGCTTCTGCAACCGCAGGCGATCCGGTTCCTGGACCTGGTCGCGCTCCAGCTCAAGGCCCAGATCGCCGAAGCGACCCGGCAGGGCCAGTTCACACCTGAGCAGCAACGCACCGTCGACGCGGCCATTGACGCCGCCGTCACCTCCCTGCGCGCACGCCGACCGGTCGACACCACCGATCTGCCCACCCCGGTCGCCCGGCTCTTCGAGGCGTTCCAAGGACCGAACGCCCGGTTCGTGGAGAGCGACGACGCCGTCTACCCGCCGGACACCGCCGCCGCACTCCGGCCGGGAACCAAGGTGCTGCTGACGTGCGGCACGAACGACGTCCAGGTCCCTTGTGACACGACGAACGCCCTGAAGACCGCCCTGCGTCACGCGCATGCCGGTGGACCGGGCCGAGTGGTGCTGCCCGGAGTGGACCATCTGATGCACGACACCGACCACCCGAGCACGCTGGCGCCGCCCGTGCGCGACGCCCTGCATCGCTTCGCTCGAAGCTGACGCCGTCCCAGGACGCCCCCCGAACTCCGGCGCTCTCAGCGCGAACCCATGCGGTCACAGCCTAGCCGGCCGAGTCCGAGCTCTGGTCGAGCGGTGCCGTCCGCTGCCACGGTCGCAGTGTCTCCAGTTGCTGGGCCACCTCCAGCAGAACCGTCTCCGAACCGGGCCGTCCCACCAGCTGTACGGCGCAGGGGGCGCCGGACGGCAGGGTGCCGAACGGGACCGACATCGCCGGCCAGCCGGTGAGGTTCCAGGGCGGGGTGAGGGGGGAGTAGTTGGTGTTGGCCAGCACATTGCGCAGCCAGCCGCGCTCGTGCCAGGGGGCGGCCTTGGGGGAGCGGCGGGCCAGGGCCGGGGTGAGCAGGACATCGTGCTCGGCGAAGAACGGCGTGAGCCGGGCCCGCAGCCGCTCACGGGAGTCGCCGCCTCGCACCCCGCCGACGAACCGGCGTCCGATGGCCGCGTGCACCCGCGTCCGCCGGGCCAGCAGCGCAGGATCCAGCCCGGCCGCGTCCACCGCCGTACCCGCGGTCCAGTGCTGCAGCGAGGTGACGCCCAGCGACAGCGGATACGGCGGCTCGGCGGGCCGCATCTGATGCCCGGTGCCGGCCAGCAGAGCGGCCGCCTCCCGCACCGCGTTCGTATACGGCTTGGTCACGCCCACCCCGGCCAGCGGACTGCGCACCGAGACCGCGATCCGGTACGTCGACCGCTTCTCCGCGCCCCCGAACTCCGTCTCCGCCAGGACCGAGAGCATCAGCCGGGCGTCCTCGACGCTGGTGGCCAGCGGCCCGTTCTCGGACATGCCGAACCAGTCGCCGTTGCCGATCCCGGCCGGGACCACCCCGAACCCGGGCTTGATGGTGACCAGGCCGCAGTTGGCCGCCGGGATACGCAGCGAGCCCATACCGTCGTTGCCGAGCGCGATCGGCACCAGCCCGGCGGCGACCGCGGCCGCGCTGCCGCCCGAGGAGCCGCCGGCGTTGCGCTCGGTGTCCCACGGGTTGCGGGCGGTGCCGTGCACGCCCTCGGTGGTACCGAAGACACACAGCTCGGGCACGTTCGTCAGCCCGACGACCACCGCGCCCGCCGCCCGCAGCCGCGCCACGGTGACATGGTCGGCGTCGGCGGGTGTGTCCGGGGTGGCGGCCGAACCGTCCCGGTGCGCCTCGCCGCGCACCGCCAGATTGTCCTTGACGGCCAACGGCACCCCCGCAAGGGGGAGTTCGGCGAGATCGGCGCGCGCCGCGACCTCGTCCGCCTCCGCGAGCGCCGCGTCGGCCCGGACCGTGCGGAACGCGCCGATCCGCCCGTCCAGCCGTGCGATCCGCTCCAGATGCTCGGCCACCACCTCCCGGGGAGTGGCCCGCTTCTCGCGTACGGCGGCGGCGATCTCGACGGCGGTCCGGCCGGCCCAGCTGGTCACGGGCGCTCCTAGGGGTGCGGAAAAGAGGCTTACTCGTCGGTACGAAAGGGCACTCTGCCCCGCCGGACGCTTCGCGTCGAGAGGACGGGCCGCGGCGGCCGATGCGGGGCGTGGCCCGGTTCGGTCTCCGGGCTTGACGCCGTCTTCGCAGGTCATCCGACCACTGGCTCAACTCCCGCATGCGCACGCCCCATTGACAGGCCACTGGGCCCGCTCAATCATCAGACATCCGATGAATGGAGCCGCGCATGAGCATGTCTCCTGTTCCAAGACGCCAGGTCCTCGGGGTCGCGGCCGGTGCCGCGGCGGCGGCCGCCCTGTCCCACTCCACGACGGCCGAGGCGCATGCCGCCGAGCCGGCCGGTGCGGGGGCCACGTCTTCCTGGGTTCCCGTGCCCGTTCCGGTCCCCGTAGCGCTCGACTCCCTCTACGACAACGACGGCATCGACACCGCCACCGCCCGCGGCGGAGACTTCGACGGCTCCGGCTACACGTTCCCGGGCGAGGAACTCCCGGCCGGCCGCGTCGAGGTCGACGGCATCCCCTTCGACTTCCCCGCCGCCACGGCGGGCGCCAGGAACAACGTTGTCGCGCTGGGCCAGCGCGTCGACCTCCCCCAGGGCCACTACCTGTCGGCCGTCTTCCTCACCGCGGGCAGCTACGGCAACGCCTCGGGACCGGCGACGGTCCACTACGCCGACGGCTCGACCACGACCGCGGGGCTGAGCGGCGGCGACTGGTACGCGGTGGGCGGCTCCCTGTCCGCGCCGTACCGCTACCGGCCGGACGGCGGCAAGGACGAACACAGCGTCGGGATCGGCACCTCGGAGGTGTGGATCGACCCGCAGCGCGAGGCCGTCGCCCTCACCCTGCCGGTCACCAACCGGGCCGAGGCCGGCAAGGCCGCCCTGCACGTCTTCGCACTCTCCCTCCAACCCGCCGCCCAGGGAAAGGCGTTGGCCCTGCGCGACGCCCGCTCCACCAGCTCCCTGCTGGACGCCACCGGCGCCCAGAGCGTCGAGGCCACCGTCGTCAACGCCGGTACCGTCGCGATCCTGACCGGCGACGCGGTGACCGTACGCGTCGACGTCCCCGGCGCCCGCACCGTCGCACCCGCCCGCGTCCGCCGCCTCGACCCCGGTGAACAGGCCCGCGTCCACGTCGGCATCCGCAACCGCACGGGCACCGCGCCCGGCACCGCGCAGGACGGCAGGGTCAGCGTCCGGAGCCGGGGCAGCGAAGTCGTCGGCGGGCAGCGTACGTTGACGCTCGGCACCGCCGACTACCAGCCCACCGAGACCTCGCTCGGCGGCCACCAGGCGCCGTACTGGTTCAACGACGCCAAGTTCGGCATCTTCATCCACTGGGGCGTCTACTCGGTGCCCGCCTGGGCGCCGGTCGGGGTGCAGTACGCCGAGTGGTACTGGGACCAGATGCAGGACCCCGGCAACCCCACCTACGCCCATCACCGGGACACCTACGGCGAGGACTTCGCCTACGACGACTTCATCCCGCGCTTCACCGCCGAGAAGTTCGACCCGCGCGCCTGGGTGGAGCTGTTCCGGGACGCGGGAGCGCAGTACCACGTCCTGACCTCCAAGCACCACGAGGGCTTCGCCCTGTGGGACACCAAGGTCTCCGACCGCAACGCGGTACAGCTGGGCCCGAAGCGGGACCTGGTCAAGGAGCTGTTCGAGGCGTCCCGGCGCTATGCACCCGAACTCCACCGCGGCCTCTACTTCTCCATGCCCGAGTGGTTCAACCCGGACAGCCCCTGGATGGGCCACGCCCCGCGCAACCCGTACACGCTGGAACCGGTGCCGTACACCGGATACACCGCCGGCAAGGACTATGTGAAGGACTTCCAGGCCCCGCAGCTGCTGGAACTGGTCCACGGCTACGACCCGGAGATCATCTGGTGCGACATCGGCGGCGCGAACGACAGCGTCCATGTCCTCGCCGAGTACTTCAACCACGCCAAGAACCGCGCCTGTCCGGTCGACGTCACCGTCAACGACCGCTCGGGCATCGGCTTCCACGACTACACGACGCCCGAGTACACGACGTACGCCGACACGGTCGTCGCCAAGTGGGAGGCCAGCCGGGGCCTGGACCCCCGCAGCTACGGCTACAACAGCGCGACCCCGGACGACGCCTACATGACCACCGAGGAGGTCGTGCACAGCCTCGTCGACATCGTCTCCAAGAACGGCAACTTCCTGCTCGACATCGGCCCGCGCGCCGACGGCACCATCCCCGGGATCATGCAGACCCGGCTGCGGGAGACGGGCGCCTGGCTCGCGGTCAACGGCGAGGCGATCTACGGCACGACGTACTGGTCCCGGACGGCCGGGCTCGGCGAGGACCTGCGGTTCACGGTCCGCCCGGACAAGGCCTTCTACATCCACTCCCTGACCCGGCCGGGCCCCAGACTCACGGTCGAGGCACCGGTGCCGGTCCGCAGCGGCGACAGGGTGACCATGCTCGGCCACGACCACCCGCTGACCTGGACGGTCAGCAACGGCGCTCTGGTCGTCGACGTACCCGAGGCAGCCCGGCGAAAGGGTGAGCATGTGTGGGTCTTCAAGGTGGAATGGCATGGGTGAGGTACTCGGAAAGCGGCTGCTGCGGCTCTTCGGGCTCGTGGCGGTGCTGACGCTGCTGGTGGCGCCCACCTCCGCCGTCGCACAGGAGCAGCGGCAGACGCCGGTCACCGTGCCCGCGCTGACCGACTGGACGCCGGAACAGGGGAGTTACGCGTTCGGCCCCGGGACGCGTCTCGTCGCCTCCGGCGCGGCCGGGCACAGGGTCGCCGACACCCTCGCCGACGATCTCCACGCGGCCGGACACGGTGCGGTCCCGGTCGTCGGGGGCGCCTCCCGCCCCGGTGACATCGTCATTGACGTCCGCCCGTCGGCCGAGGCCACGCTGGGCACCGAGGGGTACGAACTCCGGTCCGGCAAGCGGCTGTCGGTGACCGGCGCGACCGAGACCGGCGCCTTCTACGGCACCCGCACCCTGCTCCAGCTCCTCGCCCAGGGCGACCGGATCCCGGCCGGACACACGGTCGACGTGCCGCGCTACCGCGAGCGGGGCGTCGGCGTCTGCGCCTGCTACATCCACATCTCCCTGCCCTGGCTGGAGAACCTCGTCCGCGAGATGGCGTACCACAAGCTCAACCAGCTGCTCCTGGAGCTGAAGGTGAAGAGCGACGCCCATCCCGAGGCCGACACCTGGGGCTACTACACCAAGGACGAGATACGCCGGCTGGTCGCCCTCGGCGACCGCTACCACGTGGAGATCATCCCCGAGATCAACTCCCCGGGCCATATGGACCCGTGGATCGAGAACCGGCCCGACCTGCAGCTGACGGACTCCGACGGCAACAAGCAGCCCGCCCGGCTGGACGTCACCCAGCAGGCCGCCTTCGACTACTACACGAGCCTGATGGACGAGTACGCCCAGGTCTTCACCGCGAAGTCCTGGCACATGGGCGCCGACGAGTACATGCTCGGCTCCGACTACGCCAAGTACCCCCAGATGCTGAAGTACGCGCAGGACACGTACGGCCCCGCCGCCACCCCGCAGGACGCGTACGTCGACTTCATCAACCGCGTCCAGGCGTACGCGGCGGGCAAGGGCCGCCGGCTGCGGATCTGGAACGACGGCCTCACCGGCGCCAACACCGTCCCCGTGGCCGCCGGGACGACCGTCGAGCACTGGCTGAACGTGGCCGTGAAGCCGAGTCGGCTCATCGCCCAGGGCTATGAGGTGATGAACGCGTCGTACTCCCTCTACCTCGTCCGGGGCGGCTTCCACAGCGACACCGAGGCGCTCTACGACCAGAGTTGGGACCCCCGCTCCTTCGAGGGCGAGAAACTCGCCTCCGCCACCGGTATCACGGGCGCGAAGATCAGCCTCTGGCCCGACAACGGACGCGGCGAGACGGAGAACGAGGTCGCCACCGAACTCTGGCCCGCCCTGCGCCACATCGCCCAGGCCACCTGGGGCGACCCGCACCCCGACGCCACCTACGCCGAGTTCACGGCACGCGGTACGGCGGTCGGGCACGCACCGGGACGGCGGGACCTGACGACGGTGCCGGTGGCCGACGGGACGTACACCTTCCGCGCGGACGGGGTGTCGTACACCGCCTCCGTGCTCCGCACCGCCGACGGCTACGCGACCCTGCGCGGTGCGGCGGGCTGCCTGGAGATACGCGGCGGCAAGCTCACCCTCAACGTCCCGCTGCAGCCCGGCGTCGAGGCGACCTGGGAGCCGTGCGACGGCGCGAACACCCTGCAGCGCTGGGAGCTGGAGCCCGCGGCCGACGGCTACCACCTGATCAACGCGATCACCCGCATGGCGCTGTCCGTGACGGCCGACGGCCGACTCGTCCAGCACCCGCCGGATCAACTCACCCCCGCCCTCTGGCACCTTTCCTGACCCGAGGAGCAGCCACATGGATCTCTCAAGACGTGTCTTCGTCGCCTCGGCCGCGGCCCTGGCGATGACAACCGGCCTCCCGGCCCTCCCCGCCACCGCCGCGGACACCGACCTCTCCCGCATCCCCGTCGGCCCCGACGACACCCCCGCCGACCTGGTCCGCAAGGCCTCCCAGGTCCGGCCCACCGCACGACAGGTGGCCTGGCAGGGGCTGGAGCGCACCGCCTTCCTGCACTTCGGCGTCAACACGTTCACCGGCCTGGAGTGGGGCACCGGCGACGAGGACCCGAATGTCTTCCAGCCGACCGGCCTCGACACCGACCAGTGGGCCCGCGCCCTGCTCGACGGCGGCTTCCGGCTCGCCATCCTCACCGTCAAACACCACGACGGCTTCGTCCTCTACCCGTCCCGCTACACCAACCACACGGTGGCGGGCAGCAGTTGGCGGGACGGCCGGGGCGACGTCCTGCGCTCCTTCGCGGACTCGATGCGACGGTACGGCCTCAAGGTCGGCGTCTACCTCTCGCCCGCCGACGAGAACCAGTACCTGCACGGCGTCTACGCCAACGGCAGCGCGCGGTCCGCCCGCACGATCCCGACCCTGGTGGACGGCGACAGCCGCGCCCCGTCCCGCTTCTTCACCCTCGACGCCACCGACTACGGCGCCCACATGCTCAACACGCTCTACGAAGTGCTCACCGAGTACGGTCCGGTCGACGAGGTCTGGTTCGACGGCGCCCAGGGCCACATCCCGCCGGACAAGGTGGAGGACTACGACTGGGACAGCTGGTACACGCTGGTCCGCACGCTCGCCCCGGACGCGTCGATCGCGGTCACCGGCCCCGACGTGCGCTGGGTCGGCAACGAGGGCGGCCTCGCCCGCGAGGACGAGTGGAGTGTGCTGCCCGTCAAGGAGAACCAGTACGGCCGCACGGACTGGGCCCTGTCCTACGACACCGCCGACGAGGGCAGCCGGGCCGCGCTGGTCGCCGCGCAGCCGAAGACCGACTACCTGCAGTGGTGGCCGGCCGAGTGCGATGTGTCCATCCGGGACGGCTGGTTCTACCACGCCGGCCAACAGCCCAAGTCGGTCGACGAGTTGACGGAGATCTACTTCGGCTCGGTCGGCCGCAACGCGGTTCTCCTGCTCAACGTCCCCCCGGACACGGACGGTCTGCTGCACGCCACGGACGTGGTCCGGCTGCGGGAGTTCCGCGAGCGGGTGGACCGGGAGCTGCCCGAGGACCTGGCCCGCGGTGCGCGGAAGTCGGTGACACCGGGAGGGGTGACGGTCGACCTGGGCCGGGAACGGGACGTCGACCGGGTCCGGCTGGCGGAGGACATCCGGTACGGGCAGCAGGTGGAGGGGCTCGTGGTGGAGGCGTTCGTGGCGGGCGCGTGGTCCGAGGTGGCCACGGCCGGCACGGTGGGAGCGAGCCGGATCCTGCGGCTCGCGGAGCCGGTACGGGCGCGAAGGTGGCGGGCGCGGGTCACGGCGGCCCGGGCGCAGGTGCGACTGGCCGAGTTCGCGCTGTTCACGTCGGCGGTCTAGGGGCGAGCGGCGGGTGCCGTGCTGCCCCGGACCGTCAGCCGGGGTACCGGTACCCGCACCGCTCGTGCCGAGCCGCCGTCCAGCAGGGCCGTCAGTTCCCGGGCCGCCGTGCGGCCGAACTCCGCGCTGTCCCGGGAGAGCGCCGACAGCCAGGGCTTGACCATGCGGCACAGTGCCGAGTCCTCCCAGGAGACGACCGAGACGTCGTCCGGCACGGAGTAGCCCAGTTCGGCCGCCGCCGCGACCCCGGCCACCGCCATCACGTCGTTGTCGTAGATCAGCGCCGTCGGGGGCGGGGTCGCGCGCAGGACACGGCGGGTGACGGCCGCGCCCTCGGCGTCGGAGTAGTCGGTGGTGACCGAGCGGACCTCGGACAGACCCCGGCCGTCCGCCTCGGTGCGCAGCGTGCGGATACGGCGCTGGGTGTGCGCGAGGCCCGGCAGGCCCGCGATGTGCACGATCCTGCGGTGGCCCAGCGCCGTGAGCTCGTCGACCACCGACGCCATCGCGGCCGCGTCGTCGGCCCACACCGTCGACAGCCCCGGATGGCGATCGTCGGGGGCGCCGCCGATCACCACCGCGGGCAGGCCCAGTTCGTCCAGGAGGTCGGGACGGGGGTCGTCGGCACGGGGGTCCACCACCAGGACGCCGTCGACGCGGTGCTCCGCCCACCAGCGGCGGTAGACCGCGCACTCGTCGGCCACGTCCTCCGCCATCTGGAAGAGCAGGCCGAGATGGCGCTCGGCGAGCACCTCCTGGATGCCGGAGACGAGTTGCAGGAAGAAGGAGTCCACGCCCAGGGAGTGGGCGGGGCGGGCGAGGACGAAGCCGACCGTGGCCGCGCCCTCGCCGGACAGCGCGCGCGCCGCCGTGCTGGGGCGCCAGCCGAGCTGCTCGGCGACCCGGCGGACCCGCGCCCTGGTCGTCTCGGAGACCCCGGGACGGCCGTTGAGCGCGAAGGAGACCGCGCTCTCGGAGACCCCCGCGCGGCGCGCGATGTCCTTCATCGTCGGCCGGGGCGCGGGCGTGCGTTTCTCCGCCAACTCGGTTCCTCATTCGGTCGGGACCATGATCTGCTAATGCGCTTGAGTTCGAACACCCTAAAGCGTATTAGCGATCGGCCGCAATACGTGTGAAGCACCTTGCTGAGCAGGGGTTTTGAGCCACTAATGACTTTAGCTGCGCCGAATCCATTGACGTGGTGCGGAAACGGCGTGCAAGGTCTGGCGCGGCACCTTCGGCCGACCCCGCTGCAAAGGAGCAACGGACCATGCGTATCTCCCGCAGTAAGCCCCGCGGTATGTCCCGCAGAGCCCTCGCCCTCGCCGCTGCCGCCTTCCTCGCCCTGCCGCTGAGCGCCTGCGGGTCCGGGCAGGACGGGGGCGGATCCACCGATGCCTCGGGCAAGGTCGAGGGCGACATCACCTTCCAGACCTGGAACCTGCGCGCGAACTTCAAGTCGTACTTCGACGGCCTGATCGCGGACTTCGAGAAGAAGTACCCGGACACCCATGTGAAGTGGATCGACCAGCCGGCCGAGGGCTACGCCGACAAGATCGGCGCCGACGCGGCCGGCGGCACCCTGCCGGACGTCGTCAACGTCTCCCCGGACCTGGTCGCCCCGCTGGCGAAGGCAGGCCTGGCGATGGACCTCGACAAGGCCGCCGGCAAGTACCGGTCCGAGTACCTGGACGGCGCCTGGGCCAGCCACCGGATACCGGGCATGAGCGGGACGTACGCCTTCCCCTGGTATCTGAACACCGGGCCGCTCTTCTACAACAAGTCCCTCTTCGAGCAGGCCGGACTCGACCCCGACCAGCCGCCGAAGACGTACGACGACCTCTTCACCGACGCCCTGAAGATGGCGAAGCAGAGCGACGGCAAGGTCGCCACCCTCGCCAACGTCCCGACCATCGAGGACTTCGGGCGCTACGGCGTCGAGCTGATGGACAAGCAGGGGACCGGCTTCGCCTTCAACGACGCCAAGGGTGTGCAACTCCTGACGAAGTACAAGGAGTTGTACGACGCCAAGGCCCTCGACCCGCAGGCGCTGACCGCGACCCCCGAGTCCTCGGGCAAGAAGTTCCTCACCGAGGCCGTCGCCATGAACCCCGGCAGCGCCCTCGACCTCGACAACTTCAAGAAGCAGGCGCCCAACCTGTACAAGAACATCGGCATCACCGACCAGATCACCAGCACCGGCCACGTCAACATGTACGTGATGGGTGTGATGGTCAACTCCAGGACCAAGCACACCCCGGCCGCCGTCGCCTTCGCGCACTTCGTGACCGACGCGCAGAACCAGATGTCGTTCGCCAGGAAGGTCGCCATCTTCCCGAGCACCGCCGGCTCCCTCGACGATCCGTACTTCACCAAGGAGGACGGAACCGATGAGACGCGCGTGCGCATCGCCGCCGCCAAGTCGCTGAAGAGCGCGGTCAACTACACGCCCGTCCTGTTCAGCGACCAGATGAAGACCGCGCTGCGCAACGAGGTCGCCAAGGCGCTGCAGGGCAAGGAGAGCCCCAAGACGGCCCTCGACAACGCTGTCAAGGCCTGCGACCAGCTGCTCCAGCAGGAGGGCTGAGGACCCGATGGCCGGCGTGTCTCGCGTGCGGCGCCAACTGCCCACCAGCCCCTGGCTGTTCGCCGCTCCCGGGCTGCTGGTCGTCGGCGCCTTCGTGCTCTACCCGTTCGTCTCGACGGTGGCCAACTCCTTCACGGACCGCCGTACCCTGATCCCCGGCCGCTTCGTCGGCCTCGCCAACTTCCGTGAGCTGATCCACGACGACATGTTCTGGACCGGCCTGCGCAACAGCACGCTGTACATCGTCGGAGTGGTGCCCGCCCTCGTCGTACTGCCGTTGCTGCTCGCCCTGCTGGTGCAGAAGAACATCCCCGGCATCACCTTCTTCCGCTCCGCTTTCTACACCCCGGTCGTCGCCTCGATCGTCGTGGTCGGGCTCATCTGGGTGTGGCTGCTCGACGAACGCGGCCTGGTCAACTCCCTGCTGGAGACCGTCGGGATCGGCCGGATCGGGTTCCTCAGCGACCAGTGGCTGCTTCTGCTGAGCGCGATGGCGGTCACAGTCTGGAAGGGCCTCGGCTACTACATGATCATCTACCTTGCCGCGCTCGCCGACGTCCCGCGCGAACTGCACGAGGCCGCCGCCGTCGACGGCGCCGGAGCGGTACGGCGCTTCCTCACCGTCACCGTGCCCGCCGTCCGCTCCACGATGGTCCTGGTCGCCGCGCTCTCCTCGGTCGCCGCCTTCAAGGTGTTCTCCGAGGTGTACCTGATGGCGGGCCCGAGCGGCGGACCGGCCGGCGAGGACACCACCCTGGTGATGCTCGTCCAGCGCACCGGCACCGGTCTCACCGGCCGGGTCGGCTATGCCTCGGCGCTCTCCGTCGTCGTGTTCGTCGTCACCGTCGCGCTGATGCTGCTCGTGCTGCGCGCCGACCGGAGGGAGCGGGCATGACCGTCGTCGAGGAGCGGGTCCGGACGGTGCCCCCGGCGAAGGAGGCGCGCGTCACCGACGAGCACGGGCGCCGGATCCGGATCGGTGAACTGGTCTGGCGATACGCCCTGTTGCTGCTCGTCCTCGCGCTCACCGTCGGGCCGTTCGTGTGGCAGCTGTCCACCTCGCTCAAGGGCCCGACCGAGGACATCTTCAGCTCCCCGCCCAGCTTCCTGCCCGAGCATCCCACCCTGCACAACTACCAGCGGGTCGCCGACACCATCCCCGTCTGGGACTACGCCCTCAACTCACTGAAGGTCGCGAGCGCGAGCGTGGTGACCAACTGCGTCGGCTCGGCACTCGCCGGATACGCCCTGGCCCGGCTCCGCTACCGGGGCCGCCGGATCGCCGCCCTGGTCTTCATCCTTGCGATGCTCGTGCCGGTGGAGGGCATCATCATCGCCCAGTTCACCACCATGCGGGAACTCGGCCTCAACAACACCCTGATCGGCGTCGTCCTGCCCGGCTCCGTCGGCGCCATGAACGTGCTGCTGATGCGCAACGCCTTCCTCAACCTGCCGTACGAGATCGAGGAGGCGGCCTACGTCGACGGCGCCAACGCCTGGCAGCGCTTCCTGCGGATCGCCCTGCCGTCGGTCCGGGGCACCGTCGCCGTCGTCGCGATCTTCGCCTTCATGGGCGCCTGGGACGACTTCCTGTGGCCGCTCATCGTGCTCAGCGACCCCTCCAAGTTCACGCTCACCATCGGCCTCAACTACCTGCACGGCACCTTCGCCAACGACGAACGCCTCGTCGCCGCCGGCACCGTGATCGCCGTGGCCCCGCTCATCGCCCTGTTCGCCTGCCTCCAGCGGTACTTCTTCCGCGGGGTCGGTGAAGGCGCGGTCAAAGGCTGAACCCCCGTTCCCGCAAGGAGACCGCATGCCTCCTTCCGTGCGCTTCGGCGTCAACTACACCCCCAGCGAAGGGTGGTTCCACCACTGGCTCGACTTCGACCCGGACTCGGTACGCGCCGACCTCGACTCGATCGCCGCGCTCGGCCTGGACCACGTCCGGGTCTTCCCGCTGTGGCCCTACTTCCAGCCCAACCGCACGCTGATCCGCCCGCGCGCCGTCGAACAGCTCGTCGCCCTCGCCGACGCGGCCGCGGAGCGCGGACTGGACGTCAACGTCGACGGTCTGCAGGGCCACTTGAGCAGCTTCGACTTCCTGCCCGCCTGGACCCGCACCTGGCACCGGCGCAACCTGTTCACCGACCCGGAGGTCGTCGAGGGCGAGGCCGCCTATCTGCGCACCCTGGCCGCGGCCCTCGCGGACCGGCCCAACTTCATCGGGATGACGATCGGCAACGAGGTCAACCAGTTCGCCGCCGGCCCCCATCCGGACCCGGACCGGATCACCGCGGAGGAGGCCGGGCGGTGGCTGGTCCGGCTGCTCGCCGCCTGCGCCGAGGGCGCCCCGGACCGGCTCCACCTGCACGCCTCCTACGACGCCGCCTGGTACCAGGACGACCAGCCCTTCACCCCCGCCCACTCGGCCCGCCTCGGCGAAGTCACCGCCGTGCACTCCTGGGTCTTCAACGGCACCGGACAGCGCTACGGCCGCACCTCCCCGCAGACCGAGCAACACGCCGCGTACCTGGTGGAGTTGAGCAAGGCCTGGGCGGATCAGCCGCACCGCCCGGTCTGGCTGCAGGAGGTCGGCGCGCCCGCGCCGCTGATCCCCGCCGAGCACGCGGCCGCCTTCGCCGAGGCGACGATCACCGCCGTACTGGACTGCCCCGATCTGTGGGGCGTCACCTGGTGGTGCTCGCACGACGTCAGCCGGAGCCTCGCCGACTTCCCCGAACTCGAATACGGCCTCGGCCTGTTGACCAACGACCGCAAGCCCAAGGACATCGCGCACGTCCTCGCCGCCGCGTCGCCCGGTACGCCGACCGCACGGAGCACGGCCCTGGTCGTCCCGTCCGACCCGGCCGCGCGCTCCCGGTGCGCCCCCGGCGGGCCCGTCTTCGACGCCTGGTTCCGGCTCGTCGCCGACGGGGTCCGCCCCACCACCGTCCTCGACACCCGCGCGCACGACCAGGCCCATCTGGCCGCGCGCGGCATCACCGAAGTCGTCACTCCCGATCAGGTACTCCCCACCCCACCAGGAGGCACCCGCTCGTGAACCCCAGCAGACGCACCGTCCTCATCGCCGCCACCGCGGCGGCCCTGGCCCGCGCACTCCCGGCGACGGCCGCGACCGAGGCCACGGCGGTCACCCCGCCGTACGCCTCCTACTGGTACCCGGACTCGTTCCCCTCCGGCACCCCGGGCACCGGCATCACCTGGCACAGTCTGAAGACCTGGACGGCGGCCGGTGACGCCGACCTCGCCTTCAACACGGCCTCCGTTCCCCTCGCCGCCCGCTTCACCCCTACTCCCGCCAACACCACCGCCCGCTCCGGGCAGGCCCGCATCCAGTCCCTGGTGTCCTTCGGCCCCACCTCCAGCAACCCCTCCCAGGGCGCGGCCACCGCCGACTACTACGCGCTCACCCACTGGGCCTACCTCGACGAGCTGGTCTTCTGGGGCGGTTCGGCGGGCGAGGGGCTGATCCTCGCGCCGAACGCGCCGATCGTCGACGCGGCCCACCGGCACGGCGTGCCCGTCCTCGGCAACATCTTCCTGCCGCCCACCGCGTACGGCGGCCAGCTGCAGTGGACCCGCGACCTGGTCCAGACGGACTCCACGGGGCACTACCCACTCGCCGCCCAGCTCGTCGCCGTGGCCGCCGCCTACGGCTTCGACGGCTGGTTCGTGAACGCCGAGACCGGCGGCGGCAACACCGCCCTCGGCACCGCCATGCTCGGCTTCGTCACCGAGCTCAAGTCCCTCGCCGCGGCCCAGGGACAGCGCGTGACCTGGTACGACGCGATGACCGTGAACGGCACGGTCAGCTGGCAGGGTGCGCTGAACAGCCTGAACCAGGCCTTCTTCCAGACCGCCGACGACATGTTCGTCGACTTCCGGTGGAGCGCCTCGACGCTCGCCTCCTCGGGCACCAAGGCGGTCCAACTCGGCCGCAGCCGCTACGAGTTGTGGGCCGGTGTCGACGTCGAGTCCAACGGCTCCAACACCTCCGTGAACTGGGACGCGATCGTGCCCGCCGGCTCGGCACACGTCACGTCCATCGGCTTCTACCGGCCCGAGTGGACCCGCAACCACCTGCCCGCGAGCCGTACCCCCGGCGACTTCCACGCCGCCGACGACCGGTTCTGGACCGGGCGGTCGCTGGATCCCTCCCAGCCCGACAGCACGGATCCCTGGCGGGCGCCGGCGGTGTCGGTGGCGGACCGGTCGACGGTGACGGCGGTGCCGTTCGCGAGCGTCTTCAACACGGGGCACGGACTGCGCTGGTACGAGGAGGGGCAGATCACCTCGGACGCGGCCTGGAACCATCTCGGACTGCAGGACCGGCTGCCCGCCCGGCGGTGGGTGGTACGGACGGTGGGCACCAGGCCGACCGTGACCTTCGACTTCGCCGACGCCTGGCGGGGCGGCAGCAGCGTGCTGGTGGCCGGTGACCCGGACCAGCCCGTGGTGCTGGACCTGTACACGACCCGGCTGCCGATCTCGGCCGGGACGGTTGTCGAGCTGACGTACCGGACCGACGCCGGGAGCGTGGACGTCGAGCTCGCCCTCGCCACCGCCGAGCCGGACAGCGCCGGTACGGCACCGCCGTACACCTATCTGCCGGTGGACCCGGGCGACGGCTGGTCGACCGCGACCGTCCCGCTCACCGGCCTCTCCGGCACGATCCACGCCCTCGGCGTCCGCCTCACGGCGACCGCCGGGCCGGTCCAGTGGCGGCTCGGCGGGATCGCCGTACGCGAGGAGGCGAGTACGCCGTCCGCCCCTACCGACCCGCGGATCACCGCATCCGACGGCGGCGACCTGCGCCTCGCCTGGGACGCGGCACCCGGCGCGGTCCGGCACTACACCCTGCACCGCCTGCTCCCCGACGGCACCCGGCGCTTCCTCGGTGCCACCGGCCAGCGGGCCTACTTCCTGACCGGGCTCCAGGCGGAGCAAGGTGAGGACACGGCACGGTTCGAGGTACGCGCCGTAGGGGAGCTGTACACCTCGTCGGACCCCGTGACCGTCACGTACACCTGGTAACCGGTAACGAACAAACGGAGCACCCCACATGCATGACGACCGCAGCCTGGTCGAAGCCCGCCTCCGGCGCGTCCTCGACGAGCGCATCCGTCCCGCCGTGTACCCCGAGTCCGTGCCGCTCGACGTCGCCGTGTGGCACGCGCCCGGCGAGCCCGTGCCGGTCGCCGAAGGGCTCGCGGCCGAGCCCGAGCCGATCGAGGCGGGCACCCGGTGGGGTGCTCCGTGGGGCACCAGCTGGTTCCGGGTGACCGGAACCGTCCCCGGGGAATGGGCCGGGCGGACCGTGGAGGCCCTGCTCGACCTCGGGTTCGACGAGAACATGCCCGGCTTCCAGTGCGAGGGCCTGGTCTACCGGCCCGACGGCACCCCGGTGAAGGGCCTCAACCCGCGCAACCAGTGGGTCCGCGTCGGCACCCCGGTGGCGGGCGGCGAGGAGGTACGGCTGCACATCGAGGCCGCCTCCAACCCCGTCATCCTCGACTACCACCCCTTCCGGCCCACCTGGCTGGGCGACAAGGACACCGCCGGGCACGAGCCCCAGTACACGCTCACCCGGATGGACCTCGCCGTCTTCGACGAGACCGTGTGGCAGCTCGTCATCGACCTGGAGGTGCTCGGCGAGCTG
Organism: Streptomyces sp. NPDC048277; assembly: GCF_040652235.1. Classification (NCBI taxonomy): domain Bacteria; kingdom Bacillati; phylum Actinomycetota; class Actinomycetes; order Kitasatosporales; family Streptomycetaceae; genus Streptomyces; species Streptomyces sp. NPDC048277. Next base: position 440,886 of record NZ_JBEZLQ010000005.1, read on the forward strand.
ATGGCCGAACTCCCGGCGGACGCGCAGCGCCGCTACGAGATCCTGCGCGCGGTCGAGCGGGCCCTGGACGCCATCGACCTCCAGGACGTCAACGGCACCGCGGAGCAGGCGCGTTCACGGCTCACCGAGGTGCTCGCGGTCGCGGCAGCGCCCTCCGCGCACCGGATCAGCGCCGTCGGGCACGCGCACATCGACTCGGCCTGGCTGTGGCCGCTGCGCGAGACGGTCCGCAAGGTCGCCCGCACCACCGCCAACATGACCGCGCTCATCGAGGACGAGCCCGACTTCGTGTTCGCCATGTCCCAGGCCCAGCAGTGGGCCTGGGTGAAGGAGCACCGGCCCGAGGTGTGGGCGCGGGTGAAGAAGGCGGTCGCGGAGGGGCGGTTCGTGCCGGCCGGCGGGATGTGGGTGGAGTCGGACACCAACATGCCCGGCTCGGAGGCGATGGCCCGTCAGTTCGTGCACGGGAAGCGGTTCTTCCTCGACGAGTTCGGCATCGAGAACGAGGAGGCCTGGCTGCCCGACACCTTCGGCTTCGCGGCGGGCCTGCCCCAGATCATCCGGGCGGCCGGCTCGACGCGGCTGCTCACCCAGAAGATCTCCTGGTCCCAGACGAACAGGTTCCCGCACCACACCTTCCAGTGGGAGGGCATCGACGGCACCCGGATCTTCACCCACTTCCCGCCCGTCGACACCTACAACTGCTCGATGAAGGGCAGCGAACTCGCCCACGCGGCCCGCAACTTCAAGGACAAGGGCCGGGCCCGGCACTCCCTGGCGCCCACCGGCTGGGGCGACGGGGGCGGCGGCACGACCCGGGAGATGGTCGCGAAGGCGGCCCGGGTGCGCGACCTGGAGGGCTCGCCGACGGTCGTCTGGGAGACCCCGGAGAAGTTCTTCGACAAGGCGGTGGCCGAATACCCCGACCCGCCCGTCTGGGTCGGCGAGCTCTACCTCGAACTCCACCGCGCCACCCTCACCAGCCAGGCGAAGACCAAACAGGGCAACCGGCGCAGCGAACACCTCCTGCGGGAGGCCGAGCTGTGGGCGGCGACGGCCGCCGTGCGCGCCGGGTTCCCCTACCCCTACGAGGACTTGGACCGCATCTGGAAGACGGTCCTGCTCCACCAGTTCCACGACATCCTGCCGGGCTCGTCGATCGCCTGGGTGCACCGGGAGGCCCGGGCGACCTACCAGCGGATCGCCGCGGAACTGAACGGGATCATCGACGCGGCGCAGCGGGCACTGGCGGGGGAGGGCGACCGGCCACTGCTGTTCAACTCGGCGCCGCACAGCCGGAACGGTGTGGCGGCCGGGGGCGCCGGAGCCGAGCAGGTGTCCGGCGTCGTGACGGGGTCCGAGCGGCCCGGGGGCGGACACGTCCTCTCCAACGGCCTGCTGCGGATCGAGATCGACGGCCGGGGTCTGGTGGTCTCCGCGTACGACCTGGACGCCGACCGCGAGACGATCGCCCCCGGCACGGCGGCCAACCTGCTCCAGCTCCACCCGGACTTCCCGAACATGTGGGACGCCTGGGACGTCGACGCCTTCTACCGCAACGCGGTCACGGATCTGACGGACATCGACGAGCTGACTCCCGGCGCGGACGGTCGTTCGGTGCGGATCGTCCGGTCCTTCGGCTCCTCCCGCGTCACCCAGGTGCTGTCGCTGCCGCCGGGTGAGTGCCGGCTGCTGATCGACACGGAGGTGGACTGGCACGAGACGGAGAAGTTCCTGAAGCTGGCGTTCCCGCTGGACGTGCACGCCGAACGGTACGCGTCGGAAACCCAGTTCGGGCACTTCCACCGCCCGACCCACACCAACACCTCATGGGAGGCGGCCAAGTTCGAGGCCTGCAACCACCGCTTCGTCCACCTGGAGGAACCGGGCTGGGGCGTGGCGGTCGTCAACGACTCGACGTACGGCCACGACGTCACGCGCGGCGTCCGCACGGACGGCGACCGGGGTGCGACGACCACGGTCCGCGTCTCGCTGCTCCGCGCTCCCCGCTTCCCCGACCCCGAGACCGACCAGGGCATCCACCGCTTCCGGCACGCGCTGGTACCGGGCGCGGGCATCGCGGACGCGGTCCGCGAGGGCTGGCGGATCAACCTGTCGGAGCGCCGGGTGACGGGCGCGCGGGAGGTGGCTCCACTGGTGACGGTCGACAACGAGGCGGTGGTCGTCACGGCCGTGAAACTGGCCGACGACGGCAGCGGCGACGTGGTGATCCGCTTCCACGAGGCCCACGGGGGCAGGGCCCGCGCGACCCTTACGGTGGGTTTCGAGTTCGCGGGGGCCACGCTGACGGACCTACTGGAACGCCCGCTGAGTGAGCAGGCCCCGGACCAGGACGGCGGCCGTATTGCGGTACAACTCCGACCGTTCGAATTGGTAACGCTGCGCATGGCGCCCCGTTAGGGGCGCGGGGAACTGCGCGCTCAGCCCCCACCCACCCGCCGTCGCCACACTGCGCTAGGTCCCGAGCTGTGCGCGCAGCCATTCCTCCACTTCACCGACATGCGCAGCCGCCGCCGAGCGCGCCGCCTCCGGATCCCGGGCCACCAACGCCCGGTGGATCGCGGCATGCTCCCGCCGCGTCCGAGCGAACGCCCCCTCCTCCTGGTACCCCCGCCACACCCGGGCCCGAAAAGTCCGGGACGACAGCCCCTCCAGAATCGCGGCCATCGTGTCGTTCCCCGCCGCCCCCGCGATCACCCGATGGAACGCGAGATCGTGGGCGAGGATCTCCTCGGGATCATCCGTCGCGTTCATCGCCATCAGGTGTTTCTCCACCTCGGCCAGCTGGCCGGCGCTGATCCGCGCGGCGGCCAGCGCCGTCGCCGTCGACTCCAGCACCCGCCGCACCTCGAGGAGTTCCACCAGCCGCGGCCCGCGGGACAGATCGGCGACCACACCGAACGTCTCCAGCAGGTCACCCGCCTCCAGCTGGGTGACGTAGATCCCGGAGCCGTGCCGGGCCTCCAGGACCCCCAGAACCGTCAGCGCGCGGATCGCCTCGCGCATGGAGCTGCGGGAGATACCCAGCTGGGCGGCGAGATCCCGTTCCGTCGGCAGCCGCTGGCCCGGCTCCAGCCGGCCCCCCGCGATCATCGCCTTGATCTGCTCGATGGCGCGCTGCGTCACCGTGCCCTTCTGCGGGGCCGTCTCGTCCACACCGCACCTCCTGTCGCCGGTGAGCGGCAGTCTAACCAGCAAGGTGGTCGGACCACTATGGCTGATTCGATGGAAAAACGCGTCCGCAGGGTGTTGAAAGCGTCGAGTGGTCTGATAAGTATGCGGGCATCTGCTCGAACACGCTCGATGAGGAGCTGCCAGATGCCCGGCAGGACATTGAGGAAGCGGAACAGGTCCCAGATCATCGGCGCCACGGTGCTGGCCGTCGGTGCCTCGCTCGTGCTCGCCGCATGCGGCAGTACCAAGGACACCGGCAGCGACAGCGCCGGCGGTGGCGGCACCGGCAAGGTCGGGGTGATCCTGCCCCTGCTGACCTCGCCGTTCTGGCAGTCGTACAACGACTACGTGCCCAAGATGGCGAAGTCCGAGGGCGTGGACGCGCTGAAGACGGTCAACTCCAACAGCGACCCCTCGCAGCAGATCACCGACATCAACAACGAGCTGAACCAGGGCGTGAAGGGTCTCGTCGTCGCCCCGCTGGACAGCGCCGCCATCGAGGCCGGGCTCGACCAGGCCGAGCGCAAGGGCGTGCCGGTCGTCGCCGTGGACGTGGCGCCCGACAAGGGCAAGGTCGCCATGGTGGTGCGCGCCGACAACGTCGCGTACGGCACCAAGGCCTGCGACTACCTGGGCCAGCACGTGACCAGCGGCAAGGTCGTGCAGATCATGGGCGACCTGGCCTCGGTCAACGGCCGGGACCGCTCGGAGGCGTTCCGCTCCTGCGTGCAGAAGAAGTACCCGAAGCTCAAGGTCCTGGAGATCCCCGCCAAGTGGGAGTCCGACACGGCCGCCTCCCAGCTGGGCACCCTCCTCAACGCCAACCCCGACATCAAGGGCATCTACATGCAGGCCGGCGGTGTCTACCTCGCCCCGACCCTGCAGACCCTGAAGTCCAAGGGCATGCTCAAGACCGCCGGACAGAGCGGGCACATAGTGATCGTCTCCAACGACGGCATCCCGCAGGAGTTCGACGCCATCCGCAAGGGCCAGATCGACGCGACCGTCTCCCAGCCCGCCGACGCCTACGCCAAGTACGGCATGTACTACATCAAGGCGGCGATGGAGGGGAAGACGTTCGAGCCGGGTCCGACCGACCACGACTCCACGATCGTCAAGCTGCCGAGCGGGATCCTGGAGGACCAGCTGCCCGCGCCCCTGGTCACCAAGGACAACGTCGACGACCCCAAGCTCTGGGGCAACACGGTCAAATGATCACGCCACTTGTTGAGGCCCGGGACATCGTCAAGCGGTACGGCCCCACCGTCGCCCTCGCCGACGGCCGGCTCACCGTCCTGCCCGGCGAGTCCCACGCCCTCGTCGGCCGCAACGGCGCCGGCAAGTCCACCCTGGTCAACGTCCTCACCGGCCTCCAGGCCCCGGACGAGGGCACGGTCCGCTTCGACGGCGAACCCGCGCCCCCGCTCGCCGACCGGGACGCCTGGCGGCGCAAGGTGGCCTGCGTCTACCAGAAGCCCACGGTCGTACCGGAGCTGACGGTCGCCGAGAACCTCTTCATCAACCGGCAGCCGGTGCGACGGGGGTTCATCAGCTGGCGGCGACTCCACAGGGAAGCCGCCGCGCTCCTCGACACCTGGGACGTCCATGTCGACCCCGAGGCACGCACCGCGGACCTCAAGGTCGAGGACCGTCAAATGGTGGAGATCGCCCGGGCGTTGAGCTTCGGCGCGCGGTTCATCGTGCTCGACGAACCGACCGCCCAGCTCGACAACCGGGAGATCGAGCGGCTGTTCAGCCGGATGCGGGCCCTCCAGGACTCCGGCGTGACCTTCCTGTTCATCTCGCACCACCTCCAGGAGGTCTACGAGGTCTGCCAGACCGTCACCGTGCTCCGCGACGCCCGCTGGATCACCACCGCCCCCGTCGCCGACCTGCCCAGGGCCGCCCTGGTGGAGGCGATGGCGGGGGAGGCCCTCACCGGGAGCGCACAGCGGGCGCGGGACGCGGTCCCCGGGGACGCGCCCGTCGTCCTGGACGTACGAGGGCTCAGCTCCGAGTCGTACGACCGGATCGATCTCACCGTGCGCAGCGGCGAGGTCGTCGGGCTGGCCGGGACCAGCGGCAGCGGGAAGATCGAACTGGCCGAGACCGTGGCCGGGTTGCGCACCCCGACCGGCGGTACCGCTCATGTGCAGGAGAGGCCGCTGCCGTTCGGCGATGTGCGGGCCGCGCTCCGGGCCGGCGTCGGCTTCGTGCCCCGCGACCGGCACGACCAGGGGCTGGTCTCCGGGATGAGCATCGGCGACAACGCCACCATGACCGTGCTCGACCGGCTGGGCCGCGGCGGGTTCGTCGCCACCGACCGCAAGCGCGGCTTCGCCACCGGGCTGATCGAACGCCTCGACATCCATGCCGAGGGCCCCGAGCAGCCCGTCTCCGACCTGTCCGGGGGCAATGCGCAGAAGGTCGTCATGGCCCGCGCCCTCGCCTCCGAACCCCGGCTGCTCGTCCTGGTCAACCCCACGGCGGGCGTCGACGTGAAGTCCAAGGAGTCGCTGCTGGGCCGCGTGGACAGCGCCCGTGAGGACGGCACCGCCGTACTGGTCGTCTCCGACGAACTGGACGACCTGCGCCGCTGCGACCGCGTCCTCGTCCTCTTCCACGGCCGGATCGTCGCCGAGCACCCGGCCGGCTGGCACGACCACGAGCTGATCGCCTCCATAGAAGGAGTGGACTCCATGCCCGAAGGAGTGGACCATGGCTGAGACCAAGGCCCCGCCGCTCACCCCGGTGCGCTCCCCGGACCCGCGCGCGGCCCGCACCGTCGTGCTCCGCCGGGCCCGTGAACTCGCCCTCGTGCCGGCCCTGTTGCTGCTGATGGTGCTCGGCGCGGTGGTCAACGACTCGTTCCTCACCGAGCGCAACCTGATCTCCATCCTCGGCGCCTCCGCCGCCCTGGCGATGGTGGTGCTCGCCGAGTCGCTGGTCCTGATCACCGGCAAGTTCGACCTCTCCCTGGAGTCGGTCGTCGGCATCGCGCCCGCCGTCGGTGCCCTCCTCGTGCTGCCGTCGGCCGAGTCCGGCTGGGGCACCGGGTTCCCCACCGCACTGGCCATGGTGGCGATCCTGGTCGTCGGCGCGGCAGTCGGCGCCTTCAACGGCATCCTGGTCGTGAAGTTCAAGCTCAACGCGTTCATCGTGACGCTGGCGATGCTGATCGTGCTGCGCGGTGTGCTGGTCGGCGCGACCAAGGGCAAGACCCTGTTCGGGATGCCCGACAGCTTCTTCACCCTGGCCACCACCACCTTCCTCAACGTCCCCCTCTCCGTGTGGCTGGCGGCCGTCTCCTTCGCGGTCACCGGGTTCGTGCTGAAGTACCACCGCGTCGGCCGCGCCCTGTACGCCATCGGCGGCAACGCCGACGCGGCCCGCGCCGCCGGCATCCGCGTCGACCGGGTGATGCTCGGGGTCTTCGTCGTGGCTGGCGTCCTCGCCTCCGTCGGCGGCATCATGCAGACCGGGTACGTGGGCGCGATCAGCGCCAACCAGGGCAACAACATGATCTTCACGGTGTTCGCGGCGGCGGTCATCGGCGGCATCAGCCTGGACGGCGGCAAGGGCACCATGTTCGGCGCCCTGACCGGCGTACTCCTTCTGGGTGTCGTACAGAACCTGCTCACCCTGGCGCAGGTGCCGTCGTTCTGGATCCAGGCCATCTACGGCGGCATCATCCTCGTCGCCCTCATGATCGCCCGTGTCACCACGGGCCGGGCGCAGGACTGACCCCGCGCCCCGCACTCCCCCCGACGGAAAGGCAATCCGTGTCCCCGAGCCCCGGTCCCTCCGCTCGTGTCATCGCGGCCGACACCTACGACATCCGCTTCCCCACCTCGCGCGAGCTCGACGGCTCCGACGCGATGAACCCGGACCCCGACTACTCGGCGGCCTATGTCGTCCTGCGCACCGACGCGGGCGACGGGCACGAGGGGCACGGGTTCACGTTCACCATCGGGCGGGGCAACGACGTCCAGGTCGCCGCGATCGACGCGCTGCGGAACCATGTGCTCGGCCGCCCGGTCGACGAGATCTGCGAGGACCCCGGATCCCTGTACCGGGACCTGATCGGCGACAGCCAGCTGCGCTGGCTCGGCCCCGAGAAGGGCGTGATGCACATGGCGATCGGCGCGGTGATCAACGCCGTCTGGGACCTCGCCGCCCGCCGCGCCGGAAAACCGCTGTGGCAGCTGCTCGCCGACGCCGAACCCGAGTGGATCGTCCGCCAGATCGACTTCCGCTACCTCACCGACGCCCTCACCCCCGAGGACGCCCTCGCCATCCTCCGGCGGGGCCGGGAAGGTGCCGAGGAGCGCCGGGCCCGGCTCCTGGAGCGCGGCTTCCCCGCGTACACCACCTCCGCCGGCTGGCTCGGTTACGACGACGAGAAGCTCACCCGGCTGGCCGCCGAGGCGGTCGCCGACGGCTTCACACAGATCAAGCTGAAGGTCGGCGCCGACCTGGACGACGACATCCGGCGCTGCCGGGTCGCCCGCGCGGTCGTCGGCCCGGACATCCGCATGGCCATCGACGCCAACCAGCGCTGGGACGTCGACGAGGCGATCCGCTGGACCACCGCCCTCGCCGAGTTCGACCCGTACTGGATCGAGGAGCCCACCAGCCCCGACGACATCCTCGGGCACGCGGCGATCCGCCGGGCGGTCGCCCCGGTCAAGGTCGCCACCGGCGAACACGTCCAGAACCGGATCGTCTTCAAGCAACTGCTCCAGGCCGGCGCCCTCGACGTCGTCCAGATCGACGCGGCCCGGGTCGGCGGCGTCAACGAGAACCTCGCCATCCTGCTGCTGGCCGCCAAGTTCGGCGTCCCGGTCTGCCCGCACGCGGGCGGGGTCGGGCTCTGCGAACTCGTCCAGCACCTCTCGATGTTCGACTACCTCGCGGTCGCCGGCACCACCGAGGACCGGGTCATCGAGTACGTCGACCATCTGCACGACCACTTCCTCGACCCGGTGGTGATCCGCGAGGGCCACTACACGGCACCCACCGCACCGGGCTTCTCGGCCGCCATGCGACCGGAGTCCGTCGCGGAGTACACCTATCCGGGCGGCACCTTCTGGGCCGCCGACGCCGAGACGCAGCAGCAGGGCACGCGCACGTCCGACGCGCAGAAGGGACAGGCGGCATGACCGACTTCGAGGGGCTGAAGGCCCTGGTCACCGGAGGGGCCTCCGGGATCGGCCGGGCCACCGCCGAACTCCTCGCCGAGCGCGGCGCGCAGGTCGCCGTCCTCGACCTCGACCCGTCCTCCGTCGAGAAGCCGCTGCTCGGCTTCCGGGCCGACGTCACCGACGACGCGTCCGTACGCACGGCCGTGGCGAGCGCGGTCGAGGCACTGGGCGGCCTCGACGTCCTCGTCAACAACGCGGGCATCGGCGCCCAGGGCACGGTCGAGGACAACGACGACGACGAATGGCGCCGTGTCTTCGACGTCAACGTCCTCGGCATGGTCCGCACCGCCCGCGCCGCCCTCCCGCACCTGCGCCGCTCGGACCACGCGGCCGTCGTCAACACCTGCTCCATCGCCGCCACCGCCGGCCTGCCCCAACGCGCCCTCTACAGCGCCACCAAGGGCGCCGTGTACTCCCTCACCCTCGCCATGGCCGCCGACCATGTCCGCGAGGGCGTGCGCGTCAACTGCGTCAACCCCGGTACGGCGGACACCCCGTGGGTCGGTCGCCTGCTCGACAAGGCCCCCGACCCCGCCGCCGAACGCGCCGCCCTGGAGGCCCGCCAGCCCTCGGGCCGGCTGGTCTCCGCCGCCGAAGTCGCGGGCGCCATCGCCTACTTGGCGAGCCCGCTGTCCGGCGCCACCACCGGTACCTCCCTCGCCGTCGACGGCGGCATGCAGGGCCTGCGGCTGCGGCCGGTGGGCCGGTGAACGCCCTCGGCCGCAGCGGCGTCCGGGTGAGCCCCCTGGGCCTCGGCGCCGCCGTGATCGGCAACCTCTACACCGAAGTCCCCGACGGGCAGGCGCACGACACGGTCACCGCCGCCTGGCAGCAGGGCGTCCGCTACTTCGACACCGCCCCGCACTACGGCCTCGGCCTGTCCGAACGCCGACTGGGCGAGGCGCTGCGCGAGTACGACCGTACGGAGTTCACCCTCTCCACCAAGGTCGGCCGCAGACTGGAGCCGGGACCCGGCGACGGCGACGACCTCGCCAACGGCTTCGCCGTGCCCGACACCCTGCGCCGGGTCTGGGACTTCACCGGCGACGGCATCCGCCGCACCCTGGAGGCCAGCCTGGAGCGGCTCGGCCTCGACCGGATCGACGTCGTCTACCTCCACGACCCCGACGACCACGCCGAACAGGCCTTCCGCGAGGGCTACCCCGCCCTGGAGAAGCTCCGCTCCGAGGGCGTCGTCGGCGCGATCGGCGCCGGTATGAACCAGACCGCGATGCTCACCCGCTTCGTCCGCGAGACCGACGTCGACGTGGTGCTGTGCGCCGGCCGCTACACCCTCCTCGACCAGAGCGCCCTCACCGACCTGCTCCCGGCAGCCGAGGAACGCGGCACGGCGGTGGTGATCGGCGGGGCGTTCAACTCCGGTCTGCTGGCGGACCCGAAGCCGGACGCCACCTACAACTACGCCCAGGCGCCGGAGGAGTTGCTCGCCCGCGCCCTGCGCCTCAAGTCGCTCGCCGAACGGCACGGCACCACACTGCGCGCCGCCGCCCTCGCCTTCTGCGCCGCCCACCCGGCGGTGGCGAGCGTCCTGGTCGGCGCCCGCTCGGCGGCCGAGATCGAGGACGGGGCACGGCAGTTCGCGACCCATGTCCCCGCCGACTTCTGGGCGGAGCTGCAGGCCACCGGGCTCCTGCCGACCGACGCCCCAGTACCCACCGAGGATCCGTCATGAGAGTCGCCCTGCACACCAAGGTCCACCCGGACCGCATCGCCGAGTACGAGGCCGCCCACCGGGAGGTCCCGGTCGAACTCACCGACGCCATCCGGGCCGCCGGCGCCACCTCCTGGACCATCTGGCGCAGCGGCACCGACCTCTTCCACGTCCTGGACTGCGCGGACTACGGCCGTCTCCTGGCCGAACTGGAGAAGCTCCCGGTCAACGTGGCCTGGCAGGCCCGGATGGCCGAGCTTCTCGACGTCGTCCACGACTACTCCGGGGCGGGCGCGGAGGCCGGACTGCCCGTCGTCTGGGAGCTGCCGTGACGGTCGACGCCCACCACCATGTCTGGGACCTCTCGGTACGGGACCAGGACTGGCTCACCGGGCCCGAACTCCAGCCGCTCAGAAGGAACTTCACCGTCGAGGACCTCGAACCCGAGGCACACGCGGCCGGAGTCACCCGCACGGTCCTCGTCCAGACCGTCACCGTCCCCGAGGAGACCCCCGAGTTCCTGGCCCTCGCCGACGCCCACGACCTGATCGCCGGAGTCGTCGGCTGGGCCGATCTCACCCGCCCCGACATCGCCGAAGAACTCGCCCGCCTCCGCGAACTCCCCGGCGGCACCCACCTGAAGGGCATCCGCCACCAGGTCCAGGGCGAACCGGACCCGGAGTGGCTGCTGCGCCCGGACGTCCACCGGGGCCTGGCCGCGGTCGCCGAAGCGGGGCTCGTCTACGACCTGATCGTCCGGCCCCACCAGCTGCCGGCGGCCGTGCGGGCGGCCGAGTCCCACCCCCGGCTCACCTTCGTCCTCGACCACCTGGGCAAGCCCCCCATCGCCTCCGGCGCCCTCGACCCCTGGGCCGGTGCCGTACGCTCCCTCGCCGCCCTCCCCAACACCGTCTGCAAGCTCTCCGGCATGGTCACGGAGGCCGACCCCGCCTCCTGGACGGCCGACGACCTGCGCCCGTACGCGGACACGGTCCTGGACGCCTTCGGCCCGCACCGCCTGATGTTCGGCTCGGACTGGCCGGTGTGCGTCCTGGCCGCGTCCTATGAACAAGTGGCCGACACCGCTGGGGACTTGGTGAAGAAACTGACCGACGACGAGCGTACGGCGGTGTTCGAGACGACCGCGGTACGCGTCTACGGCCTCTGAACCGCCTCCGCCAGCCGCGTCGGCGGCAGGAACTCCCGGACGTAGGTCCGTTTCCAGCACGCGCCCGTCTCCCGGAGCTCCCGCCAACTGGTGTAGCGGTAGCGGAAGAGGCGGGCGCGGACGAAACGCGGGGGCCGATCGGGCGGGAAGGGGGAGCGGCGCAGGAGGCGCAGTGTGTCGCGGTCGTTCTCCAGGAGGCGTTCCACCAGGCCGCCGAACCAGTCACCGGCGTAGGCGGGGGAGAGGGCGGCGAACCACATCAGCCAGTCCAGGCGGAGGTGGTAAGGGGCGAACTGGCGCGGCCAGTACCGGAGATCGCCCGGCTTCCCCTTGAACTCGTACTCCCGCCAGTCCGAGTCCTCGTGCGGTACGGGGTCCAGGGTGCCCTCGACCACCACCTCGTACCGGATCCGGCTGACGCTGCCGAACGCGCCGTAGGTGTTGACCAGGTGGAGCGGGTCGAAGGAGCGGTTCATGACCTGGCGGCGGGAGATCATGTTCAGGACCGGGTGGTAGCTGAGGTAGAGGAGCAGCGCGGCCACGGCGAGGACGACGATCTCGTACCAGAGCGGCGTCGGCGGGGCGGTGGTGTGGTCCGTGGGGAGCTGCAGGGCCGACAGGGCCAGGACGATGGTGATCCAGTTCAGCCAGGAGAAGTTGCCGGAGACCACCAGCCACAGCTGGGTGAGGATCATCAGGGACGCGGCGGCCGTCGCGATCGGCTGCGGGGTGAACAGGAGGACGGGCACCACCAGCTGGGTGAAGTGGTTCGCGGCCACCTCCGCCTTGTGCACCGGCCCCGGGAGGTGGTGGAAGAACCAGCTCAGCGGGCCCGGCATCGGCTGGGTCTCGTGGTGGTAGTGGAGGCAGGTCAGCTTGCGCCAGCAGGCGTCCCCGCGCATCTTGATCAGGCCCGCCCCGAACTCGACCCGGAACAGGATCCAGCGCAGCAGGAAGAGGACGACGACCGGCGGGGCCACCTCGTCGTTGCCCAGGAAGGCGGCCAGGAAGCCCACCTCCAGGAGCAGGGACTCCCAGCCGAACGCGTACCAGGTCTGGCCGACGTTCACGACGGACAGGTACAGCGCCCACGGGATCAGCCACAGCAACATCCCGGCCCAGAGCGGCAGCCGGGAGTCGGCTCCCGCCAGCAGGGCCGCCGAGACCGCGCAGCCCGCCCAGGCGCAGGCCGCGAAGAAGCGGTCCGAGTAGTGCAGGTGGAACAGGCTCGGCGCCCGCCTGAAGGAGACCCGGGCGACGAACCGCGGGATCGGCAGCATCCCGCGCTCGCCCAGCAGGGCCCGGAACTGTAGCGCCGCCACCAGGAACGCGACGAGATACACACCGGCCAGAGCCCGCTGGAAGACCAGCCGGCTCAACCAGTACCCGGGTGCGGTGAACCAGTCCACGGCCGTGCGCTCCTGCCTCTCTCCATGGTGCGGCCCCGGTGTCAGAGAGGGCCTGTCACCCTGTGTACCGCACCCTTCGGCTTGCGTAACCCGAGCGGGTGAAGTGGACAATAAGGGATGAATTGCCCGTGAGGGGTTCCCCTGGCAAGGTGGCCCCATGGCTGATCGGGGAGCGAGCGCTCCGTCACTCCCGGACGACTGGCCCGCCCATCCGGAACACCCGATCCTGGCGCTCAACCGCATGGGCACCTTCGACTGGGACCTGGACTCCGGTCTGTTCCACATGGACGCCCAGGCGTACGAGGTGTTCGACCTGACCCCCGAGGAGTACGACGGGCGCCCGGAATGCCTCGCGATCCGGGTGCCCCCGCCGGAGTCCAGCAGGCTGGACGCGGTGGTGTCCCAGGCCATCAAGGACGGCAGCGAGAACTACGGGGCGTACTTCCGCATCCGCCGCCGCGACGGCACCCCGCGCTGGACCCACACCCAGGGCTACATCCGGCGCGACGCGACGGGCCGCCCGCGCCGGGTCGTCGGGATCGTCCGGGACGCCACCCAGGAACTGGAGGACAGCGAGGCGCGGAACCTGCGGGACGCCCAGGGCCAGGCGCTGCGCCGGCAGACCGACGTCGTCCAGGTGATCACCGCCGCACTCGCGCACGCCCGCAGCGTCCAGGACGTCATCGACGCCCTCATGGACGCCCACGGCATCCCCAACCTGGGCGCGACCAGCCTGGTGATGGGCCTGGTGGAGGCCGGCCGGATCCGGCTGGTCGCGGAGGGACCGGTGGGCAGCTTCGTGCCGGGCACCCGGATCACCCGGATAGAGGAGCCGTACCCGATGGGCGAGGTGGTGCAGACCCTCAGCCCGCGCTTCATCGAGTCGCCGGACGAGTTCGCCGAGCGCTACCCGATACTGTGGCCGCACATCACCGGCCTGCACATCACCTCGGCCGCCTATCTGCCCCTGATCGCCCAGGCCCGCCCGATCGGCGCCATGGGCCTGCTCTACAACGACCGGCTCGGCTTCTCCACCGAGGAACGCGCCGTCCTGGTCGCCCTCGGCAGCAGCATCGCCCAGAGCCTGCAACGGGCCATGCTCTACGAGCAGGAGAAAGACCTCGCCCAGGGCCTCCAGCAGGCCATGCTGCCGCGCACCATCCCCAGCGTGCGCGGCGCCGACGTCGCCGTCCGCTACCGCTCCGCGAGCGCCGGCGGCTCCCTGGGCCGGGACATCGGCGGCGACTGGTACGACCTGATCCCGCTGCCCGGCGGCCGGGTCGGCGCGGTGATCGGCGACGTCCAGGGCCACGACACGCACGCGGCGGCCGTCATGGGCCAGCTGCGCATCGTGCTGCGCGCCTACGCGGCCGAGGGCCACACCCCGGCCACCGTGATGGCCCGCGCCTCCGTCTTCCTGGACGAACTCGACACCGACCGCTTCGCCACCTGCCTGTACGCCGAGGCCGACCTGTCCACGGGGGTCGTCCAGGTGGTCCGGGCCGGGCACATCGACCCGCTGGTCCGCGGCGCCGACGGGAGCTGCCGCCGGATCCCCGTCGAGGGCGGGCTGCCGCTCGGCCTGTCCGCCGAGTTCAAGAGCCTCGAATACCCGGTGTCCACCCTGGAGCTCGACCCGGGCGAGACGCTGCTGCTGTGCACCGACGGGCTCGTCGAGCAGCCCGGCACCGACCTCGGGGTCGGGATACGGGCCCTGGCCGAGCAGGTCGAGGAGGGGCCGGAGGACGTGCGGGGCCTCGCCGACCGGCTGATCGAGATGGCCGAGGAGCGGGGCGGCGACGACGACGTGGCCCTGCTCCTGCTGCGCCGCCGCGGCCCCGACACCGCACAGGCCGTCGGCCGCCTCCAGCAGCATGTGGCCTCCGGCGACCCGGAGGCGCTCGTCCTGGCCCGGCACATGATCCGCGCCGCCGTCCGCGCCTGGGGCGCCGGGGACCGGGCCGACGAGATCGAGCTGGTGGCCGACGAGCTGATCACCAACGCGCTGATGCACACCGAGGGCTCCGCGATCGTCACCCTCAGGGTCCTCACCGGCAGTGACCGCCGGCTCCGCGTCGAGGTCGAGGACTCCTCCAGCGCCCTGCCGCGCCGGCGCGACGCGGGGGAGGACGGGGTCTCCGGACGGGGCCTGCTGCTCGTCGACCAGATCGCCGACCTGTGGGGCGTGGAGGCACGCGGCGGCGGCAAGGCGGTCTGGTGCGAGTTCTGCTTGGGCAGCGCCCCGTAAGGGGCGCGAGGAACTGCGCGACCAGCCCCCACCTCGCCGCAGCCGCAGGACGACCCGAAGCGGCACTCCCGGCGGAGCCGATGGCACCCTGGACGCATGCCCGAACTGCCCGAGGTCGAAGCGCTCAGGGACTTCCTGACCGAGAACCTGGTCGGCCACGAGGTCGTGCGCGTCCTGCCCGTCGCCATCAGCGTCCTGAAGACGTACGACCCTCCCGTCGGCGCCTTCGAGGGCAGCGAGGTCGTCGCCGTGCACCGGCACGGCAAGTTCCTGGACATCGAGGGCGGCGGCGGTCTGCGGTTCGTCACCCATCTGGCCCGCGCGGGCTGGCTCCAGTGGAAGGACCGCCTGCCCGACGGTCCGCCCCGCCCCGGGAAGGGCCCCCTGGCGCTGCGGGTGGCCCTGGAGACCGGCGCGGGCTTCGACCTCACCGAGGCCGGCACCCAGAAGAAGCTCGCGGTGTACGTCGTCCACGACCCGCAGGAGGTCCCCGGCATCGCCCGGCTCGGCCCCGATCCGCTCGCCGCCGACTTCGACGAGGCCCGTCTCGCCGCACTGCTGGGGGACGAGCGGCGGCAGCTCAAGGGCGCCCTGCGCGACCAGAGCCTGATCGCCGGGGTCGGCAACGCCTACAGCGACGAGATCCTGCACGCGGCGCGGATGTCCCC
Source organism: Streptomyces sp. NPDC048277 (assembly GCF_040652235.1). Taxonomy (NCBI): domain Bacteria; kingdom Bacillati; phylum Actinomycetota; class Actinomycetes; order Kitasatosporales; family Streptomycetaceae; genus Streptomyces; species Streptomyces sp. NPDC048277. Next base: position 456,450 of record NZ_JBEZLQ010000005.1, read on the forward strand.
GTTCAAGCTGGCCGCGTCCCTCACCCCCGAGGAGACGCATGTGCTGTACGAGGCGCTGCGGGGGACGCTCACCGAGGCGGTGGAGCGCTCCCACGGCCTGGCGGCGGGGCGGCTCAAGTCCGAGAAGAAGAGCGGGCTGCGGGTCCACGGCCGGACCGGCGAGCCCTGCCCGGTGTGCGGCGACACCATCCGCGAGGTCTCCTTCAGCGACTCCTCGCTGCAGTACTGCCCGACCTGCCAGACCGGCGGCAAGCCGCTCGCGGACCGCCGGATGTCGCGGCTGCTCAAGTAGCCCGCGGTCACTTCGGGTCGAGGGTCACGAGGCGCTGCCCGTCCGCGTTGCGCACCTCGTAGCGATCGATCTCGTCGGGGTGCATCGAGGAGCTGCCCATCATGGTGCTCATCCGGCCGTCGTGGTTGCGCTCGGCCCAGGTGGTGACGACCTGCTCGGAGCCGTCGTCGCCGACCGCGACCAGGCGGCAGGAGCGCGGTCCGTCCGGGTCCTTCACCTTGACCTCGATCTCGGCGCCCGAATCCGTGTCCGCCGCCTTCACCTGCGCCCAGATGCCCGACTGCGCGTCGGTGGCCGCGGTGACCTGCACGGACGGCGTGGCGTCATGGCCGACGTACGTCGCGATGCCGGGGCCGGCGATCGCGAACACCACGGAGGCGGCGAGGCCGTACAGCAGCCTGCGGCGCTTGGCGCGGTGCCGGCTCGCCACCTCGGCGAGCAGTCGGTCCAGCAGCCGGGGACCGGGCTGGGCCATGGGGTGCACGAAGCGCGGCGTGGCCCGGCGGTACAGCATCAACTGCCGTGCCGCGGGACCGAATTCAGTCACGTGCGCCGCGCAACGAGGGCACTCCATGAGGTGGTCCTCGAAGCGGAAGGCCTCCGCCTCGTCCAGCACGCCGAGCGCGTACGCGCCGACGTCGCGATGCCTTTCCAGGGACCTCATGCCGAATCCTCGTGCCGTGGGTGCGGGTGGGGTTACTCACTGCTCCTTGCTCCCACCCGTACGCAGTCGGCAGCCGATTCACTCAAGGCACGTACAGAATCGTAACCAAAGGATTCGGAGCGGCCGGGCCCCCGGATTGGTCCTGAATCAAAAAAGATGGATGGCGAGGTGTCCGAGGGGCAGACCGAGCCGCCACGCGGGGGTCCACACCTTCGGTCCGTCGTCCTCGCCGAACACCGAACCGCCGCCCGGCACCGCGTCCAGGTCGGGCGCCAGGAGCTCGGTCTCCTCCAGCCAGCGCCACGCGGCCGCGGCCAGATCGAGGTCCGGTGCGGGAGCGCCCGACTCCAGCGCCTCGGTGGCCAGCCCTGCCAAACGTTCCCTTACCCAGTCCTGCCACGGCTGGTCGTACGCCGTGAGCGAAAGCCAGGTCTCCAACTGGGACACGACCCGGATGCCCGACAGTTCGCCGTCCGTGTCGGAGAGGAAGATGGTCAGCGCCAGCGCGTCCCGGCCGGCCCGGAACTCGAAGGACGTCGGTGGCATGAGATCGCCGGTGCGCAGCAGCTCGTCGGCGATGTACTCGGCGTACAACCAGGCCATCGGGACCGCCAGTTCCCCGCTCCCGGCCCCGTCCGTGCTCTCTTGACCTCTGTGCAGCATCCCGTCCTGCCTTCCTCCGGTGCGCGCGTGGCCCCGACCCCGGGTCCGTCCCTCTCCCGGCGCGGAACACGGATGAAGACAGCTGATTGCCCAAACATGGTCCTCAGCAAGGCGCTTTACCGAGGTTTGACCTGGCCTACGGTTTCAGCGCAGGTCGGGTGCATAACCCGGTAGCACACGGCGCAGGGCGCGTAGCGCGTAGTACGCGCGGGACTTCACGGTACCGGCTGGAATCCCGAGGGTTTCGGCGGCTTCCGCAACACTCGCCCCGTGGAAATACACCAGCACCAGGACTTCACGGTGTTCCGGGGTGAGAGTCTTCACAGCCTCCCGGACGTCGAGCGTCGCGGCGGCCCGTTCGGCGTGGTCGCCGATCGCCCGGGTGTTCTCCAGGACGGCGTCGTGCACCTCGGGCGGGCGCGCCTGCCGGGCCCGGCGCGCGTCGATGGCGAGCCGCCGGCCGACGGTCAGCAGCCAGGGCAGCACGGAGTCGAAGTCGTCGGCGCGCAGTGCCTCGGGGTGCTGCCAGGCGCGCACCAGGGTCTCCTGGACGAGGTCCTCGGCCCGCTGCCGGTCCCCGTCGCTGAGCCGCAGCAGCAGCGCGAAGAGCGGTCGGCCGTGTTCGCGCTGGAGCGCGGCGAGCTCGTGCTCGGCGGTCGTCGACCCGCGGGGAAGCCCGTGAGGAAGGGTGGTTCCGGCCGTCATGGCCGTATGGCATCGCAGGGCCGGGCCGGGGGACAGGGTGCGCACAGGGATCTGCGGCGGACGGTCGATCGCGTCGGCGAACGGTGCGACGAACGGTCCGTCATACCCCGTACCCGACCCGGATGGGTCAATCGGGACGCCTGAGTTGTTTGCGGTCCGGCTCGCCTTCGTACCCATTGATCTGTAAATCGGACAAGGCTTGCGACTCTGGGGTGCTCCTGATGATCAATCGCCGACGCCAGGCGGCCCTGGCCCTGACCGCCCTCCTCGCCGCCGCGGCCGCCTGCCAGAACTACGAACGGCAGGAGAGCGCCGCCCCACCCGGCCCACCGGCGCCCGCCGTGGCCGCCCCCAGCGGCTTCACCCTCGTCGCCTCCGGTGACGTCCTGCCGCAGAAGTCCGCGATCGACCACGCGAACCTCGACGCGGGCGGCAACGGCTACGACTTCGGCCCGATGCTCGCCGGCGTCGCACCCGTCGTCTCCCGCGCCGATCTGGCCCTCTGCCACCTGGCGACCGTCTCCGGCGCCGACGGCGACCAGACCGGCCTCACCTCGCCGCCGCAGCTCGCCACGGGCCTCGCCGCCATCGGCTACGACGGCTGCTCCACCGCCTCCGACCGCGCCCTCGACGACGGCGCCGCCGGCATCGCGCGCACCCTCGCCGCCCTGGACCAGGTCGGCCTGCGGCACACCGGCACCGCCCGCACCCAGGCCGAGGCCGGCTCCCTCACGCTGCTGAACGCGGGCGGCGCCCGCGTCGCCGACCTCTCCTACACCTTCGACGTCAACGGCAACTCCCTGCCGCCCGGAGAGCCCTGGGCGGTCAACCTCCTCGACGAGAACCGCATCCTCGCCGACGCGCGGGCCGCCCGGAAGGCCGGCGCCGACGTGGTCGTCGTCTCCGCGCACTGGGGCACCGACGGACAGGACGCCCCCGACCAGCAGCAGCTCACCCTCGCCAAGCGGCTCACCGCGGCGCGCACCGGCGGCCGCCCCGACATCGACCTGGTCCTCGGCACCCATGCCCACATTCCGCAGGCCTACGAGAAGGTCAACGGCACCTGGGTGGTCTACAGCCTCGGCGACCAGATCGCCGGCGAGATGAACGACCGCAAGGGCCACCAGGACCCGCGCGGCAACGAGTCCACCCTCGCCCGCTTCACCTTCACCCCGCCCAGCCGCCCGGGCGGCCGCTGGGAGGTCGCCAAGGCCGAGTTCATCCCGCAGCTCTACGATCTCGACGCCGGCCGGGTCGTCGACCTCAACGCGGCCATCGACCAGGGCGCCGACTACACCGCCGTACGCGACGCCATCCGCGACGTCGTGCTCGGCCGCGGGGCCGCCAAGGACGGGCTGGTCATGGGGGAGTAGCCGAGGTCATTCGACGTCGACGTGGTCGAACGTCCTCAGCAGCTGTGTCAGCACCCGCACGCACGCCGTGATCTCGGCGTCGGTCAGATCGCCGCCGACCTGCCGGTTCAGGGCGTGCTCACGGGCGAGGACCGCCGTGATGACGGTCCGGCCCTCGTCGGTGAGCCGGATCAGGGAGGAGCGCTGGTGCGCCGGGTTGGGGGTGACCTCGGCCCAGCCGCGCGCCACCGCGTCGTTCACCGTGCGCTGCACGAACTGCCGGCTCAGCGCCATGATCCGGCCCATCTGAGGCACCGTCATGGGCTCGTACCGGCGCAGCAGATCCAGTACCGAGCGCACGCCGACGGAGGCCCCCTCGATCTGCTCGCCCTGCTCGATCTTGCGGAAGGCGCGCCGGTAGAGCGGGCCGATCAGATCGAACACCTCGGTGATGCGGTCGCCCAGCTCGTCGGGGGCGAGGGGCTTGTCGATGTCGTTCACCCGGCCATCATGCACCCCGGCCAACATGACAACCTGGTTGTCAAAACTCCCCGAAGATGACACCTTGGTTGTCATGAATGGTGCTGCGGACGTCCGCTTCCTCCCGTCCTCCGACGGCGACCTCGCCTACCTCGACACCGGCTCCGGCGATCCCGTGGTCCTGCTCCACTCCGGGTACGTCGACCACCGCTTCTGGCGCGAGCTGGTTCCCGTGCTCGCCGCCGAGTTCCGGGTGATCGCCCCGGACGTGCGCGGCCACGGCTGGTCCGCCAATGCGAGCAGGCCCTTCCGCTGGGCCGACGACCTCGCCGAACTCCTGCGCCACCTGGACGCCGGGCCCGCCGTCCTCGTCGGCCTGTCCATGGGCGGGGTGATCGCCACCGACACCGTGCTGGAACACCCGGAGCTGGTCCGCGCGGTGGTCACCTGCGGCGCCGTCACCGGCGACTTCCAGTACACCGACTGCTGGCACAAGGGCCTCCAGGCCGAGAACGCCCGCGCTCTCGGCGCCGGTGACATCAAGGGCTGGCTCGACGCCTTCCTGCGGGGCGTGGCCGGCGAGCACCGGTCCGTCGCCGACCTCGACCCGGACATCCCGCGCCGACTGCGGGAGATGGCCCTGCACACGATCTCCAAGCACACCCCCGGCGAGCCGGACCACCACGTCCAGGTGACCGACTCCTGGCCCCGGGTGCCGAAGATCGACGTACCGGTCCTCGCGATCAACGGCGGCCTGGAACCCGCCGACCTGCTCGCCGCCGCCGACCGCCTCGCCCGCGAGGTCCCGAACGGCCGCGCCGAGGTCGTCGAAGGGGTCGGCCACTACCCGAACCTGGAGAAGCCCGAGGTCTTCAACCCCCTCCTGCTCGACTTCCTCCGGGCCCTCTAACGCCCGGCCAGCCGCGACCGCTTGTACGAGTAGCCGAAGTAGACCACGCACCCGATCACGAACCAGACCGCGAACCGCACCCAGGTCTGCCACTTCAGGAACGTGATCAGCCACACCGAGAAGACGACACCCAGCGCGGGCACGAACGGCATCCACGGCGTACGGAAGGCGCGCGGGAGCTCCGGCTGCCGGTAGCGCAGCACGATCACCGCCACGCACACCACCACGAACGCCAGCAGGATGCCGATGTTGGTGAGTTCGGCCGCCTCGCCGATCGGCACGAACCCGGCGAGGAGCGCCGACGCCACCCCGACGATCCATGTCACCCGGGTCGGCACGTGCCGCGTCGGGTGCGTCTTCGCGAACCACGCGGGCAGCAGCCCGTCCCGGGACATGGCGAACCACACCCGGGTCACTCCCAGCATGAACGTGAACATGACCGTGAGGATGCCGATGATCGCCCCCACCGCGATCACGTCCGCGAGCCCGCTCAGCCCCACCGACTTGAACGCCGTCGAGAAGCCGCTCTCCGGGTCGATGTCCTTGTAGTTCTGCATACCGGTCAGCACCAGACAGGCCGCCACATACAGCACCATCGAGATCGCCAGCGAGTAGATGATCGCCTTCGGCATGTGCCGCTGCGCGTCCTTCGACTCCTCGGCCGCCGTCGACATCGCGTCGTACCCGAAAACCGCGAAGAACACCGTCGCCGCTCCGGTGAACGCCCCGCTGATGCCGAACGGGAAGAACGGGTGGTAGTTGGCCGTGGTGATGTGGAACATGCCGACGCCGATCACCACCAGCACCACCAGTACCTTCAGCACGACCACGAACGTCTCGAAGCGGGCCGCGCTGCGGATGCCCAGGTTGAGCAGGTAGGCGATCAGGAGGCAGAGCAGCGCGGCGAACAGGTCGACGCGGTGGCCGGCGCCGGTGCCGGGGGCGCCGAGCATCCAGGGCGGCAGATGCGCGCCCATCTCCCCGACCAGGAAACCGAAGTACCCGGAGATGCCGATCGCGACCACCGCCACGATCGCCGTGTACTCCAGGAGCAGGTCCCAGCCGATGAACCAGCCCGCGAACTCGCCGAGCACCGCGTAGCCGTACGTGTACGCCGACCCCGCCTTCGGGATCAGACCGGCGAACTCGGCGTACGACAGCGCGGCGCAGGCGCTCGCCAGACCGGCGATGAGGAACGACACCAGGACGGCGGGACCTGCCGTCTCGTTGGCCACCGTGCCGGCGAGGGTGAAGATGCCCGCGCCGATGATGCCGCCCACACCGATCGCGGTCAGCTGCACCAGCCCCAGCGATCTGTCGAGCCGGGCGCCCTCGGTGACCTCCGTCTCCTCGATGTGTTCGATGGGTTTGCGACGGAGAATTCCTTCACCCGGACGGAGCTTGGCCATGTGCCTCACCTCTTCGCCGATCGCGAACGACTGACGGCCGATCATGATGGCCCAGGGGCGCCACAGACGGAAGACGCCACGCAAGCCCCAGACCCCCTCCGAACCCCCGCCCCACCACACACCCACTCCCGCCCACCCGCCACGCCCGCCTTCAGCCCACCCGCCGGTAGCCCGCGCGTCGCCCGCGTGCCGCCTGCCCGCCCGCGGGTCGGCCGCGTGCCCGTCTGTCGACCGCTTGCTTGCCGCCCGTCTGTCGGCCGCTCGCACGCCTGCCTGCCTTCGGCCCGCGTGTCGGCCGCCCGTCCGAGAGTCGACCGCTCGCGCGCGCGTTGGCCGCGTGCCAGGCCACCCGCGTGTCGATCGCTCGTCCGTGCATCGGTCCTCCGGTCGGGGCAGTGTTCCTCGCCGTGTGGGTCCATGGCGTCGTCGTACAACCAATGGTTGTGGCATCCCATCCCGGAGTTGTTTGATTCGGTGGCCACCTGGCCGTTTTCATGTCCGGGGTCAACGGGAGGTTGTGCATGGGGCGGCGGTTCGGGTGGCTGTGGGCCGCGTACTCGGTGAGTGCGCTGGGCACCTATCTCGCCTTCGACGCGTTCTCGGTGATCGCGGTCATCGCGCTGCACGCCGGCTCCGCCGAGGTCGCGCTGCTCGCGGCGACCGGGCCCGCGGTGGGCGCCGTGGCGGCGGTGCCGCTCGGACCGTGGGTGGAGTTCCGGCTCAAGCGGCCGGTGATGATCGCCATGGACCTGGTCAGGTTCGCCGCACTGCTCACCATCCCCGTCGCCTACGCGCTCGGCGGCCTCGGGCTCGGCCAGATGCTGCTCGTCTCCGCCCTCGTGGCGGCCGCCGACATCACCTTCAACGCGGCCTCCGGCGCCTTCCTGAAGAGCCTCGTCCCGGCCGACCGGCTGCTCGGCGCGAACGCCCGCTTCGAGTCCACCAACTGGACCGCACTGGTCCTCGGACCGCCCCTCGGCGGCGCCGCGATCGGCCTGTTCGGCCCGGTCACCACGGTCGTGGCCAACGCGGTCAGCTTTCTGCTGTCGGCGCTCGGCATCCGGGCCGTCGGCGGCGGCGAGCCCCGCCCCGAGCACCGGAACGCGGAGCGCCTACGGGCCGGCGACCTGCTGGAGGGCTGGCGGTACATCCTCTCCAGCCCGGACCTGCGCCCGCTGTTCCTCAACAACCTCGCGGCCAACGCCCTGATCATGGTCGCCGTCCCGCCACTGGCCGTCCTCATGCTCGGCCCCCTCGGCTTCGCCCCCTGGCAGTACGGCCTCGCCTTCGCCGTGCCCTGCCTCGGCGGCCTCCTGGGCGCCCGGCTGGCCCGTCCGCTCGTCGCCCGCCACGGGCAGCGGCGGGTGCTGCGCACCTCGGGCATCCTGCGCGTCGTCTGGCCCCTCGGACTGGCCTTCGTCCGGCCCGGGCCGCCCGGACTGCTGCTGGTGATGGCCCTGGAGTTCGGGGTGATCACCTGCTCGGGCGTCTACAACCCGGTGTACGTCACCCGCCGCCTGGAGTGCACCCCGGACGACCGGGTCGCCCGTACCCTGTCCGCCTGGTCGATCTCCAGCAAGGCCACCACGGCCACCCTGACGGCCCTGTGGGGCCTGCTGGCAAGCCTCACCGGCCCCCGCACCGCGATCGCCGCCGCAGGCGTCCTGCTCCTGGCGACCCCACCACTGCTCCTGAAGGCACCGGCCAGGGCACTCGCTCCTGAGGGCACCGGCTAGGGCACTACCGTCACCGGCCACCGTCCCGCCTTCACCAGGCGGATCGCCACCGAGCCGATGATCCGGTGCCCGGCCTGTTCGGAGGCGCCCACCACGACCGCGTCCGCCTTCAGCTCGTCCGCCGCCTTCACCAGGCCGTTGTAGGCGTCGCCGCGGAAGGTGTGGAACTCCCAGCGGATCTCGTATATCCCCTTGAGACGCTCGGTGGCGTCCCTGATCTCCGCGATCAGCTGCTCCGCGATCTCGTCGGTCGTCTCCGCCACCGGCGCCCCGAGCGCCGCGCCGGCCGCCAGCACCGGCTGCACGTACACCACGGCCAGCAGCGCGTGCTGCCGCCGCGCCAGACCGCCGGCATAGGAGGCCGCGCGCCACGAGGAGTCCGAGCCGTCCACGCCGACCATGATGACCTTGGGTCCGTCCGTGCCCCGCTCGAACCGGTGTTGTTCCGCCACGGTCCGAGGCTATCGGAACACGCAGCTCCGGAACGCGCCCGGGGCCGCTCGACGGGCGGGCCGGGCAGGCCCTTCCTACAGTCGGAACATGAGTGCCGCCGTGGAGCCCGCCACGGGCAGGGAGCCGGCGGGCCCGATACGCCCGCCCGGCGGCGGGCGACTGACCTGGGTGCCGGAGGCCTTCGGGACCTTCTTCGGCGCCCTCGCCCTGCTGTGCGCCCTGCTCTCCTTCATCGCCCCGCTGCGCGTGCTGCTGCACCCGGTCGTCGACTTCCTCGACGCCGTCGTGGTGCCCGTCAGCCCCAACCTGGCCTACGCCGTCTTCCTGTTCCTCCTCGCCGGCGCCACCGCCGCCCGCAAGAAGGTCGCCTGGTGGCTGGTGGTCAGCTACCTCGGCCTGCTGGTGCTGGCCGACGTCCTGACGGTCGCCTTCGGCTTCGACTGGTACGCGTTCAGCTCACTGCTGGTGTGCGGGCTCGCCCTGGCCCTGCTGATCGTGGCGAGACGGGAGTTCTACGCCGCCTCCCGCCGGGCCGCCCTGCGCAGGGCGCTCGCCGTCCTGCTGATCGGCCTGGTGGTGGCGATCCTGGCCGGCTGGGGCCTGGTCTCGCTCTTCCCCGGCACGCTCCCGCACGGCCAGCACCTCGCCTGGGCGGCCGACCGGGTCTGCGGCGGCCTGGTCTCCATCCACACCTACGCCGGCCGCCCGCCCCGCTTCGTCGCCTTCCTCCTCGGTCTCTTCGGCGCCCTCGCCCTGCTCAACGCCGCCGCCACCCTGTTCCGTTCACAGCGCCTGGAAGCGGCCCTGCACGGCGACGAGGAGGCCCGTATCCGCGCCCTCCTCAAGGCCTACGGCGACCGGGACTCCCTCGGCTACTTCGCCACCCGGCGCGACAAGGCCGTGGTCCTCTCGCCCAGCGGCAAGGCCGCCGTCACCTACCGCGTCGAGGCCGGCGTCTGCCTGGCCAGCGGCGACCCCGTCGGCGACCCGGAGGCCTGGCCGCACGCCATCGCAGCCTGGCTGGACGTGGCCCGCCGGCACGCCTGGGTGCCCGCCGTGATGGGCGCCTCCGAGGACGGCGCCAAGGCCTACGTCCGCTCCGGGCTCGGCGCCCTGCAACTCGGCGACGAGGCCATCCTGCACATCGCCGACTTCGACCTGGGCGGCCGTGACATGCGGGTCACCCGGCAGGCCGTCAACCGCGTCCGGCGCACCGGTGCCACCACCCGCATCCGCCGCCACGCCACCCTCACCGAGGCCGAGATGGAGGAGGTCGTCGACAAGGCCGACGCCTGGCGCGACACCGAGACCGAGCGCGGCTTCTCCATGGCCCTGGACCGGCTCGGCGACCCCGCCGACGGCGACTGCCTCCTGGTCGAGGCCCTGGCCGAGGACGGCCGGCTGCTCGCCCTGCTCTCCTTCGTCCCCTGGGGCGGCGACGGCGTCTCGCTCGACCTGATGCGCCGTGACCGCGCCGCACCCAACGGGGTCATGGAGTTCATGGTCGCCGACCTGTGCACGGCCGCCCCCAAACTGGGCGTCCACCGCATCTCGCTGAACTTCGCGGTCTTCCGCTCGGTCTTCGAGGAGGGCGCCCGCATCGGCGCCGGCCCGGTGCTGCGCCTGTGGCGCCGGCTGCTGCTCTTCTTCTCCCGCTGGTGGCAGCTGGAGGCCCTGTACCGCTCGAACGCCAAGTACCAGCCCGAGTGGTACCCGCGGTTCATCTGCTACGGCGAGACCGCCTCCCTCGCCCGTATCGGCCTCGCCTCCGGAATCGCCGAAGGCTTCGTCTCCGTACCGTCCCTGCGCAAACTCTGGGGAAAGGGGCACCCGAAGGCGGGCCCGCAGCCCGAAGGGCTGCCGTCGCCACCGGTGCCCGGTCTCGAAGGAGGGGACGAGGCCGGGCCCGGCCCACCGGGCACGGGCCTGCCGGACCAGTTCCGGGTGCGCCGGCAGAAGCTGGACCGGCTGCGTGCGGCGGGCGTCGACCCCTACCCGGTGGCGACCGTCCGGCCCACACGCGCCCTCGCCGACGTCCGCGCCGGCGAGACGGTCACCGTCGCCGGGCGGATCATGCTGGTCCGCGACTTCGGGGGCATCGTCTTCGCCGTGCTGCGCGACTGGTCGGGGGACCACCAGCTCGCCCTCACCCGCGAGGGGTCGGGACCCGCCCTGGACCGGTTCACCGCCGACACCGACATCGGCGACCAGATCACCGCCACCGGCCGGGCCGGCGTCAGCGACAAGGGTGAGCCCACCCTCTTCGTCACCGACTGGCAGCTCACCGCGAAGTGCCTGCGCCCGCTGCCCGACAAGTACCGCGGCCTCGCCGACCCCGAGGCCAGGGTCCGCCGCCGCTACCTCGACCTCGCCACCAGCCCCGCCGCCCGTGCCGTGCTGCGCGCCCGCTCCACCGTCGTCCAGGCGCTGCGCCAGGGCCTCCTCGACCGGGGCTACCTGGAGGTCGAGACCCCGATGCTCCAGCAGATCCACGGCGGCGCCAACGCCCGCCCCTTCACCACCCACAGCAACGCCTACGACCTCGACCTCTATCTGCGCATCGCCCCCGAGCTGTACCTGAAGCGGCTGTGCGTCGGTGGTCTGGAGAAGGTCTTCGAACTCGGCCGCACCTTCCGCAACGAGGGCGTCTCCCACAAGCACAACCCCGAGTTCACGATGCTGGAGGCCTACCAGGCGTACGCCGACTACGACGTGATGCTCGACCTCACCCGCGAGCTGATCCAGGGCGCCGCGACCGCCGCCTTCGGCGCGCCGGTCGCCCGCAGGGACGGGCTGGAATACGACATCTCGGGCGACTGGCCGGTCAAGACCGTGTACGGGGCGATCTCCGAGGTGCTGGGGGAGGAGATCGGCCCCGGCAGCGAACTGCTGCGGCTGCACCGGCACTGCGACCGCGTCGGGGTGCCGTACACCGCGGACGACGGGCCGGGTGACGTCGTCCTGGAGATGTACGAGCGCCTGGTCGAGGAGCGGACCGAGCTGCCCACCTTCTACAAGGACTTCCCGACCGACGTCTCCCCGCTCACCCGGCAGCACCGCGCCGACCCGCGGCTCGCCGAGCGCTGGGACCTGGTCGCCTTCGGGACCGAACTCGGCACCGCCTACTCGGAGCTGACCGACCCGGCCGAACAGCGTCGCCGGCTCACCGCCCAGTCGCTGCTCGCCGCCGGCGGGGACCCCGAGGCGATGGAACTCGACGAGGACTTCCTCGACGCCCTCGAGTACGCCATGCCGCCGACCGGCGGGCTCGGCCTCGGCGTCGACCGGCTGGTCATGTTCCTCACCGGCCTGACGATCAGGGAGACGCTGCCGTTCCCGCTGGTCCGCCGCCGCTGAACAGAGCGCCGGAAGGTCGCTGAAACCTTCCGGCTCTGGGCCGTGCGGGTGTTTTCCTCCCGCCGCACCGGTGGCTATGTGGTGCGCCGGAGCCCTGCCGGGCGACTGATGAGTCATGCAGAAGGATCAGTTGTTCACCCGGCGCCGGCTGCTGCTCGCCGGCGCCGCCGCTCTGGGGGCCGCGGGTACCGCGGGAGTCGTGCTGGCGAGCGACGCCGAGGACGCTGCCCGTACCGTCGTACCCGCCGCCGGACCGCCGGCCCGCTCGGCGCTCAAGTCGTCGGCCTTCCGGCTCCAGCCGCTGACCGGATACGGCCCGCCGCCCGCCGCGCCCCGCAAGCTCAAGGTCCGCAAGGAACCCATCATGGAGATCGACGGACGCGGCAGACGCATGATGCTCACCTTCGACGACGGCCCCAACCCGAACTACACCCCGCACATCCTGGACACCCTCGCCAAGTACGACGTGCGGGCGATGTTCTTCCTGTGCGGGGAGTGCATCGTCGTGAACCGGGAGCTGGTCGCGCGGATGGCCGACGAGGGCCATGTCGTGGGCAACCACACCTGGACGCATCCGCTGCTGACCACCATGAACCGCAGTGAGATCCGCGACGAGATGGCGAGCACCAGCGACGCCATCGAGGACACCTACGGCGAGCGCCCCCAGTGGTTCCGCGCCCCCTACGGCGCCTGGAACCGCGCGGCCTTCCAGCTCGGTGCCGAGATGGGCATGGAGCCGATGGCCTGGACCGTCGACAGCACCGACTGGACGACCCCGGGCACCCGCACCATCGTCGACATCGTCGAGAACGGCGCCGCCCCCGGCGTCGTGGTCCTCTCCCACGACGCCGGGGGCGACCGCTCCCAGAGCGTCAAGGCCCTGCGCGAGTACCTGCCCTACCTGCTGGACAACGGCTACCACCTGACCGTCCCGCGCCGCCGTACGTGAACGGGCTTTCGCCCGCCCGGTGGTGGCCTCAGCGGGCCCCGACCAGGCGGGCGAACACCACGACGTTCCCGTCGTAGCCGTTCTGCTTCGAGAAGCCGCCGCCGCAGGTGATGACGCGCAGTTCCGCCGTGCCCTTGGAACCGTAGACCCGGTCGCTCGGGAAACCGGCCTTCGCGAAGACCTCGATTCCGTAGATCTCGAAGATCGCGGTCCTGCCGTCCTTCCGGTCGACCTCGATCTGGTTTCCCTTCTTGAGGGAACCGAGACCGTAGAACACCGCCGGACCCTTGGTGTTGTCGACATGGCCGACGACGACGGAGGTGCCCTTTTCGCCCGGCGAGACGCCCCCGGAGAACCAGCCGGCCAGATTGGGGTCGTCCGGCGGCGGCGCCGCGATCCAGCCGTCCGAGTCCAGGCCCACCGCCATCACGGGCGCGTCGACCCGGATCGCGGGGATCCTGATCCGGTCCGCCGCCGCGAACGGCAGCGCGGGGGCCGCCGTGGCGAAGGTGTCCGGAACCGTGGTACGGCTGTCAGGGGCGGCGGCGGAGGCCGGCTGCGGCGGACCGACGTCGAACTCGCCCGAACCATTCCGAATGAGCGCCAGACCGGTCAGCAGAACAAGCGCTATCACGCCCCAAGGGGCACGCTTTCTCCGGCGCTCCTCCTCCTCGGCCAGTTCGGAAAGTTCGGACGCAGACATTCGCCATCCCCTCTCGACGCGGCTGCCGCCATGTCCGTATCACGCATGGGAAAACGCTAAGTCCCGCGCGCGCGGGCGGCGACGGGGTGACGGGCGAACGGGTGGCCGGAGCCCATTCCGGTGCGCCATCCGAGTTGCCGTTCTCAGGATTTTTCTGACGGTCCGTGACCTGCGGCAATATCCGATTGTGCGCTTTTCTGACGGCGTGTCCGCTCACCAGGACGGACCATTCTCGACATGCGGGCGTGTTCAAGGCATCTGAGGGTCTATTCGGGAGGTGCTTTCTCGCCGATCGACCGGGGACGGTTCCCGGGGCGCCTTCCGCGGAGGAAGAGATGCGAAACTCACGTGTGCTGGCGGCCGCGTGCACAGTGGTCGCCGTTCTCGGAGCCGCCGCCCCCATGGCCGTCGCGGACGGCATGGGCAACGGTGGCGGCCCGGCCAACACCCAGGCCCCGGTCGTCGGAGGGACGGGTGTCGGTGGTGTCGGTGGTGTGGGCGGGGTCGGTGGTGTCGGTGGTGTGGGCGGAGTGGGCGGGGTCGGCGGTGTGGCCGGAGTCGGTGGTGTGGGCGGGGTCGGCGGCGTTGCCGGTGTCGGCGGTGTCGGCGGTGTCGGCGGTGTCGGCGGTGTCGGCGGTGTCGGTGGTTTCGGCGTCGCCCCGGGTGTCGGAGGTGTCGGCGTCCCCGGGATCGCCGTCGTCCCCGGCTTCGGCGTGGGCGGGTTCGGCGGTGACGGGCGGTTCAACAACGGCTTCGGAGGGCGGGGCGGTGAGGGGTTCGGCGGGCGGGGCGGTGAGAGGTTCGGCGGGCGGGACGGTGAGAGGTTCGGCGACGAATTCGGCGGACGCGGGGACGGGCGCTTCGACTTCGGCGAAGGCGCGCGCAACATCGTCGCCCAGCCCAGGACGATCTCGAGCGGTGCCCGGCTCACCGTCACCGTCAACGACTGCCGCAGCGGCGTCATGACCTCCCGCGCCTTCCGGACGACATCGCTGTTCCCGTTCGGCGGGGACATGGCGCGCGGTGTGGCCACCATCGACCGGGACGCCCGCCCGGGGCCGTACGACATCACCGTGCGCTGTGACGGCCGGACCCTGACCCGGCCGAACGCCTTCACCGTGCTCGGCGGGGTGCGCGGTGGGCTCGGCGGCAGCGTGTCCAGTGGGGCCACCCCGACCGACATGGCGATCGGCGGCGGGCTGGTGGGCGCGTCCGTGCTCGCGGGCTGCGGCTTCTGGCTGCGCCGCCGTCACGAGAGGCGGTTCTGACCCCGACGCGCCGAGGCGCACACGTCGTCGACAGGTTCTCGCCCCGGGCCCTCGCGGAACCGGGGCGGGAGCCCGCGAGGTGACCGGTGGCCTGGAGGCGCTCAAGCCCCGTCCCCGCCGGCGTGCCTGCGCACGATGCGGTACGCCGTACCGACCGAGCCCACGACGAGCGCGGCGCCGAGGCCGATCTCCCCGAGGTCGAACCCGCCGAAGCTGCCGCCCGTACCGGCCTGGACACCGTGATTGGGCGGGAGGGGCTGCGGGTTGAGCTCCTGGTGGCTGCCGATACCGCCGTCCGCGCGAGCGTCGGTGCTTGCGTGGGTGCTGTTGCTGTTGCTGTTGCCGTCGGCGGTGCTGTCGTGCGCGCGCCCGTCGGTCCGTCCATCGTTCCGGCCGTCCGTGCGCGTGTCAGCGCGTCCGTCCGTACGGCCGTCGCCCTTTCCGCCGGAACCGCCGTCCGCGACGGCCAGTTCGGTCGACGCGGTCGCCCCGTCGCAGCTGAACGTGACCCGGTAGGAGGCCTGTGACCGCACGTCGCGGTCGACGGTGGCCGTCCCCGAGTCCTGCCCCGGCGGGATCCGTACCGTGTCGAACAGGCCCGAGGTGACCGTCGCGGCGCCCCGGCAGCTGTCGCCGCGGTTCAGGTGCAGGCTCACCCGGCCGCCCGCCGCGACGGTGGACGGCGTGACCCGGAAGCCGAGGGACGCGCTGTCACGGCTGCCGTCGCCCCGGTCGCCGCCGTCGTTCGCGAGGATGGCCGGAGCGGAGAGGGCGAGGGCGCCGAGGCCCAGGAGTGCGGCCGAAGCGACGCGTATCGCGCGCATGTGGTTCCTCCGGTCTCCGAGGAGCGGCTTGCGGACCTGTTCCGCCAGTGCCGGAAACGCACCTCGATGTTCGGAACGCTAGGAACATCCGTACATGCGCGCGAACGCAGTCGTGCGAACGGGGGATTCGGCTGGGCCGCCCGGGTGACGCGACTACGGCACCCGGGGGACACCGACGGCGCGCCGCCGACGTCCCCCGGGCTGGGTACTCGTCAGCCCTAGCCTCCGAGGTGCGGGAAGAGGGCCAGGAAGGGTTGCGACGTCGCTGTGATGCCCCGGCTGTACGGTTCGTCGAAGTCCCAGATCAGGAACAGCATGAAGGCGATGGTCGCGGAGAACAGGCCCGCCAGGATCAGCTCCCGCCGGGTGCGCCTGATCTGCAGCGCGAAGACCATGCCGATGGTGATCACGGCTCCGGTCAGCAGCCCGAACCACACCACGTTCGGCATGGTCGCCCCGGTCGAGTCGGCCCGGGCGCTGCGCGCCTGGTCGACGGCGGCCACCTGGTCCACCAGCGGCTGGTAGGCCTGGGCCTGGAAGTCGGTCTTCGGCTGGTAGTCGGTGACGTCCTGCCGGATCCTGGCGAGCAGATCGGCACCCTGCGGGGTGAGGTGCCCCTTGTCGGCCATCACCTTCCACTCCTTGTCGACGACCTGCCGGGTGTAGTCGTCGACGTCCGCGCGGATCCGGTCGCGGACGTCCGGCGGATACACCCGTACCCGCTCATAGATCTCGTGCAGCGCCTGCGCCTCCGCCTGCACATGGTCCTGGGCGGCGCTGCGGGCCTCCCACACCCCGGCCACGGCCAGGCCGAGGACGATGGCGTAGATGACGCCGATCCACATGGTCATGTACTCGATGACGTCCGGCGTCTCGGAGGGATCCTCGTCCTCCGCCGCCCTCTTGTCGCGTACGAGGGTGATGACGACCACCACGGCGACGGCCGCGAGCATCGCGAGGACGAGAACAAGCCAATCCGGCAACGGAAGCCTCCAGAAATCAGTGGGCCGGCCGTCAGCGCGCGCGGAACGCGGCGACGGCGATGATCGCGGGTACGGCGATGAGCAGGACGTAGGTGACCGGCGAGGTGCGGTTCGGGGCCGCCGCGCCGGTCGACTGGACGTGGTACGGCGGGTAGGTCACCGGGGTCGGCGACGGCCGCGGGGTGGGCTTCGGAGTCGGGGTGGGGGTCGGTGTCGGCGTCGGCCTCGGTTTGGGCCTGGGGGCCGGCGGCGGGGTGGGCGTGGGCCTCGGGGCCGGTGCCCGCCGGGGTGGTGGCGGTGCCGGGGCCGGTGGCGGGGTGGTGTGCGGCGGCCTCGGGGTGGGGGTGGGCCTGGGCTTGGGGGGCGGCTTCGGTGTCGGTGTGGGCGGCGGAGTGGGCGTGGGCGTCGGGGTCGGTGAGGGACAGGGCGGCGGTGTCGGTGCCGGACACGGCGGGGGACTGGGCCAGGAGCCGCCGGCGACGGCCACCGCGTGAACGCCGTCGGGGCCCGTCGAGGCAGAGGCGCAGGCGTCTGCCGACGCCGTGCCGACCGGGCAGCCCACCAGGGTCCACGTCAGCGCCAACAGGGCCAACGCCCTTGAGACGGGCGCACGTCGGATCGCTTCGGGTGCATGCACGACGGAGATCATGAGGCGTCGGGTGCCGTCGCACGCCGGAGTACGGAGGGAATGGCCCGAACGGGCGACATGTGGCGTAAACCGGTTTGAATCACACCGGTCTCCGAATGGCTCGAAGCGTACGCCCGTGCGGGACGGGGTCCTGGGGCGCGGTGTCCGGAAAGAAATTTCTGCGCCCGTTGAACACTCCGGCCCCCGGGATCCGTACCTGGTGTCGTGCGGCGGCGCAGAGGCGCTGCAAAATCCAGGCGATTATGGGGAGTTGACGATGAAGACCTCGTGGAGGAGCGCCTCGCTGGTGGCCACGGCCGCGGGGGTGATGGTGTTCGCGACGGCGTGCGGTTCGAACAACGCGACCACTCCGTCCTCGGCGGCCCAGAACGTCGGTGCCACGGCTCCGGCCGGCATCGGCAGCATCACCAACCCCTCCGCCTCCGCGTCCACCGGCGCGGGCAACGGCTACGGCGCCGACGGCAACCAGGCCTCCAGCTCTCCGGCCACGGTCCAGCCCGCGGGCAAGCTGACCGTGGCCAGCAACCCCGACCTGGGCAAGGTGCTGACCGACGGCAGCGGCCTCACCCTCTACCGTTTCGACGCGGACACCGCCAATCCCCCCAAGTCGAACTGTGACGGCGACTGCGCCACCACCTGGCCGCCGGTGCCCGCCGACGACGCCTCGGCCGGCGACGGCATCGACAAGGCGCTGCTCGGCGAGGTCACCCGCTCCGACGGCACCAAGCAGCTGACGGTCGGCGGCTGGCCGGTCTACCGCTACGCCAAGGACGTCAACGCCGGTGACGTCAACGGCCAGGGCGTGGGCGGCAAGTGGTTCGCGATCGCCCCCACCGGCAAGAAGGCCACGCTGGCCTCCCTGCCCGGTCTGTCCGTGCGCAAGGACGCCAAGCTCGGCGACATCATCGTCGACAAGAACGGCATGACCGTCTACCGCTTCATCAAGGACAAGGCATGGCCCAAGGTCGTCTCGAACTGCACCGGGGCCTGCCTGGTGAAGTGGCCGGCCGTCGCGGAGGTCGCCTCCAGCGACACCAAGGGCGTCGTGAAGAAGGGCCTGATGGGCTTCACCCGGCCCGACAACGGCCAGAAGCAGCAGACGGTCAACTGCTGGCCCATCTACACCTTCTCCGGTGACGCGAAGGCCGGAGACACCAACGGACAGGGCGTCGGCGGCACGTGGTACGCCGTCTCGCCCGAAGGAAAGCTGGTCGGCGCGCCGAACAGTTAGGGATCACCTCCCCAGGGTTGATCGCTCCGCCCAAGTCCACATTCGCGCATCGCGGAAGGGAGGGCAGAGGCCAGCGATAGTCCCGGACGACGAGACACAACGGCGCACGACCGCCCGCCCCCTCCACACCGCACGGAGGGGGCGGGCTCCTTCGTGTCCCGGGGGCTATTGATGCGCCCCGGCTGAAGCGCCCCGTCAGGGGCGCGGGGCTGTATCGATATGCGGCTCCGCCGCGTGGGCGCGAGCAACCACGAAGCACCCGCACCCGACGGAATACCCGAACACCCCCAAACCGAAGGCCGAATTCCCTGCTCCTGACCGGGAACGGACGGTCAATTTCCGTTTCGGCTCGCCCCGTTCGCAGGCGATCAGTAGCCTCTGCTCGAACACCGGATCGCCTAAGCCCTTGGAGAGATACATGGAGCGTCCCGCCTGGGCCCCACGGAGCATCGACATCACGGTGCCGAGCGTTTCCCGTATCTACGACTACTACCTGGGCGGTTCGCACAATTTCGAGGTCGACCGGGAAGCGGCCCGCAAGGCGATGACGTACATGCCGGGCCTGCCGAAGATCATGCAGGCCAACCGCGCCTTCATGCGCCGCGCCGTCCGCTACGCCGTGGGCACCGGCATCGACCAGTTCCTGGACATCGGCTCCGGCATCCCCACCTTCGGCAACGTCCATGAAGTGGCACAGGCCGAGCGCCCCGGCGCGCGCGTGGTGTACGTCGACCACGACCCCGTGGCCGTGGCGCACAGCGGCGCCGTCCTCGACGGCAACGAGGACGCGGACGTCGTGGCGGCCGACCTCCGCAAGCCCCAGGAGATCCTGGCGAGCCCTCAGGTGGAGCGCCTCATCGACTTGAATCGGCCAGTGGCCTTGCTCCTCGTTGCCATACTTCACTTCGTGGAAGACGCGGACGACCCGTACGGGGCAGTGGCACAGCTGCGCGACGCACTCGCGCCCGGCAGCCTCCTTGTTCTCACGCATGCCTCGTACGAGGGAATCCCGCTGCCGGCCGAGCGGGCCGAGGGCGCGGTGGACGTATACAAGGACATTCGCAACCCGCTGATCATGCGCTCACGCGACGAGATCGCAAGGTTCTTCGAGGGGTACGACATGGTGGAACCCGGACTGGTGCCGATGCCGCACTGGCGGCCGGAGTCGGCGCCGGAGGACGAGGATCCGTATGCCTTCTCCGGATTCGCCGGCGTGGGGATCGCGGCGTGATCGCGGAGCCGGACGGCCCGGAGGACAGACTGCGCCGGTTCGCGACGATCTGGAGCCGGGCGGTGTTCCCGGTGACCTCGACGTCCCTGACCCGGCCGGAGTTCGAGGAGCAGCTCCTGCCGCTCGCCCGCCGGCTGAGCGAGGTGCTGCTGGCGCACGGCTTCGACGCCGACGAGGCCCGGCAGGTCGGCGCCGCGCTCATCGACGCGCACTGCACCGACCCGGAGGCGCTCACCCGCTCCCTCGACTGCGTCGACGCGTATCTGGCGCTGTACTGCGGCGCGGACGGCCCCCAGGACGAGCTGCGGATGCGCTCCTCGCGGATCCAGCACGCGATGGCCGCCGGGTTCGCCCAGGCGCTGCGTGAGCGCACGCTGGCCGAGCAGGAGGCCATCGCCCAGGCCGCGTTGCGTGCCCAGGGCGTGGTCGCGCAGGCGCTGCACGCCAGCGAGGCCCGCTTCCGCGCGGTCTTCGAGGGCGCGGCCATAGGCGTCGGCATCGCCGATCTGGAGGGCAACATCCTCCAGGTGAACGGCGCGCTGCTGCGCATGTTCGGCGGCTCCGAGCAGGCCGTGCGCGGCCGCAACGTCAGGGAGTGGACGCATCCCGAGGACGCGCCCCAGACCTGGCGGCTCTACGAGGAGCTGGTGCGCGGCGAACGCGAGCACTACCACGTCGAGAAGGCGTTCAACCGCTCCGACGGAACGGTCCTGTGGACCAACCTGACCGTCTCCCTGCTCCGGGACGCGGACGGCGAGCCGCAGTACCAGCTGGCCCTCATGGAGGACACCACCGAGCGCCGGCTGCTCAACCTCCGGCTGCGCTACGAGGCCACCCACGACGCGCTCACCGGCCTGCCCAACCGCACGCTGTTCTTCGAGCGCCTGGAGAAGGCCCTGTCGGCCGGCGAGGGCCAGCGCTTCGGCCTGTGCTACCTCGACCTGGACGGCTTCAAGACCATCAACGACAGCCTCGGCCACTCGGCCGGCGACCGGCTCCTCGTGGAGGTCGCCGACCGGCTGCAGTCCTGTGCGACCGCACCCGGCGAGATGGTCGCCCGGCTCGGCGGCGACGAGTTCGTGGCGCTGACCACCGGACCGGACACCCAGCGCGAGGTCGACGACCTGGCCGACCGCATCATGAACGCGCTCGTCACCCCGATCAGCATCGACGGCCGCGCACTCATGGTCCGCGGCTCCATCGGCATCGTGGAGGGCCCGGCGGGCGAGCGCACCCCGGCGGAGGTGCTGCGCAGCGCCGACATCACGATGTACCGGGCCAAGTCGGCGGGCGGCAACCGCTCCGAGCTGGCCGACCCGGAGGCGGACGCCCGGGCGATCACCCGCCACGGTCTGACCACGGCGCTGCCCGCCGCCCTGGACCGCAACGAGTTCTTCATCGAGTACCAGCCGCTGGTCCACCTCGGCGACGGCAGTGTCCGCGGCGCCGAGGCCCTGGTCCGCTGGCTGCACCCGCAGCACGGCGTCCTCGGCCCCGACCGCTTCATCCCGCTGGCCGAACACACCGGTCTCATCGTCCCGTTGGGCCGCTGGGTCCTGGAGGAGTCCATCCGCCAGGCCCGCGAGTGGCGGGAACGCTACGGCGACGACACCGCCGCGGGCCCGCTGCGCATCAACGTCAACCTGTCCCCGTGCCAGCTGACCCACCCCGGCCTGGTCCAGGACACGGTGGAGATCCTGGAGCGGACCGGGGTGGCCCCCGAGGCCCTCTGCCTGGAGGTCACCGAGTCGGCGCTGATCGGCGCCGACGACGACCTCCTCAAGCCGCTGCGGCGCCTCGCCGAGATGGGCGTCGACATCGCCCTGGACGACTTCGGCACGGGCTACTCCAACCTCGCCAACCTCCGCCGTCTCCCGGTGAGCATCCTCAAGCTGGACCGCTCGTTCACCCAGAGCATGCAGCAGTTCCCGGCGGACCCGGTCGACCTCAAGATCGTCGAGGGGATCGTCTCGCTGGCCCACAGCCTGGACCTCGCGGTCACGGTCGAGGGCGTGGAGACGGGCGCCCAGGCCGAACAACTCCGCATACTGGGCTGCGACACGGCCCAGGGCTGGTACTACGCCCGCCCCGGCCCACCGGAGAGACTCCACGACCTCGCATTGGTGGACGCGACGGGTTGACCCGCCGACATCACAGGCCGGTGGTGCCGTGCAGGCTGCGGGTGGTTGCTCGCGCAGTTCCCCGCGCCCCTTCAGGGGCGTACACGTGGCGCCCCTGAAGGGGCGCGGGGAACTGCGCGACCGGCCACAACGCACCCGCGGACAACCACGCTCCGTCACCTCTCCAACAGCATCCTCTGCAGCTCCCGCGCGGCCCGAGGCGGAGCCACATCACTCCGGTGAGCCAGCGCGATGGTCCGGTACAGCCCCGGCCGGGCCAACGGAGTGACCCGCAACCCCCGCCCCGACCGCGCCGCCACCATCCGCGGCACCACGGCCACCCCCAGCCCCGCCCGCACGAACCCCAGCACCGCGTCCATCTCGCCCCCCTCCACGGCGAACCCCGGCTCGAACCCAGCGGAGCGACACGCCGCGACGGTCAGCTCCCGCAGGTCGTACCCGTGCCGGAACATCACCAGCCGCTCACCCTCGAGATCGGAGATCTTCACCCCGCCGCGCCCCCGCCCCGGCACCGTCGCCTCGGGCGAGGACACCACCACCAGGTCCTCCCGCAGCAGCTCGACCGTGGTCAGCGCGGGCGACCCCGGCGGCAGCGGCAGCACGATCAGCGCCAGGTCCAGCGCCCCGCGCGCCAGCTCCCGTACGAGATCATGGGACCCGCTCTCCTCGATCAGCAGCTGGATCCCCGGGTAGCGGTCGTGGAACGCCCGCAGCACGTCCGGCAGCAGGCCGGTGCACAGACTCGGCGTCGCCCCCAGCCGCACCCGCCCGCTCCTGAGCTGCACCAGCTCCTGCACCTCGTGCCGCGCGGTGTCCGCGTCCGCGAGGATCCGCCGGGCCAGCGGCAGCAGCGCCTCGCCCGCGTCGGTGAGTGTGATGTTCCCCCGTGCGCGCAGGAAGAGATCCGCCCCCAGCTCCCGTTCCAGCGCCTTGATCTGCTGGGACAGCGACGGCTGGGCGACATGGACCAGCTCGGCGGCCCGGGTGAAGTGGCGGGTCTCCGCCACGGCGACGAAGTACTGAAGTTGCTGGAACTGCATGGTGACACGATAGCTTCTGGCTATCGAATCAAGCCGTACCATGTCTTGGACCGATGGGGCCGTTCGGCCCTACCGTCCTGGGCATGGCTCTGGCAACGCGGACGGACCGACGGCCGTCCATGGCACGCACGATGTGGGACAGCTCCGTCGGCAAGAAGACGGTGATGGCCGTCAGCGGCCTGATCATGCTGCTCTACCTGGTCGTACACATGTACGGGAACCTGAAGATCTACTTCGGGGCGGGCGACTTCAACCACTACGCCCACTGGCTGCGCACCATCGGCGAACCGTTCATGCACTACGAGTGGACGCTCTGGCTCGTCCGGATCGTCCTGGTCGTCGCCGTGGTCGCCCACGCCACGTCCGCCTACCAGCTCAGCCGCCGCGACCTCAGGGCACGCCCCAGCAAGTACGTGCACAAGAAGCCGCGGGCGTCCTACGCCACCCGCACGATGCGCTGGGGCGGGATCATCCTCGCCCTGTTCATCGTCTGGCACATCCTCGACCTGACCACCGGCACCGTGCACTCCGGCGGCTTCCAGGAGGGCCACCCGTACCAGAACGTCGTGGACACCTTCTCCACCTGGTACGGCAACGTCATCTACATCGTCGCGATGCTCGCGCTCGGCCTGCACGTGCGGCACGGCTTCTGGAGCGCCGCCCAGACCCTCGGCGTCGGCAGCCGCACCCGCGACCGCGCCCTGAAGACCGTTGCCAACGTCCTCGCGCTGCTGCTCACGGCCGGATTCATCGCCGTACCCGTGGGCGTCATGACCGGAGTGGTGAGCTGACATGACCGACTACGTGAACTACCCGACCGGCGAAGCCGTCACCGACGGCAAGGCGCCCTCCGGCCCCATCAACGAGCGCTGGGACAAACGCCGTTTCGAGGCCAAGCTGGTCAACCCCGCCAACCGGCGCAAGCACACCGTGATCGTCGTCGGCACCGGCCTGGCCGGCGGCTCCGCCGGCGCCACCCTCGCCGAACAGGGCTACCACGTCGTCCAGTTCTGCTACCAGGACTCCCCGCGCCGTGCCCACTCCATCGCCGCCCAGGGCGGTATCAACGCGGCGAAGAACTACCGCAACGACGGCGACTCCGTCCACCGGCTGTTCTACGACACCGTCAAGGGCGGCGACTTCCGCGCCCGCGAGTCCAACGTGCACCGCCTCGCGCAGATCTCCGTCGAGATCATCGACCAGTGCGTGGCGCAGGGCGTGCCCTTCGCCCGCGAGTACGGCGGTCTGCTCGACACCCGCTCGTTCGGCGGCGTCCAGGTGTCCCGGACCTTCTACGCCCGCGGCCAGACGGGACAGCAACTGCTCCTCGGCGCCTACCAGGCGCTGAGCCGGCAGATCGCCGCCGGGAACGTGGAGATGCATCCGCGTACCGAGATGCTCGACGTGATCGTCGTCGACGGGCGGGCGCGCGGGATCGTGGCCCGGGACCTGATCACCGGGAAGATCGACACGTACTTCGCGGACGCCGTCGTACTCGCCAGCGGTGGCTACGGCAACGTCTTCTACCTGTCGACGAATGCCATGAACTCCAACGCCACCGCGGTCTGGCGGGCGCACCGGCGCGGTGCCTACTTCGCCAACCCGTGCTTCACCCAGATCCACCCCACGTGCATCCCGCGCACCGGCGACCACCAGTCCAAGCTCACCCTGATGAGCGAGTCGCTGCGCAACGACGGCCGGATCTGGGTGCCCAAGGCCAAGGGCGACACCCGGCCGGCGAACCAGATCCCCGAGGACGAGCGCGACTACTACCTGGAGCGCATCTACCCGTCCTTCGGCAACCTGGTCCCGCGCGACATCGCCTCCCGCGCCGCGAAGAACGTCTGCGACGAGGGCCGGGGCGTCGGCCCGGGCGGGCAGGGCGTCTACCTGGACTTCGCCGACGCGATCAACCGGATGGGCCGGAAGGCCGTCGAGGCCAAGTACGGCAACCTCTTCGACATGTACCAGCGGATCACCGACGAGGATCCGTACCGGGTGCCGATGCGGATCTATCCCGCCGTGCACTACACGATGGGCGGACTGTGGGTCGACTACGACCTCCAGACCACCGTCCCCGGCCTGTTCGCGGTCGGCGAGGCGAACTTCTCCGACCACGGCGCCAACCGGCTGGGCGCGAGTGCGCTGATGCAGGGCCTCGCCGACGGCTACTTCGTCCTCCCGGCCACCATCAACGACTACCTCGCCCGCAACCCCCACCAGGAGGCGGTGACGGCCGAACACCCCGTCGTCCAGGAGGTGCTGGCCGAGACCGAGGACAGGCTGAACCTGCTGTTGTCGGTCGACGGCGACCGTACGCCGGACTCGTTTCACCGTGAACTCGGCGAGCTGATGTGGGAGTTCTGCGGCATGGCCCGCACGGACGCGGGACTGCGCAAGGCACTTGAGCGCATCCCGCAGATCCGTGAGGAGTTCTGGCGGCGCATCAAGGTGCCGGGGACCGGCGAGGAGTTCAACCAGTCCCTGGAGAAGGCCAACCGCATCGTCGACTACCTGGAACTCGCCGAGCTGATGTGCCTCGACGCGCTGCACCGCGCCGAGTCCTGCGGCGGCCACTTCCGCGAGGAGTCGCAGACGCCGGACGGCGAAGCGGCCCGCAGGGACGAGGAGTTCTCCTACGCGGCCGCCTGGGAGTTCACCGGTACCGGCGAGGCGCCCACCCTGCACAAGGAAGACCTGGTCTTCGAGTACGTCCACCCCACCCAGCGGAGCTACGCATGAAGCTCACCCTGCGCGTCTGGCGGCAGCGGAACGCCGACGCCGACGGCGCGATGTCCACGTACGAGGTGGACGGCATCTCCTCCGACATGTCCTTCCTGGAGATGCTCGACACGCTCAACGAGGAACTCATCCTGCGCGGTGAGGATCCCGTCGCCTTCGACCACGACTGCCGCGAGGGCATCTGCGGCGCGTGCTCCCTGGTGATCAACGGGGACGCGCACGGGCCCGAGCGGACCACCACCTGCCAGCTGCACATGCGGTCCTTCGAGGACGGCGACACGATCGACATCGAGCCGTGGCGGGCGTCCGCGTTCCCGGTGATCAAGGACCTGGTGGTGGACCGGTCGGCGTTCGACCGGATCATCCAGGCCGGCGGGTACATCACCGCACCGACCGGGGCCGCGCCGGAGGCGCACGCCACGGCGGTGCCGAAGGCCGACGCCGACTTCGCGTTCGAGCACGCGGAGTGCATCGGGTGCGGGGCGTGTGTCGCCGCCTGCCCGAACGGGGCGGCGATGCTGTTCACGTCCGCCAAGGTGAATCACCTGAACGTGCTGCCTCAGGGGGCGCCCGAGCGGGAGACGCGGGTGCTGGACATGGTGGGGCAGATGGATGCGGAGGGGTTCGGGGGGTGCACGCTGACGGGGGAGTGCGCGACTGCTTGCCCCAAGGGGATTCCGCTCGTGTCGATCACCAGCATGAACCGGGAGTGGCTGCGGGCTACCCGGAAGGCGGGGAAGCGGTAGCGCGCGGTTGCGGGGTGCGGGTGCGTGGGGGCTGGTCGCGCAGTTCCCCGCGCCCCTGCCGGGGCGCCGACGTTCGGGGCGTCAAATAAACAAGGTCGTTCGCCGGTACGTGCGGACGGGCGGGGTCGGCGTGGTGCTCGCCGGCCCCGTCTCGCTTTTCTTTACGGCCGTCTGATCATGGTTGCGTTACTCTCGGACGTCCGTGAGTGACCGAAAACGGTCCGACCCCCGGCATTCAGCAGTCGCACATCCACGGGTCCCGCGCATGTCACGCCGAGTCCAGCCTGCCACGGAAGAAAGCAGGTGCAGATTTCCTCAGCTTCCGCTCGGCGCAGGAGACCTCCATGACCGCCATGCCCGCCTCACCCCCCGCTCTCGCCGCCCCAACCGGGGACTCCGGCTATCTGGTGCAGCTCGCCCGTGACGAGGACGACGTCCGGGCCGCACAGAGGCTGCGCTACCAGGTGTTCGCCGGAGAGATGGGCGCCCGGCTCGACGGGCCGCAGCCGGGACTGGACGTGGACGCCTTCGACGCGTACTGCGACCACCTCCTCATCCGCGAAGCCCTCACCGGCGAGGTCGTCGGCACCTACCGGCTGCTGCCGCCCGAGCGCGCCGCGGTCGCCGGCCGCCTCTACTCCGAGGGCGAGTTCGACCTCGGCCCGCTCGCCGACATCCGCTCCGGCCTGGTCGAGGTCGGCCGCTCCTGCGTGCACCCCGCCCACCGCGACGGCGCCGTCATCGGCCTCATATGGGCCGGCATAGCCCGGTACATGGTGGACCGCGGCCACGAGTGGCTGGCCGGCTGCTGCTCGGTCCCGCTCGCCGACGGCGGTGCCCTCGCCGCCGCCACCTGGGACAAGGTGCAGGCCAAGCACCTGGCCCCGGAGGAGTTCCGGGTACGGCCGCTGAACCCCTGGGTGCCCACCGTGCGGGCACCCGAGGGCCGTACCGAGCTGCCTGCCCTGCTGCGCGGCTACATCCGCCTCGGTGCCTGGGTGTGCGGCGAGCCCGCGCACGACCCGGACTTCGGGGTCGCCGACATGTACGTCCTGCTGTCGATGCGCCGCGTCAACGCGCGCTATCTGCGGCACTTCCTCTCGCTCGTCCCGGCCTGATGAGCGTCTGGCTGCCCAGCGCGCCCTGCACCCCGGGCGCGTGCGTGGAACGCGCGGGGTCCCTCGCGGCCGTACCCCGGGCCGTGCTGCGGTTCGCCGCGGTCGTGGTCCTGATGCTGATCGCGATCGCGCTGCTCCCGCTCGGCGGGCGGATCCCCGCCGAGTGGGTGCGGCGGTTCTGCCGGCTGCTCGTGCGGGCCGCCGGGGTCCGGGTCCGGATCACCGGCAGCGCGCCCGGCACCGGCGGAGTGCTCCTGGTCGCCAACCACATCTCCTGGCTGGACATCCCGCTGCTGGCCGCCGTACGGCCCGCGCGGATGCTCGCCAAGAAGGAGATCCGCGAGTGGCCGGTGGCCGGCGCGCTGGTGGCGGGGGCCGGGGTGCTGTTCATCGACCGGGACCGGCTGCGTGCCCTGCCGGCCACGGTCGGCCGGATCGCGGGGGCGCTGCGGGAGGGCGCCGCGGTGGTCGCCTTCCCGGAGGGCAGCACCTGGTGCGGCCGGGCCCAGGGCCGGTTCCGCCGGGCCGTGTTCCAGGCCGCGCTGGACGCCGGCGCGCCCGTGCAGCCGGTGCGGCTGCAGTACCGGCTGGAAGGCGGGACGGCCAGCACCGTGCCGGCCTATGTCGGCGCGGACACGCTGCTGGCCTCCCTCTGGCGAGTGGTGACGACCCGCGGCCTGGTGGCCGAGGTGGAGATACGACCGCTGATAGCGGCCGGCAGCCACCCGGACCGTCGTACCCTCGCCCGCGCCGCCCAGCCGGTGACCCACGAGCCGGCCTGGACGCACGCGGCCCTGGTGAGCCCCGAACGGGCCTCTCAGTGGTCGGTCTCCAAGTGGAGCTTGAGCAGGTCGACCCCGTAGTCGCCGCCGTTGGGCGTGCGGATGATGGTGTGGATGTGCTGCTGGGTCGGCGTGCCGCCCGGGCCGCCCATGCCACCGCCGCCGCCCGGCGAGCCACCGGTCGGCATGCCCGTCGGCTGACCGGTGGGCTGTCCCGTCAGCTGCCCGGTGGGCTGGTTCCCGCCGGTGCCGGTCTTGGTGCCGTAGGCCAGCGGGGACTGGGCGTCGTACTCGATGAGGACGACGGGGCTGTGCACCCGGTAGTAGAAGGCCGAGGTGTCCTTGGTCCCGCCGAGCCAGTAGAAGTACGTCTGGTCCAGGTGCTCCTCCACCTCCTTCATCCTCACCTCGGCGTGCCCGTCGTCCATGTAGCCGACGTAGACCCGGACCAGCGCGAGGAGCTTGTCCCGCTGTGCGGAGGTGAGTTCGGAGCCCGGCAGGCCCTGGTAGGCGAGCTTCAGGTTGTCGGAGCCCGCGCCCGCCTTCATGTCCGTGCCGGACTTGCTCACCTTGGAGTCGATCACCTTGGCGCGCTGGGCCGGGGTGAGGGAGCGGATCAGGGTCAGCCCGGCCCTGGTCTCCGGCTTGAAGAGGGTGATCTTCTCGCCCTTGTAGGTGGCCGAGGTCGGCTCGGAGCCCATGAAGGTCGGGGTCATCACGACCTGGTCGCCGAGGACGAAGTAGTTGATGGCGACATGGTGGCCCTCGTACTGGAAACCCCACGGCTTGCTGGTCGACGGGGTGCCCATGAAGGTGAAGAAGTAGGCGCCCTCGGTGAGGGTCTCCCGGTTGCCGCCGTTGTAGTCGCCCAGGAACTGGTTGAGCTTCATGATGTTGCGGGTCTGGGTGAGACCCTTCGCGGACAGCGCGGCACCGAGCAGCGCGAAGCCCGACTCCCGCTTCTTGTCCGTGATGTCACCCATCCGGACGCCCTTGCGCTCATAGCCGTCGACGTTGCTCCAGGCCAGCCACTCGTCGTCGTCCACGTCGAACGTGCAGGACGTGCGCTCCTTCTGGCTGAGCCCGTCGAGGAACGCCTGCGCCGCCTTGACGACCTTGTCCGTGGAGACGTCCGTGGAGTGGATCGAGTACAGGTCGTCGACGACCTTGCCGTCCGTGGTGACGCCCACGAAGTCCTTGTACTTGACCTCGCTCTGGCCGGGGCCCATGCCACCGGAGCCGCCGGGACCGCCCGAGGGCATGCCGCCGGTCGGGGCGCCGGAGGCCGAACCGGACGCGTTCGAGGAGCCGTTGGAGCAGCCGGTCATGGTCGCCAGCGCGGCGGCACCGCCGGTGAGCAACGCCTTGTTCATGAACCAGCGGCGGGTGCGCTCTGCTTCGGGGGTGCGGGGGTGGTGTCCGTGCATACGCCCAAAATCCAGGGGCAACCTGAAGCGTTTCTGAAGATCATCGGGCGAGGGACCGGGACAGATAGGGTGCCGTGACGCTGCCCGCCGCCCGTGCGACCTCGGCCGGCGGGCCCGTCGCGACGATCCGGCCGCCCCGGTCCCCGCCGCCCGGCCCCAGGTCGATCACCCAGTCCGCGCCCGCCACGACCGTCATGTCGTGCTCGACCACCACGACCGTGTGGCCGGCGTCGACCAGTCCGTGCAACTGCCGCATCAGCACCTCGACATCGGCCGGATGCAGTCCCGTCGTCGGCTCGTCGAGCAGATACAGGGTGTGGCCGCGCCGGCCGCGCTGCAACTCGCTGGCCAGTTTGATCCGCTGGGCCTCACCGCCGGACAACTCCGTGGCGGGCTGCCCCAGTCGCAGATAACCGAGTCCCACGTCCAGCAGCGTGCCCAGGCTGCGGGCCACGGCCGGGGTGTCCGCGAAGAACTCCGCCGCGCCCTCCACGGTCAGATCCAGCACCTGGGCGATGTTCCGTCCCCGGTACGACACTTCGAGCGTCTGCGGGTTG
The DNA here is from genome assembly GCF_040652235.1 of Streptomyces sp. NPDC048277. Lineage (NCBI taxonomy): Bacteria > Bacillati > Actinomycetota > Actinomycetes > Kitasatosporales > Streptomycetaceae > Streptomyces > Streptomyces sp. NPDC048277. The sequence continues at coordinate 486,862 of NZ_JBEZLQ010000005.1, forward strand.
TAGCGCGCCCCGCCGCAGTCCAGGCAGGGCGCGTAGGTGCTCGGCAGGAACAGCAACTCGACGCTGACGAAACCCTCGCCCTGACAGGTCTCGCAGCGCCCTCCGGAGACGTTGAACGAGAACCGGCCCACGCCGTAACCGCGTTCAAGCGCTTGGTCGGTGGCCGCGAACACCTTCCGTACGACGTCGAACAGGCCGGTGTAGGTGGCCAGGTTGGAACGCGGAGTGCGGCCGATCGGTCTCTGGTCGACGGACACCAGGCGGCCCACCCCGTCCAGCTCCTCGGTGATCTCGCCGATCAGCGTCGACTTGCCGGAGCCGGAGACCCCGGTGACGGCGGTGAGGACACCGAGCGGGAACTCGGCGGTGACCGCGCGCAGGTTGTGCCGGGTGACCGGGCCGATCCTCAACGAGCCCCTGGCCGACCGGAGTTCGCGTACCGGGGCGGGTTCCCGGGCGAACAGATAGCGGGCGGTCGCCGACTCCGCGACCGCCGCCAGCCCCGCCACCGGGCCGCTGTGCAGCACCTCGCCGCCGTGCTCCCCGGCGCGCGGACCCACGTCCACCAGCCAGTCGGCGCCGCGCACCACGTCCAGATGGTGCTCCACCACGAACACCGAGTTCCCGGCCGCCTTCAGCCGCTCCAGCACGGTGAGCAGTGCCTCGGTGTCCGCCGGGTGCAGACCCGCCGACGGCTCGTCCAGGACGTAGACGACACCGAACAGCCCGGAGCGCAACTGGGTGGCCAGACGCAGCCGTTGGAGCTCGCCCGCCGAGAGCGTGGGCGTGGCCCGGTCCAGGCTGAGGTAGCCGAGGCCGAGTTCGACGACCGGTGCGATACGGGAGGTGAGGTCCGCGGTGAGGACCCGCGCGGTCTCCGACACGCCCTGGGCGCCGAGCAGTTCGGCCAGTCCGGTCAGCGGCAGCGCGGCCAGTTCGGCGATCGTGCGGCCCGCGAAGGTCACGGCGAGGGCCTCGGGCCGCAGCCTGCTGCCACCGCACACCGGACAGGGTGCGCTGATCAGGAACCGCTCCGCCCTCGCCCGCAGGGTCGGGCTCTTGGTGTCGGAGAAGGTCTTCATCACGTACCGGCGGGCGCTCATGTACGTGCCCTGGTACGGCCGTTGGATGCGGTCCGGGTCCCGGACGGGGTGCACGGTGACCACCGGCTGCTCGTCGGTGAAGAGGATCCACTCGCGCTGCCCGGCGGGGAGTTCGCGCCAGGGGCGGTCGACGTCGTGGCCGAGCGTTTCCAGGATGTTCCGCAGGTTCTTGCCCTGCCAGGCGCCCGGCCAGGCCGCGATCGCGCCCTCGCGGATCGACAGCGAGGGGTCGGGGACCAGTGACTCCTCGGTCGTACGGTGCACCAGGCCCAGGCCGTGGCACTCCTGGCAGGCGCCCGCCGCCGTGTTGGGGGAGAACGCGTCGGAATCGAGGCGCTCCGCGCCCGGCGGATAGTCCCCGGCGCGGGAGAACAGCATGCGCAGGGAGTTGGAGAGGCTGGTGACCGTGCCGACCGAGGAGCGGGAGGTGGGGGCCGAGCGGCGCTGCTGCAGCGAGACCGCCGGCGGCAGCCCGCTGATCTCGCCGACCTTCGGCGCCCCGACCTGATGGATCAGCCGGCGCGCATATGGCGCCACCGACTCGAAGTAGCGCCGCTGCGCCTCGGCGTAGATCGTGCCGAACGCCAGGGACGACTTCCCCGAGCCGGACACACCGGTGAAGACGGCCAGCACGTCCCGGGGGATGTCCACGTCGACACCCTTGAGGTTGTGCTCACGGGCACCACGGACGCGGACGTACGGGTCGTGAGGGCTGTGCATCGGACGGGAACTCCGTGACGGACGACTCGCGGGGCAGGGACAAACCCCGCGATCCTAGCCCGGGCGGCCCCCGGCTACTGCGGAGGGTTGCCCTGGTTCCGCTGTCGGTCGATGTAGTCGTCGGCCTGCTTCTGGGCCGTGTCGACCTGGGACTGGTACTTGTTGCCGGTCCGCTGGTCGATCATGTCCCCGCCCTTTTCGACGCCCTGTTTGGCCTGGTCCTCGTGGCCTTTCAGCATCGCCTTGAGCTTGTCCAGCATGGACATGGCAGCCCTCCTCGTTGGTTGAGGCTTCCTCCCCCAGCGTCACCGGCCGGGGCGCGGTCCGCATCTCGGGGGCGGTACCGGCCGGAGTGCCCGCGTCCGCAGCCCGGCGGGCGTCCCCGTGCGGGCCCGGCGTGCCTGTGCGAGCTTGGAAACCGCGGATTCCCGCCGACCGCAGAAAGGCCCGGCCACATGAGCACTCCCGGTTTCGGATTCGGACGCAGTCCCTTCGAGGAGTTCGACGAGCTGATGTCCCGCTTCTTCGGCGGATCCGGGCCGGGCGCACCGGCCCGCCGCCCGCAGCGCGTCGACATCGGCAGCCTGCTCTCCGAGCGGGCCCGGGAACTGGTCGCCGAGGCGCGGGACCTCGCCGCCGTCGAGGGCAGCGAGGAACTGGACGCCCGGCATCTACTGGCCGCCGCCACCACCCATGACTCCACCCGGCGGCTGCTCACCGAGGCGGGCGCGGACCCCGACCAGCTCCGCGCGCGGCTCACCGCCGGACACGGCGGCGGAGAGAAGACCGAGCCCACCGCCCTCACCCCGGCCGCCAAGCGGGCCCTGCTCGACGCCTACCAGATCTCCCGCGCCGAGGGCGCCTCCTACATCGGCCCCGAGCACCTGCTCCGCGCGCTCGCCGCGAACCCGGAGTCGACGGCCGGGCGGGCGCTCGGCGACAGCGGCTGGGAGCCGACCCGGATGCCCGTCGAGGGCGCGGCGGAACGCAAGAAGCCCAGCACCACGCCGACCATCGACGAGTACGGCCGCGATCTCACCGAGGACGCCAGGGCCGGCCGCCTGGACCCGGTGATCGGCCGGGACGAGGAGGTCGAGCAGACCATCGAGGTGCTCTCCCGGCGCAGCAAGAACAACCCCGTGCTGATCGGCGACCCCGGCGTCGGCAAGACGGCCATCGTCGAGGGCATCGCCCAGCGGATCGTGGCCGGCGACGTGCCCAAGACCCTCGAAGGCAAACGGCTGGTCTCCCTGGACCTCGCCGGGATGGTCGCCGGCACCAAGTACCGGGGCGAGTTCGAGGAACGGCTGAAGAAACTCCTCGACGAGGTCCAGGAGCACGGCGACGAACTCGTGTTGTTCCTCGACGAGTTGCACACCGTGGTGGGGGCCGGGGGCGGTGGCGAAGGAGCCCTCGACGCCGGCAACATCCTCAAACCCGCCCTCGCGCGCGGCGAGTTGCACCTCATCGGTGCGACCACCGTCGACGAGTACCGCAAGCACATCGAGAAGGACGCGGCCCTGGAGCGCCGGTTCGCGCCCATCCTGGTCGGCGAACCCACCGTCGACGACACCATCGAGATCCTGCGCGGCCTGCGCGACCGCTACGAGGCCCACCACCAGGTCCGTATCACCGACGAGGCGGTGGTCGCGGCGGCCGAGCTGTCCGACCGGTACATCACCTCCCGCTTCCTGCCCGACAAGGCGATCGACCTGATGGACCAGGGCGCGGCCCGGGTCCGGCTGCGCTCCAAGACCCCGCCCACCGACACCCGGGACATCGAGGACCGGCTCGCCGCCCTGAACCGGGAGAAGGACCAGGCCGTCGCCGACGAGGAGTACGAGCGCGCCAAGGAACTCCGCGACCGGATCAAGGAGGCCGAGGGCGAGCTGGAACAGGCGGGCACCGCCGAGGAGCAGGCGCCGAAGGTGACCGCCGAGGACATCGCCGAGGTCGTCTCCCGCACCACCGGCATCCCGGTCGCCGAGCTCACCGAGGAGGAGCGGGAGCGGCTGATGAAGCTGGAGGAGCACCTCCACGAGCGGGTCGTCGGCCAGGACGAGGCGATCACCGCCGTCGCCCGCGCGGTCCGCCGCGCCCGCGCCGGCATGAGCGACCCCAACCGCCCCGTCGGCAGCTTCCTCTTCCTCGGCCCGACCGGCGTCGGCAAGACCGAACTGGCCCGCGCCCTGGCCGCCGCCCTGTTCGGCGACGAGACCCGCATGATCCGCCTCGACATGAGCGAGTTCCAGGAGCGCCACACGGTCTCCCGGCTGGTCGGCGCCCCGCCCGGCTACGTCGGCCACGAGGAGGCCGGTCAGCTCACCGAGGCGGTGCGCAGGCAGCCGTACGCCGTGCTGCTCCTGGACGAGGTGGAGAAGGCGCACCCCGACGTCTTCAACACCCTGCTCCAGCTCCTGGACGACGGCCGCCTCACCGACTCCCAGGGGCGCACGGTCGACTTCAAGAACACGGTCGTCATCATGACGTCGAACATCGGCGCCGACCGCATCCTGGCCGCGGGCACCGAGGACTACACCAAGGTCCGCGAGGCGGTCATGCCCGCCCTGCAGCAGCACTTCCGCCCGGAGTTCCTGAACCGCATCGACGAGATCATCGTCTTCCGCGGTCTGGACCGGACCCAACTGCGCCAGATCGTCGACCTGTTGCTGGAACACACCCGGGGCCGGCTGCACGCCCAGGACGTCGGCCTCGAAGTCACCGACACGGCCGCCGAGTTGCTTGCCAACCTCGGCCACGAGCCGGACTTCGGCGCCCGCCCGCTGCGCCGGACCATCCAGCGCGAGGTCGACGACCGCCTCGCCGACCTGCTGCTCTCGGGCCAACTCGTCGCGGGCGACCGGGCGGTGGTGGACGCGGCAGACGGCCAGATCGTGATCCGCTCGGACAAACCCGCGACGGTCTAGGAGTTCACGATCGAGGCCAGCCGCCGGTAGGAGTCCAGCAGGGCCTCGCGGTCGTAGGTGCTGGTGGTGACCAGCACCTCGTCCGCGCCCGTCTCCTTCAGGACCGTGTCCAGTTCGTGCGCCACCTGGTCCTCGGTGCCGGCGATGTGACCGGCGAGGCCGGCCTCGTAGAAGCCGCGTTCCTTCGCGGTCATCGTCCGGGCCTCGACGGCCTCGGCCGACGGCAGCGGCGGGAAGGTGCCGTGGGTGCGGGAGTACGCCATCGACCAGGCCTCCGGGACCAGCAGCCGGTGTGCCGCCTCGGGGGTGCCGGCGACGGCGATCGTGCCCGAGATCACGACGTACGGCTCGGCGGCCCAGGGGGAGGGACGGAAGCGGTCCCGGTAGTGGTCGATGCCGCGCCGCATCTTCTCGCGGCCCCGCAGATCCCCGATGACCATCGGCAGCCCGGCCCGGGCCGCGATGTCCGCGCCCTCGCCCATCGCCAGCACGAACGGCGGTACGCGCAGCCCCTCCGACGGGCGGGCCCGCACCCCGGTCGGCGAGGTGCCCTCGAACCAGCCGAGGAGCTCACCGAGCTGTGCCGCGAAGTCCTCGGCGTCGCCCTTGTCGTGTCCGAGCGCCCTGCGGACGCCGTCGGTGAAGCCCACCGAACGGCCCAGTCCCATGTCGATCCGCCCGGGGTACAGCGACTCCAGCACCCCGAACTGCTCGGCCACCACCAGAGGCCGGTGGTTGGGCAGCATGACACCGCCGGTGCCGACCCGGACGGTCCGGGTCGCGCCGGCCACGGCGGCGGCCAGGACCGTCGGCGCCGACCCGGCGACCCCGGGCACGCCGTGGTGCTCCGACACCCAGAAACGCTGATAACCGAGCGCCTCCGCCTCCCGCGCCAGCGCCACGGTGTCCCGCAGCGCCTCGCCGGGCGCGTGTCCCTCCCGGGTGCGCGAGCGGTCGAGGACGGAGAACCGGGTCCTGGCGATGGTGGCGTTCACAGACGGTTCAACGCTCCGGCGGCCCCGTGATTCCCGCCGTCACACCACGTCGGCGGCGGGCCCCGGACCGGGCACTCTTCGGCGGGCGGATGAACCGGATTTCCGGCGACTAGGGTTGCCGCGTGACAGAGAGCAGCAAGCGTCCGGTCGCCGTGTTCGACATCGACAACACCCTCGCCGACACCGCGCACCGGCAGCGGTTCCTGGAGAGCAGGCCCAGGGACTGGGACGCGTTCTTCGCGGCCGCGCCGCAGGATCCGCCGATCGCCCAGGGCGTCGCGCTGGCCGCGGCGACCGCCGAGGAGTGCGAGATCGTCTATCTCACCGGGCGGCCCGAGCGCTGCCGGCGCGACACGCTGGACTGGCTCGCCGCCCACGGGCTGCCCGAGGGGCGCGTCCACATGCGCCGCAACGCCGACCGCAGACCCGCCCGGCACACCAAGCTGGAGATCCTGCGCCGCCTCGCCGAACGGCGCGAGGTCCGGGTCCTGGTCGATGACGACGAGCTGGTGTGCGACGCCGCCGAACGGGCCGGGTTCACCGTCGTACGGGCCCGCTGGGCCCAGCACTCGGCCGCGCTGGAGCAGGCCCAGGAGGGGGAGGGGCGGACCTGAGACCGACCGCGGGCCTCAGTCCTCGTCCTCGATGCGGAAGCCCACCTTCAGGCCCACCTGGTAGTGCTCGATCCGCCCGTCCTCGATCTGGCCCCTGACCTGCGTCACCTCGAACCAGTCCAGGTTGCGGAGGGTCTGGCCGGCGCGTGCGACACCGTTGCGGATGGCCTGGTCGATCCCCTCGTGCGAGGTGCCGACGATCTCGGTGACCCGGTAGGTGTGGTTCGACATACGGGTGCTCCTCTCCGCCGTGACGGGCGTCACGCGTCACTCCACCGTGCCCCATCCGGAAGCGGAGCGCGAGGTGTCGGTTCCGAACCGCTGACAGCCCTTGACCCTCCGTATTGGTCCATACCAGAATCCCGTACACCCGTACGGGCGCTCTCGCGCTCGTTCCCCCACGCCGGGCCCCTTCCCCTGTCCGCCAGGCAGAACAGGAACCCCGTGAGACGTCGCCGGCCGCTCGCCCTCGTCTGTGTGTCCGCCGCCCTGCTGAGCGCCTGTGGAGTACTGCCGGGCAGTGGCGGTGAGCGGCACACCGTCACGGTGTGGCTGATGCAGAACAGCGCGTCGAAGGACTTCCTGCGCCGGTTCACCGCGGACTTCGAGCGCACCCACGAGGACATCCGCCTCGACATCCGCATCCAGCAGTGGACCGGGATCGTGGACAAGGTCCAGGCGGCGCTGAAGAGCGACTCCGGCGGTGGGCCCGACGTCATCGAGGTCGGCAACACCCAGGTCCCGCAGTACGTGGAGGACGGCCGGCTCACCGACCTCACGCTGGAGTCGATGCGCGACTGGGGCAAGGACCAGTGGCTGCCCGGACTCGCCGAACCGGGCCGGGACGACTCGCGCCAGTACGGCATCCCCTGGTACGCGGCCAACCGGGTCGTCATCTACCGCAAGGACCTCTTCGCGAAGGCCGGCATCACCTCCCCGCCGAAGACCCGGAAGGAGTGGCTGGCCGACACCGAGAAGCTCAACTCCGGTGGGAGACAGGGGATCTACCTCGCCGGACAGGACTGGTACACGCTCTCCGGGTTCGTCTGGGACGAGGGCGGCGACCTCGCCGAGGAGACCGACGCCGGCTGGAAGGGCACGCTGGACAGCCCGGCCGCCCTGCGCGGAATGGACTTCTACCGGCGGCTCCAGGCACTCGGCAAGGGGCCCGTGGACGCCGACGAGGAACACCCGCCCCAGGCCGGGGTGTTCGCGGACGGCAAGGTCGCACAGATCATCGCGGTACCCGGGCTGACCCAGTCCGTCGTGCAGGAGAATCCACAACTCAAGGACAAGATCGGGTACTTCCCGGTGCCCGGGCTGACGGCCGGTCACCCCGGCGCCGTCTTCACCGGCGGCTCCGACCTCGTCGTACCGCAGAACACCGACCGGCCCTACGACGCGACCGCCGTCGTCGGCGCGCTCACCGGCGCCAAGTGGGACACCGAACTCGCCCGCACCATGAACTACGTGCCCAACAAGACCACGCTGGCGAGCGCGGTCGCCGGGGAGGAGGGGGTCGCCGCCATGGCGGCGGGCGCCGCGCGGGGACGGGCGACCCCCCACACCCCGGACTGGCCGGCGGTCGAGGCCGACAACCCGATCAAGGGCTATATGACCGAGGTGCTCGGCGGTGCGGACCCCGCGACCGAGGCCCGCCGCGCCTCCCGGCGCATCACCGAACTCCTCGCACCGGACTTCGGGTGACTCAGCGCGCCATGCTCAGGGACAGCGCGAAGCGGCCCTGCGAGTCGGTCCACCAGTTGGTCAACTCCAGCCCGGCAGCGGCCAGTTCCGCGGTCACGCCGGCCCGCCGGAACTTCGCCGACACCTCGGTGCGCAGTTCCTCGCCGGCCGCGAAGTCCACGGCCAGATCGAGCGCCGGCACCTTCACGGTCTGCACGACACGCGAGCGCAGCCGCATCTCGATCCACTCGTCGGCCGCGTCCCACAGGGCGACGTGGTCGAAGGCGTCCGGGTCGAAGTCGGCGTCCAGCTCCCGGTTGACGACGGCCAGGACGTTCTTGTTGAACTCGGCCGTCACCCCGGCCGCGTCGTCGTACGCCCGGACCAGGACCTCCTCGTCCTTGACCAGGTCGGTGCCGAGCAGCAGCGCGTCGCCGGGTGCGAGGAGCCCCCGGATCGAGGCCAGGAACGCGGCCCGCTCGGCGGGGAGCAGATTGCCGATCGTGCCGCCGAGGAACGCCAGCAGCCGCGGCCCCGGCGTCTCGGGCAGCTCCATCCGGCCGGTGAAGTCGGCGATCAGGGCGTGCACGGTCAGCCCAGGCCGCTCCTCGATGAGCGCCTGCCCGGCCTGTGTCAGCGCGCTCTCGCTGACGTCGACCGGCACGTACACCTGGAGGTCGGTGAGCGCGTCGATGAGCAGGCGGGTCTTCTCGGAGGAGCCCGAGCCCAGCTCCACCAGGGTGCGGGCACCGCTCGCGGCGGCGATCTCACCGGACCGGGCGAGCAGGATCTCCCGCTCGGCCCGGGTCGGGTAGTACTCGGGCAGTTCGGTGATCTCCTCGAAGAGTTCGCTGCCCCGGGCGTCGTAGAACCACTTCGGCGGCAGCGTCTTGGGGGTGGCGGTGAGGCCGCTCAGGACATCGGCGCGCAGCGCGGCGTCCGTCGCGTCCTCGGGGAGGGTGCGGGTGACACGGAGGGGACTCACGTACAGGGCTCCTTCGGGGATGCGGATGCCGGGTCCTCGACGGGGGCGGGCTCGATCGGGGCGAGTACGACGCCCGTGCGGCTCGTGGTGAGCAGGGTGCGGTCGGGGACCTCCCGCCAGTGCGGGTCGTCGTCGTACGGCTCGGAGGCGACGACGGTGCGGCCGGGTTCCGAGAGGTGGAAGAGGCTGTCCCCCCAGGCGGTGGCGGCGATGGTCTCGCCGTCGGTGAGGAGGAGGTTGAGACGGGCGGCCGGTGCGGCCTCGGCCACCTGGAGAACCGTTTCGGCAAGAGCGGGGCCCGGTTCCGTGCCGGTCCGCAGCCGGTGCAGGGCCAGCGCCCAGACGAACGCCGAGTCGGTGCGCGCCTCCATCGACAGCAGCTCGGCCGGGGGCAGCAGGGGGGCGAGGGGGGCCACGGACTGCGGCCAGCCGGGGATCGCCCCGTTGTGGCTGAACAGCCAGCGGCCCGCGGCGAACGGCGCCGCCGCGGCCTCCCCGTCCGCACCCGCCAGGGTCGCGTCCCGTACGGCGGCGAGCAGCGCGCCGGTGCGGACGACCCGGGCCAGGTCGGCGAAGGACGGGTCGGCCCAGATCGGCACCGCCCGCCGGTACCGGGCCGGCTGCGGATCCTCCGGGGCGTACCAACCCACCCCGAAACCGTCGGCGTTGACCGTCCCGTACCGCTGCCGCCGGGGTGCCCACGACTGGCGGTGGAGGGAGTGCCCGGGCTCCACGAGGAGTCGGCCGAGCGGCTCCTCGGGTCCCAGGTAGGCCAGATGACGGCACATCAGGCCGTCTCCGCGGAACGGGCGGTGCGGAAGCCGGAGAAGATCTGCCGCCGGATCGGGTAGTCCCAGTTGCGGAACGTCCCCCGGCAGGCCACCTGGTCCACGGCGAACGAGCCGCCGCGCAGCACCTTGTACTCGGGGCCGAAGAACACCTCCGAGTACTCCTTGTACGGGAAGGCGGCGAACCCGGGATAGGGGAGGAAGTCGCTGGCCGTCCACTCCCAGACGTCGCCGATCAACTGCCGCACGCCCAGCGGCGATTCGCCCTCGGGATAGCTGCCCGCCGGGGCCGGCCGCAGATGCCGCTGGCCCAGGTTGGCGTGGGCCGGGGCCGGGTCGGCGTCGCCCCACGGGTAGCGGCGCGAGCGGTTCTCGCCGGGGTGGTGCCGGGCGGCCTTCTCCCACTCGGCCTCGGTGGGCAGCCGGCGCCCGGCCCAGCGGGCGTAGGCGTCCGCCTCGTACCAGCACACGTGCAGCACCGGCTCCTCGGGCGGGACCACCTCGGTGACCCCGAACCGGCGGCGCAGCCACTGGCCGCCCTCCCGGTGCCAGAACTGCGGGGCGGAGATGGAGTGCTGCCGGATGTGCGCCCAGCCCTCCGGCGTCCACCAGCGCTCGTTCTCGTAGCCGCCGTCCTCGATGAACTCCAGATACCGGCCGATGGTGACCGGGGTGGTGTCGATCCAGTAGGCGGCCACCTCCCGCCGGTGCGCGGGGCGTTCGTTGTCCAGCGCCCAGGGCTCGGTGGAGGTGCCCATCGTGAACGGGCCGCCGGGGACCAGGACTTCGGCCGGGCCGGTGAACGGCGGTGCCGGGTCCGGGTCGGGAGCGGTCAAGACCTGGGGACCCGTGCGGAGCTGATGGGTGATCAGCATCGTCTCGTCGTGCTGCTGTTCGTGCTGCGCGATCATGCCGAAGGCGAAGCCCGCCTCGGTCAGCCGGGTGCCGCTGAACGCCGAGCTCTCCAGCAGGTCGAACGCCCGGCCGCGTACCTCCGCCGCGTACTGCCGGGCCTCGGCGGGCGGCAGCAGCGGCAGCGAGGGCCGCTCGGAACGCGGATGCTCGAAGGCGTCGTACAGCGTGTCGATCTCGGGGCGCATCGGCTCCCGGCCGCCGACGTTGCGCAGCAGCCAGAGCTCCTCCTGGTTGCCGATGTGGGCGAGGTCCCACACCAGTGGGGACATCAGCGGAGAGTGCTGGGCGGTCAGATCGGGCTCCTCGACACAGCTGGTCAGGAGCGTGGTGCGGGCGCGGGCCGTGGTCAGGGATGTCAGCGCCCGGTCACGCAGAGCCTCGATATCGATGTCGGTCTCGGTCTCGGTCATGCGCTGATGTCCTTCCCATGGGCGCGACCGGCCGTGCCGCGCAGTCGGTCCAGCAGGTCGTCGGCCGGGCAGCGGCCCTGGCGGACGTACCGGTCCAGGTACTCGGCCACGGCGGCCACGACCTCGGGGGCCGCGCCGAGCCGGGGCAGGGCCTCCACCGCCGCCGCGAAACAGACGACGGCGGCCTCCTGCAGCTCCGGGTCGCCGAGCCCGGTCCGTGCCGCGTCGAGCCACAGCGGATTGTGCGGGGCGGGCAGCGACAGCGCCCGCTCGGCCAGCGGTTTCACCGTCCGGTACGCGGTCTCGGCGGCCTCCGGGTCGTCGAACAGCGCCGCCGTCACCGCCAGCGGCACGATCCACCCGTCGTCGCCCGGCTGCGCGTCGATCATCCGCAGCTCGAGATGACCGCGCGGCCTGACCGGCGGGAAGAGCGTGGTGAGGTGGTACTCGAGATCCTTCCTGGTGGGCGCACCCGACCGGGTCCAGTCCCGGAAGGTCAGGCCCTCAGGCACCTCCCAGGGACCGCTGTCCCGCCGTACGCACATCACCGGGGCGTCGAGCACATGCCGGGCCCAGGCCATGCGGGGGTCGCCGTCCAGCGGCGGCGCGCCCGCGCGGCCTGCACCGATCTCCATCCACAGCAGCTGCCGGGTGGACAGCCAGCCGGTGGGCCGCCCGCCCACCAGGGGGGAGTTGGCGAAGGCGGCCACCAGCACCGGGCCCAGCTGATGGGCCAGCCACCAGCGGCGGGCGTGCCCCAGCGGGCCGGGCTCCTCGTGGCCGGCGTCCAGGCAGACCTGTACCGAGGCCGAGGTGCACATCATGTGGCGGCCCGCCGTGCCGGTGCGGTCCAGGCACCTCTCCATCGCCTCGTAGCGCGGTTCGCGCAGGAAGCGGCGGGGAGTGTGCCAGGGATCGTGACCGACGCCCACGAGACCGAGGTCCTGCTCTGCGAGGACCGTGCGGACGGCGTCCAGGTCGGCGGAAACGGTGCCGATGCACTCCGTCAGGGAGGCGGCGGGCGGCGAGCTCAGCTCCAGCTGACCGCCGGGTTCGACGGTGAGCGCCGACCCCAGGGGCACCGTGCGCAGTGCGGCGTAGGCCGCTTCGAGTCGTTCGGATGTCACCGGGAGCTGCGGCTGCCGCAGCTCGTGGACCAGCCATTCCACTTCGACCCCGAGGGTGCGGGGCGGGCCGGTCTTGAAGCAGATGCCCTTGACCAGGGCCTCCACCTCGGCCTCGGTGACAGCTGTGCGGTCGTCCGAGAAGTCGGTCTTCACCGACCCGTCGGTACAGTCACCGCTGTCGGATATTGAGTCGGACATGTCGGGATCCTCCTGAGATTCCACCATGCCGCCGGCCCGGCCCCGGATGGTTCCGGGACGGCATCGTCCGTCCCACCCAAGACCTTCGCGTCCATTCGCACAAGGGCGCCCAAGAGGACGTCCTAGATCGGTAACCTCTGCTTCCTAGTATGTTTCCGACCGATTTGGGCCCAGGAAACTCCGTTGCACGGCATCACCAGCATCACCCAGGATGCGTACATGAGCACGACGGGGGCGACCGTGCGGGCCGCGCTCATGGCGTCCACGGGGGTGGCGCCATGAGCGCGCGCCTGCGCGGGATCGCACAGCAGACCGAACAGATCGTGGCGGCGGGGGCCTGCCGGGCGCCCGACGGCCGGGAGGTCCTCCTGGCGGCCGACATCGCGGCCGCGCGGGCCGGGACACGGATGTACGGCCCGGAACCGGTGCCGGTCCCGGAGCTCCCTCCCGTGGACACGATCGCCGAGGTCACCGGCGAGAGCAGCCTGGAGGCCGCCCGCCGACTGGCCGGCGCCCCGGTGGCCGTGCTGAACTTCGCCTCCGCCCTCCCCCAGCTCTCAACTACGTTCGAGCCGGGGGGACCCCCATCCCGGGCGGCGGCTATCTCAACGGCGCCCAGGCGCAGGAGGAGGCCCTCTGCCGCGCCTCCGCCCTCTACACGTGCCTGCGCGAGGTCCCGGAGTACTACGACCACCACCGCGCCCACCGCGACCCGTTCTACTCGGACCGCGTGATCCACTCCCCGGCCGTCCCGGTCTTCCGTGACGACCGCGGCGGGCTCCTCGCCGAGCCCTACCGCGCGGGCTTCCTCACCGCCGCCGCGCCCAACGCGGGCGTGATCCGCCGTACGGCCCCGGAGCGGGCCGCGGAGCTGCCCGGAGCCCTCGCCGTACGGGCCGAACGGGTGCTGGAGGTGGCCGCGGCCCGGGGATACCGTCGGCTGGTCCTCGGCGCCTGGGGCTGCGGGGTCTTCCAGAACGACCCCGCGCAGGTCGCGGGGGCCTTCCGGGGGCTGCTGGGCCCCGGCGGACGGTTCGAGCAGACCTTCGAACACGTGCTGTTCGGGGTCCTGGACCGTACGCCGGGATCGGTGGTCAGGGCAGCCTTCGCCGACGCGTTTCAGGCCTCGGCGACGGGCTGACGCGTCACTTCCAGCCGTAGCGCTCGTGCAGCCGGTTGCGTACGAGGTTGAAGCGGCCCCGGTCGAGGGCGCAGGCCTCCCGGCGCATGCCGTCCTCGTGCAGCCGCAGGACGCGGTCCACGTCCACCCAGGAGTCGCGCCCGGTCCTGTCCCACGGCCCGCTGCCGATCGCCACCCACTCGCGGTCGTTGTCGTGCCGCTTGCTGGACAGCTGCACGGCGAGCAGGGTGCCGGCCGACTCGCGGGCGACGACCAGCACCGGCCGGTCCTTGCCCCGCCCGTCGTTCTCCTCGAAGGGCACCCAGGTCCACACGATCTCGCCGGGATCGGGGTCGCCGTCGTGGGCGGGCGCGTACTCGGTGTGCACCTTGCCGACCTCGCGCGGGTCGGCCTCGGTGGTCGCGGTGGGGCCGTAACGGCCGGGGATGTTCTCGTCGTCGATAAAGGCAGTCACGAGGGCACCCTAAGGGGCCCCGGCCTGCGAGAACAGGCGGGGTCCCGGTACGGTGCGGCGCCGCCTCGGTCAACTCGGCGGTGACATTGCGGCGTTCGATGCGCGGAGGACGACCGGCTTGCGGTACCGGCTCCAACCGGCGCCGCGGGAAGTCCCCACATCACCGGCGCGGGCTGCCGCACCCGTCCCCGTCGCGGGAGTGGACGGCAGGCCGACACGGTGGTGCGCCCCCGGCACCGGAGTTCGGCCGGAGGCGCACCGCCGCGGTCGGCTACTCGCCGTCCTGCTCCACCGGCACCTTCTGCGTCCTCGGGGCCGTTGTCCTGTCGAGGATCGGTGAAGTACCGCTCGGGGCCTGCCCGTTCTGGTTCATCGACGCAAGGAGCTGGCGGGCGAGACCGAGCCCCGTGCCGCCCATGGTGAGCGCCTTGGCGAACATCTCGGCCATCCCGTCGGCGCCGTTGAGCAGCACCATGTTGTCGACGTTGCCGAAGGCGGAGGCACCTGCCTTGACGATCTCCGGCCAGTTCTCGGCGAGTTGCTGGGCGACGACCGCCTCCTGGTTCTCCGCGAGGGCGGTGGCGCGGGCCTTGATGGCCTCCGCCTCGGCGAGGCCCTTCGCCCTGACCGCCTCGGCGTCCGCGAGGCCCTTGGCCTGCGCGGCGGCCGCCTCGGCCTCACCGGTCGCCCGGGTCGCCTCCGCGGTGGCCGCACCCCGGGACTTGGTCGCCTCGGCCTCGGCACCCGCGGCCGTCTTGACCCGGGTCGCCTCGGCCGCGGCCGCCAGCTCCGTCTCCTTCGCCTTGGCCTGGGCCGCCGAGATACGCGCGTCACGCTCGGCCTCGGCCAGCGTCCGCTTCTCGTAGGCGCTGGCGTCGGCCGGTTTGCGGACGTCCGCCTGGAGCTGCTGCTCACGCCGGTGCGCCTCCAGCTCGGCGACCCGGGTCTCCTGGACCACGACCTCCTGGCGGGCGGCCGCGTCGGCGAGCGGACCGGCCTGCCGGGCCTGGGCCGCGGCCTTGTCCCGCTCGGCCTGGTAACCGGCCTGGAGGATCTCGCTGTCCCGGGTGGCCTCCGCCATCCGGGCGAACGACTGCTGCTCCGCCTCGGTGGCGAGACGGTTCGCCTCCGCCTGCGCGATCCGCGCGTCCCGCTGCACGGCCGCCGCGTGCGGCATCGCGAGGTTCTGGATGTACCCCGTCGGATCCTCGATCTCATGGATCTGCAGGGAGTCCACGATGAGCCCCAGCTTCTCCATCTCCGTGCCGCAGGCGGCCCGGGTCTGCCCGGTGAGCTTGTCCCGGTCGCGGATCATGTCCTCGACCGTCAACCCGCCCACGATGGACCGCAGATGACCGGCGAACACGTTGTGCACCCGCTCGGACATCATCTTCTGCTGGTCCAGGAAGCGGCGGCCCGCGTTGGCGATCGACACGAAGTCGTCGCCCACCTTGAAGATGACCACGCCCCGCACCTTGAGCGGAATGCCCTGCTGGGTCACGCAGTCCACCGACAACTCGGTCTCGTTCAGGTCCAGGGACAGTTTGCGCACCGCCTGCACACCCGGCAGCACCAGCGTGCCGCGCCCCGTGACGATGCGGAACCCCATGCCCTCTTCAAGACCCTCGGTCCGGTGCTTCGAACCGGAGATGATGAGCGCCTCGTTCGGCTCGGCCACCCGCCACATCATCTTGAACACACCGATCAACGCGAGTACGGCCAGAACCGCCGCGCCCGCAACGACGCCGACAACCATCGGCATACGCCCCCTTTGCATGGTGCCCTTTCGGCACCGAACGAAGGGAGTGTGCGCCCGCGCAAGGCCGGGGTGAAGACGCTGACGGATCCTTGTTGCAATCTTGACGCACACGCCCCTCACCTGGGGCTATGCCTGCTCAACTGTCGTACGCGGGCGTGACGTAGACCGTCCGCGGCGGCAGGTACTCGACCACCATCACCACCGTGCCCCGCTCGAACCGGCCGGTGCCGTCCGCGGCGTACGCGAGGAAGTGCTCGGCACCCCCGCGGACCCGGACGATCACCTCGCCGACGAGCCCGGGCCCGACCGTTCCGGTGACCCGCCCCATGAGCCCGACCATCGACGCGTCCTGCATGGTCAGAGGGTACGGGCAGGTCAAGCGGGAGGAAAGCCGCCTGCGCCTATGCGGCCGGGGAGCCGGCGGCCACGGCCTGCGGCGGCCAGCGCTCGTGCCAGCGCAGCTCCGCCTCCACCTGGGCGGCGAGCGAGACCAGCAGCGGCTCGCTGTGCGCCGGGCCGAGCAACTGCGCGCCCACCGGCAGCCCGTCCCCGACGAACCCGGCGGGCACGTTCACCCCCGGCCACCCGAGCACGTTCCACGGCCAGGCGTAGGGGCAGGCGGCGGTCATGGCCCGGTCGGTGGCGAACGGGCCCAGGTTCAGCATCGCGCCGATACGGGGCGGGGGAGCGGCGGTGGTCGGCGCGAGGACCACGTCGTACGACGTGAAGAAGCCGCCGATCCTGCGCTGCAGGGCGGCCTCCGCGCGCCGCGCGGCCCGCAGCGGGACCCCGCTCAGCAGCCGGCCCAGGCGGGCCGCCTGCAGGGTGCGCCGGTCGAGGAGCTCGGGGTACGGGGCCTCGTGGACGCGCTCGGCGATCCCGGCCGTGCCGCGCGGGACGAAGGTGAGCCCGATCTGGCCGTAGGGCGGGTCGGCCTCCTCGACGGTGTGCCCCAACGCGGCCAGTTTCTCCGCGAGTTCGAGGAGCCGGGCGCGGATGTCCGGGTGGAGCCGGGCGGGGACCGCGGTGAACGGCGGCTTCAGGGAGAGCGCGATGCGCAGCCGGCCGGGGTCGCGGCCGATCGCCTCGGTGAGGGTCAACCGGGGCGGCTGGTGCAGGTCCTGGGGGTGGTTCCCGCTCGCCGCGTCCAGCAGCAGGACGGCGTCGGCGACCGTGCGGGCGAGGGTGCCGTTGACCGTGATGCCCTGGAAGGACTCGGCGCGTGGCCAGGTGGAGACACGGCCGCGCTGCGGTTTGATGCCGACGAGGTGGGTCCAGGCGGCCGGTATGCGCACGGAGCCGGCGCCGTCCGAGCCGAGCGCGGCCGGCACCAGCCCTGCAGCGACGGCCGCCGCGGACCCGCCGGAGGACCCGCCCGGGGTGTGCCCGAGCTGCCACGGATTACGGGTGTCGCCGAAGGCCGGGCCCTCGGTGAACGGCCACTGCCCCAGCTCGCAGGTGTTGGTCTTGCCGATGACGACCGCCCCGGCCGCACGCAGCCGTCGTACCGCCTCGCCGTCCTCCTTCGCGGGCGGGAAGTCGCCCCGGCAGCCGAAGGCGGTCGGCTCGCCGGCCACATCCGTGTCGTCCTTCACCGCGACCGGCACCCCGAGCAGGGGGCGTCGTACTCCGTCGGCCAACTCGCGGTCGGCGGCGTCCGCTTCGTCGAGCGCGGCCGAACCGCGCACGATCCGGAAGGCGTTGAGGGAACCCTGGGTCGCCTCGATCCGCGCCAGGCACGCCTCGACCAGCTGACGTGACGTCAACTCGCCTGCTGCCAGAGCCCGTACGGACTCGGTGAGGCCTGCGGAACGGTCGTACGGCATGGGGAACCCACCTTCGGCGGCAGCGCGTTTACCGGAGAGTAACGTCGATCCGGCTCCGGCAGGACAGGTTTCGCACAGCCGGCGTCCAGCTGCACCCAAGTCCCGCTCAAAGCATTGACGTGAACCTGCCGCTCCTCTTACGTTCTGACGACTTCTCGAACTCGGTTCGAGATATCGGACGCGCCGCTGTGTCCGCCTCTGTACGAGCCCCCGGAGAGCCGCCGTGACCACACGTCCCCCCACCCCGTCCCGTCGTACCCTGCTCCGCGCGCTGGCCGCCCTGCCCGCGTCGGCCCTGGTCCTGGGCGAACTGCCCGGACTGCTCGGTACGGCCGAGGCCGCCGCCCCCGCGAGCGGTTACGCCACCCGCTACACGATCGTCCCGTTCCTCAACAGCGACGACGGCACGGTCAACGTGTACCAGTCCGACGACGCCACGGACTTCCGCCTCCTCCAGTCCTCCGCCTACACCCCGCCCAGCAACCGCATCCGCGACGCGAGCATCTTCAAGCACACGGACGGCTACTACTACGTCACCTACACCACCCACACCTGGGAGGACGTAAGCACCACCATCGGCTTCGCCCGCAGCTCCGACCGGGTCACCTGGACGTTCCTGTACGACTACACGGTCCCGATCACGAACCTGTCCCGTGCCTGGGCGCCGGAGTGGTTCGTGGACAGCGACGGCAGCGTCAACGTCATCGTGTCCTGCTCGACGACGGACGACGAGTGGATCTTCACGCCGTACATCCTGACGGCGAGCAACTCGGCCCTGACGGCGTGGAGTTCACCGGTCGCCCTGGCCGGCATCGGCTCGAACCACATCGACACGTACATCGTGAAGGTCGGCTCGACGTACCACGCGTTCACGAAGAACGAGACGGCGAAGTACATCGAGTACCTCACGGCCACCAGCCTCACCGGCCCCTACACGATCTCCAGGACCGGCGACTGGGCGGGCTGGGGCAGCTACCGCGAGGGCCCCTCGGTGATCCAGCTCGACAACGGCGGCTGGCGGATCTTCTTCGACGGCTACGGCGACGGCAACTACTACTACAGCGACAGCTACGACACGTTCGCCACGTGGAGTACCCCGACCGCACTCGCGACCCTCTCGGGCACGGCCCGCCACTTCACGGTCATCAAGGAGACGGTGTCGGGCGGCACTTCGGTGACGAAGAACGCGACCCGCTCCTTCCAGTCCGTCAACTACACGACCCGCTACTGGGAGGAAGTGTCCTCCCTCCTCAACCTCCCGGTGGTGACCAGCTCCAGCGCCACGGCCGACAAGACGGCAGCCACCTTCACGGTCGTCGCGGGCCTGGCCGACGCCAACGGCTATTCGATCCGCGACGCGTCGGGCAACTACCTGCGCCACTACAACTTCCGCGGCCGCTTCGACGCGAACGACGGGACGACGACGTTCGCGAAGGACGCCACGTTCATCGCCCGCACGGGCTCGTCCAGCGGCTCGGTGCGCTTCGA
This sequence comes from Streptomyces sp. NPDC048277, assembly GCF_040652235.1. Classification (NCBI taxonomy): domain Bacteria; kingdom Bacillati; phylum Actinomycetota; class Actinomycetes; order Kitasatosporales; family Streptomycetaceae; genus Streptomyces; species Streptomyces sp. NPDC048277. The sequence continues at coordinate 505,998 of NZ_JBEZLQ010000005.1, forward strand.
GTCGTACAACTACCCGGGCTACTACCTGCGCCACTACAACTACCAGCTACGGGTGGAAATCTCGGACGGCACGGATCTCTTCCGCCAGGACAGCTCGTTCACCCCGGTGACGTCCTGGGCCTGAGCTGGGGCGCCGCTGACCTGGGCGGATGTGTTGACGACGGCGGAGGACTTCCGTCCAGTTCCCGGGAGTTCCCGCTGAGCACAACGGACGACATGGTCCGGCTGACCTCGGAATGCGGACGTCGGTGTGCTGACCGTGCGGCGTGCGGGCCTGGGGGTACGGGCGGGAGAGAGCGGGCAGAGAGCGCACGCGGCCATGGAAGAAGGGGTTCGCAGCCACGGGGGACCCTGGCGTCTCCCCCGGACCGGACCTGCACCGGTCGGCTGTGCCGAGCCGGGCATCCGAGATGCACCAGATCCCCCTTCGCGCCCGGTGCCTCGGACTGCTGGACGTACGTTCAACCCGAGTGATGTGGCAGCGGAACTCCCGTGACGGTGATCGAACCGTTCAGTGCGGGATCTTGGGAGAAGACATGGGCCCACGCGGCTTTCAGGCTCCGAGCCGTTGCCGGGACGGTCTGATCCAGCGTCAGCGTGTCGGAGACGGTGCCGCCGGCCGGTACGGCGATCGGTGCGAGCGGGTGTGCCGTGTAGGTGTTGCCCTGGCCGTCGGTCGCGGTGAAGTTGGAAAAGATCGGCAGGGTCACCGATGCGGCGGCGCTGTCGTGCGCGCTGACCGTCAGACTGACGTTCCCGCCGGCGTTGACGACCTTGACGACGGTCACGGTCAGGGGGCCGTCGGCGGCGGACCACGCGCCGGTGGTCGTCGCGGCGGGGGGCGGTGTGGGGGTCGTCGTCCGGCTTCCGGTCCCGGAGCCGGCCGACTGGCCGAGCCCTTGAGCGAGCCCTTGAGCGATGGATGGTGGTGTAGCCGACTGGTCGTCGCTCTGCCAACCCTCGGCGATGCGCCCGCCCATGGAGGCGAAGCCGATCAGGAAGATGTTCAAGAAGACCAGGCCCGCCAGCATGGGCACGGTGCCTTGCTTGGCGCCGCGTTGGTCCACCACGCAGCGCATCGGGTTCCCCGCGCTGTAGCGGATCCTGACCGGATCGCCGGGGATCAGGAGTTTGTCGACCGCGCTGCGCATCGGTGAGGCGGTGATCAGCTCACCGGTCTGCGTGGTGAAGCGCACCACCGGGCGAATCGTGGTGGAGGAGGAGCTCAACTGCGTGTTCGTGTCGACGTGTTGGGTCACCGTGATGTTGATCCGCACGACCTCGCCGGCCGCGGGCACGCCGCTGTTCAGCAGCTGATTCCGGCGTGCCCACCACAAGAATGCGCCGACGTCGACGGCCAGCAGGCCGGCTAGCGGTAACAACACGAATAGCAACCACATGACTGCCCCTCAACGTCAATCTCTCGAATCGTCAGGAGTCCTACCCTGCGCCGAATCCTGGCGTCAAATTCGATCCTTCAGCCGTAGTCACCCTGTGATTTGCGAATTCCGACCGAAATATGCGCAAGGATCCCGCCGTCTGATTGCAGTCGGCGGCACGTGATCAGGAGTGTGGGGCCCGAGCTCCGGGTTTGTTCCGGTAAACCTTCCGGTATTCCTTCCGGTTCCTCTTCTTGGTGTCACTGTCCGTATCGGTGTTTCGGTGTATGCGGTCAGACCTGTCGACGACCAGGTTTCCCCCACTTGGTGTGGTTTGGGCGTCAGATTATTCTCCATGGAGGTTCGTCGTGGTCGACATCACCGAGATCTACGTCCACTGGTACGCGGGGCGCTCGAAGAGCGTGCTTGCCGCGTCCAGCGGTGTGGACCCTAGGAAGTCCTAGGCCCAATGCCGTTGCCTGGCCCGGCTGATGGTGTAATGCGTGCTCGGGTCGGCCCTGTTCTCGTCGGCGCCGTATCTGGTGAGAGCGTCCGCGCAGTCCCGCCAGGACAGCTCGTTCACCCCGGTGACGTCCTGGGCCTGAGCCGGGTGCCGCCTACCTGGGCGGCACCCGCTCAGCGGGCGGTGGCGAAGTCCTGGGTCCAGTAGCTGTCGGGCTGTGCGAGGCCTACGCCGATCTCCTTGAACGCGCAGTTGAGGATGTTGGCCTTGTGGCCGGGGCTGGCCATCCAGCCCGCCATGACCTCCTCGGGAGAGGCGTAACCGTAGGCCACGTTCTCGCCGTAGGCGCTCCAGGTGTACCCGGCACTGGTGATCCGGTCTCCAGGGGAGGAGCCGTCGGATCCGGTGTGCGACATGTTCTGGTGCAGCGCCATGTCCTCACTGTGTGCCTGCGCGACCTTGGACAGGGTCGTGTTCAGGGTCAGGGCCGAACAGCCGACCTTGCTGCGTTCGGCATTGACGAGTTCCACGATGCGGGCGACGACTCCGGACGCCGTGCTGGTGACCTTCGGGGTGCTCGACGCCTTGGGGGTCGCGGAAGCGGTGGCGGTCGCTGTGGCGGTGGTGGTGGGCCGGACACTGGGCGACGTGGTGGCGCTGGGCTTGGGGGCGGTGGTCCGTGCGGTGCGCCGGGGCGCTGTGGCCTTCGGCCTCGGCGCGGTGGTCTTCGTGGCGCTCGGGGAGGCGCTCGGAGTCCTCGTGGCGCTCGGGGAGGCACTCGGAGCCGTGGCGCTCGCGGAGGCGCTCGGCGCCGCCGATGCCGTCGACGAGGGCTCGCCGGCCTGGCCGGCGTTCCAGGGGCGGCCCCAGTTCGCGTCGGTCCACCAGGCCTTCTTGTTCCACACGTCCTTCGTTGTGCTGTTCTCGGCACTGTTGGACCGGTGTCCGCCGCCGGCGGGCCAGCTGGAACAGGCCATGGCGGCGGACGGTATGCCCACGGTGCCTACGGCGACGGCAGCGATCACTATCCGCCGATAATGCGTGTTCTTACGATGTCTACCCATGCGTAACCCGCTCCTGAGCTGCGGCAGCGTCCTGCGGGTCGTCATTCTTAAGAGGCCTTTACGGGGAGCGCAAAGGGCCTCGGTACTAGCTCGCTTCGTAGGCTCGGACGCCCCTTGTCATGGACGTGGGGTGCGCAGGTCCGCCTCCCGGAGGCTTCGTGAACTTCTGACGCACCGTCAGAATCCCTGCGTGTGCGGACAACGGATGAAGGTGGCTCGCGGGCGGCATGCCGTGGATCCGGACGCGACGCACACGCGCCCCAAGCCGGACAAATCCCATATGTCGCCAGAGCGGCCTCTACTATCCGGCACGCATAGGTCCCGGATGTGCTGTGACGGATGTCACGGAATAGTGCATTCCGGTTCTGACCTGACCTGACCTGGAGGCCAAGGTGAGTGGCGGATCGCTGCGGCGGTCATCCGGTCGTGATGATGAGCTTGCCGCTCTTGGGCGGGCGGTCGCGTTCCAGTTCGGTGAGGGCGGCGATCGCTTCCGCGAGCGGCACCGTGCGGGCGATCGGCAGTCGCAGGGTGCCCTCTCCGGCGCCGCGCGCGATCTCTTCGAGATCCGCCGTGACGGGCTGGGCGATCATCACCGTGTAGGACCCCGACAGGGCGCTTCTCGCGAACTTCGCCGGGGTGGGAACGATGTCGACGACGTGACCGCCGGGCTTCACCAGCGCCCGCGCCGTCTTGGCCGGGAGCGTGCCGGCGGTGTCGAAGACGATGTCGAACCGTCGGCCGAGCGCCGTCGGATCGAAGTCGAAGTCGACGATCGGGGCGATACCGAGGGCGCGCGCGTCCTGTGCGGCGGTGGCACGGCAACTGCCCGCCACCGAGGCGCCGCGCGCGAGGGCGATCTGGGCGGCGGACCGGCCGACGCCGCCGAGGCAGCCGTGGACGAAGACGGCTTGCCCGCCTTGCAGCTTCCCCTTGCCGATCAGGGCCTGGAGGGCGGTGACCCCGACCGTGGGGATCGCTGCGGCGTCCTCGAACGAGAGGTCCGCAGGCTTCTTCGCGACGCTCCTCGCCTCGGCGACGACCATCTCGGCGAACGCTCCCGCCGCCTTGAGCGGCGCCGCGCCGAGCACATGGTCGCCGACACCGAGTCGGGTGACGCCCTCGCCGACCGCCTCGACGACGCCCGCGAAGTCGTGGCCCATCGCGCGCGGGAAGCTCCGGCCGGTCAGCATCTTCATGGCGCCGCCGCGGATCTTCCAGTCCATCGGGTTGGTCGCCGCTGTCCGCACGCGGACCAGGACCTCACCCTTCCCGGGCCGCACCGGCTCGAAGTCCTCCAGCCGCATGACCTCAGGGCCGCCGTACTGGTGGTACTGGATGCGCTTCATCGTCGCCACTGGGGGCCTCCACATGGATGACGTCATCAGGTGACATCACCGTACCATGGTGATGTCACTCGATGACATCACTCTGGTGGGCGGTGTCATCACGTGACGTCACCTAGACTCATGGGCATGGCGAGGTGGGAGCCCGGGGCCGGCGGCCGGTTGAGCGAGGCGGCGCTGGAGCTGTTTCTGGAACGCGGCTTCGAGCAGACGATGGTGGCCGACATCGCCGAACGGGCCGGTGTCACCGCCCGCACCTTCTTCCGTCACTTCGCCGACAAACGCGAGGTTCTCTTCGCCGGGGCGTCCGCGATGGAGGAAATCGCGCTCGCCGCCCTGGAGTCGGCGCCGCCCACCGCTTCGGCTCTGGACGCGATCACGCTCGCGCTCGACGCCGCGGCCGGGATGATCGGCCGCGACCGCGGTTTCACGCAGAAGCGGCAGGCGGTGATCATGGCCAACGCCGAGCTGCGGGAACGTGAGTTGACCAAGCTCGCGTCGATCTCGGCCACCCTGGCCGGCGGTCTGCGACGGCGGGGCGTCGGGGACCTGGACGCGAGTCTGGCCGCCGAGACCGGCGTCGCCGTCTACCGCGTCGCCTTCGAACGATGGGTCAACGCCACCGAGGACGGCGAACTGCGCGACGTCATCCGCACGGCGCTGGCCCAACTGCGCACCCTGGCCCAGTGAGGACTGCCGTCTCGCTGATTCGGCACGTCGGCGGGACCGGCGCCGACCAGGGTGCGGGGCGAAGGCGGGGCACGGGGCTCGAATCCGTCCTGTGAAAGGGGGAGGTCGTTGCCACAATGAGTGGCTCATTGGCGTATCCAGGGAGCTGATCATGCGTAGACCCGCTGTTCTGCTGGCCGTTGCCGTCGCCCTCGGTGTCCCGTTGACCGCACCGGCCGCCACCGCCTCGGCCGATACCGGGACAACCGAAGTGGTCTGCCAGGACTTCTCCGTGTTTCCGCAGTACATCCGCCACATCTACCTCAGTCCGGACCCCCCCCACGGTCGTCAAGGACTTCGACGAGCACCCGGTCAACCTGAGCTGCTACGAGTGGTCGGGCTCGGTTCCGGCCCAGGTCTCGTACTCCATCAGCTACGTCATGAACGGGCTTGACCACCCCGACGGAGAGACGGGCACCCTCACCATGGGGAACGGCTTCGCATGGAGCCCCGTCATGCCGGGCTACGTCTACCGGGCGAGTTTCACGCTGATCTCCTGACGCACCGAACGAACCCGATCCGTCTGGCCGCTACGGCTGCTGGACGCTGTCGAGCAGCTTGGCCGCTGCCGCGTGCAGGCCGGGAGCGGCGATCAGCACATCGGGGCTCTGCGGCACCCAGGGGGCCCCGGAGATCTCGGTGGCGACCCCGCCCGCCTCGGTGGCGAGCAGCACGCCGGCGGCCGTGCCGGGCAGGTCGGGGTCGTACTGGAAGAACACGTCGTGCTGCCCCGACGCCACGGTCAGGATGGGGAAGGTCGTGGGGATGGTGTTGCGGACCAGCAGCGTGTTGTCCAGCATCGTCGTGATGGCCCGGCCGAACCTTGCGTGGACCGCGGGGCTGTTGCCGGCCTGACTGGCGGTCACCATGGCCACCCTCAGATCGTTCTTGGCCGATACCCGCAGCGGATCGCCGTTGAGGTGGGCCCCGGCTCCCTTGACGGCCGTGTAGGTCAGGTCACCGATCGGTTGCCGCACCACCGTCAGCTGTGGCACGCCGTCGCGGACGAGAGTGATCGTCACCGCCCACTCCGGCAGTCCGTAGACGTAGTTCACGCCCCCCTCCGCGCCGTCCACGATCCACCACTCGCCCGGCGGCACGTCGTTGCCGTTCTCGTCCTCGTCGAGCCAGCCGGCGCTCGGCAGCAGTCCGTCCAGCGCCTCACGGACGGCTGCCCGTGAGCCGCCCTCGATGTGCACGGCTACGGCGCGGATGGCGTTCCTGTCCAGTGGCCGCGCGCCCGGATCGAACCCGCCCATCAGGAACTCCGCCCCGCGGTTCGCGGCCTTGACCACCGCAGGCAACAAATCAGCGTATTCAGTCATCGCAGTTCTTCCTTTGTCGGGAGGCGGCGCCTCTGGAAAACCTCCTTATCAGTGAACGGCTTTGCCGGTCGTGAATCAAATGCGTTTCCGTTAATCGACGATTTACCGGGGTGCATGTGTGTGCTGGTGGGGGCGGTCGTCGACGATTGCGCCGAGGTAAATCGTCGAGTGCAGAGCGTGCAATTGAAAGGCCCCTGTGTGTGCCATAGCTTGATGTGAAAAGCCTGGCGCATTCGGGGGGAATGATGAATTCAACGTCCACGTCCACATCAACGTCCGCGTCCGTCGCCGTTCCTGAGGACGCCGGTCTGCTGGAATCGGTCACGGACGCCGTCCGCAGGACCGGCACCGCGCTGTCGCTCCGGTACTCGACCGAGGCCCGTCCGGGAGACCGCGGCGCGTTGTCCGACGCTCTCGGCGAGAACGAGAGGTCCGCTGCCGGCTCTCTGCGTGCGGCACTCACCGCGGCGCGGCCGGCAGCCGCCTGGGTCGGCGAGGAGCAGGAGTTCTCGCCCCTGCCGCCGGGCGAGTGGTGGGCGGCCGACGCCGTCGAGGGCAATGTCAACCTGGTGCACGGACTCCCGGAATGGTCGGTGAACGCGACCCTGATCCGGGACAACGAGCCTGTCCTCACAGTGGTGCACCAACCGGTCGGCGATCTCACCTACACGGCCGCACGAGAAGGCGGTGCCTTCGTGAACGGCGCGCGGCTGCGCGTGTCCGCCAAAGCCGACCTGAGCCTCGCGATAGCGACCACCGGTCAGGCCGAGGCGGGCCAGCGCGACACGTACCGGCTCATCGGCGCGTCGATCACCGCGATGCTGGAGCACGCACTGCTCGTGCGCGCGACGGTGCCCACGACGTTTCCGATGCTGCGTGTCGCCACCGGCCATGAAGACCTGTTCTGGCAGTACCAGCCGTCACTTCCCGGAGTCGCCGCCGGTGTCCTGCTCATCACGGAAGCAGGCGGCGTGGTCACCGACCTCGGGGGTGACCCATGGCGTCCCGGCAGCCCCGGCATCCTCGCCGGTGCGCCCGGTGCGCACGCCGGGGCTCTGAAGGTGCTGGCCGCCCTCCACTGACCCTCTCGTTCACGCCACCTCGGCCGGGGGAGCAGCCGCGGCCGGGACCTCACCGATCAGGAAGGACCATCATGAAGCTGACCATACTGGGGGCGACCGGTGCCACGGGCCGGGAACTGACCCGGCAGGCGCTGGAGCGCGGCCACGACGTCACCGCCGTCGCACGCCGGCCCGAACGCATCGACGTGCCCGACTCCGACCGCCTGACCCGAGTCCAGGCCGACGTTCTCGACGCCGAGACGATCAGCCGCGCGCTCAAAGGTGCCGGGGTCATCCTGTCCGGCCTCGGGATCGCGGACAAGGAGGCCCCGGGTGTGCTGACGGCCGGTGCACGGGCGGCCGTCGAGTCCGGAGCCGACCACGTCGTCTGGCTGGCGGCCTTCGGCACCGGTGACTCCGCACGACGCGCGGGTGCACTGACCCGTGGGTTGCTGAGCACGTTCATGAAGAGCGAGATGGGAGACAGGGTCACGGCAGATGCCACGGTGCTCGGCTTCGGAGGCACCGTCTTCCACGCCGGGCCGATGTCCGACGGGCCGTTGCGCCCGACCAGGCGCACGGTGCCGCTGGACAAGGCGCCGCGCCGCGTGTTTCCCGCGCGGATCAGCCGGGCGACGGTCGCCGCGGCCATGCTCGACGAAGCGGAGAGCCCCCGACACCGGGGACACATCGCAATCCCCCTGGAACGTTGAGGCTTCAGTCGCTTCAGTCGCTTCAGTCGCTTCAGTCGGTCCCGTCAGACGGCAGCGGCGAGGGCGTCTCGCAGCGCTGCCCCGCACTCTTCCCGTAGCCAGCCGTGCGCCGGGTCCTCGTCGTAGCGGCTGTGCCAGGACAGCACCACCGCCGCTGAGGGCAGTTCGAGGTCGAGCGCATGGGAGCGGAGTCCGAGGTCCGCAACGGCGCGGGCGCTCATCGAGGCCGCCACGACCACGACCGTGTCGCTGTGCGCCACCGTCTGCAGGGCGATCGCGGTGGTCGGCACGACCGACACCACCCGGCGCTCCAGCCCACGCTCGGCCAGGCGGTCGTCCAGGCCGTCTCGGAGCCGCCCACGGCGCGAGATGATGAGGTGATCGGCGGCGGCGAACCGTTCGATGTCGAACTCCTCCGCGAGTACATGACCGGCGCGGAAGACGGCGACGAGACGGTCGTGGCCGACGACCTCGTGGCTCACCCCGGGGCTGGCGGGCTTCGCGGCCCCGACGTCGAGGTCCGCGTGACCGCGGACCAGGTCCGCGGTGTCCGTCGCCGGTTCGGCGAGGAAGCGCAGGCTCACTCCGGGGGCGTCGGCCAGGCCGGCGAGCAGTCGCCGGGACAGTTCGCCCAGCAGCGCGTCGTGACCCTGGATCGTGAACGTGCGCCGCAGGTTCGGCAGGTCCAGCGTGCGGGCCGGTGACAGCAGTTCTCCGGCCCGCTGCACCATGGCCCGCACCTCGTCGCGGATGGCCAGGGCGCGGGGCGTCGGCGTCATCGTCCGTCCGGTGCGCACCAGGATCTCGTCGCCGGTCGCCTTCCGGATCCGGGTGAGTGTCCGGCTCATCGCAGGAGACGACAGGTGCAGCCTGTCGGCGGCTGCCTGGACGCTGTTCTCTTCCAACAGCGCGTCCAGCGCGGTCAGCAGGTTCAGGTCCACTGGGTCACGCCGCCAGGGGAAGTGGTGTTGCGCTGAAGGTCCCATCCGGGGCGCCCAGGGGCCCGTAGCCACCGCCGAGACTCGGCCCCACCGTGCCGACGGTGCCGACGGCTCCGGTCACGCCGGACGGCACCGCGCGCTCGGGTGACGTCCGCGCCCGCAGTAACCCGGTCTGCCCTGCCGGCACAGCACCGCTCGACCCGCTCACGGTCCCTCCCCATTGCCGCGAAGCCTTCTACGGTGAGGAGAGTAACCGTGAACGAGATCGCCGAGGCCGCCCGGGTCGCGCCGACCACAGATGGTCCTACGACCGGGCTGAGCGAGGGCTCGTGAGCCAGGCCCGGACGGCGCTGCGCCAGGTCGGCCGACGTCACCGAGGCAGTGTGTCCGAGGGGTTGCAGAAACGCTCGGGGGATCGGAATCGGTCGGGTTGTCGGTCACAGTGGACGTACCCGGTCGAGCGGGGAAGCCGTGGCGGGGGAGGTAGGCCGATGACGGGACCCGGTCCGTTCGAGCTGGAAGCCGTCGTGGTGGGGCAGCCGAAGCGGTCACGGTGGCGCAGATACACGGGCCCGGCCCTGGCCGTGTCCACGGTGGAGGGGACTCCGCTCGCCCAGCTCACCCACACCGACGACACGTACTTTCTTCTGACCGCGATGTCAGGCGAGTTCGTCGTCCGCATCGAGCGTTCCGTGACGAGCCAGGTCGGGCGGGTGGGGTTCCACTTCACCGACGCCGCGGACCGGGAGGTCGGCACCGCAGGAGCCCATGGCATCGTCAAGACCCGGCAGTTGAGCCTTCGGACGGAGCAGGGACGTCAACTCCTCCTCACCCGGCGGAGCCACATCTCCGTCGAATGGGTCCTCACGGAGACCGATCCCGAACGGAGCCCGGCGCCGGAGACGCTCGGCCGGGTCACGGTGAGTACCGTCGACGCGTGGCTCGGGCTGCAGCGGTACGTCGTCGAAACGGCCCCCCGTCTGGACGCCTCGGAACGACGGACCGTCGTCCTCTCGGTCATCTGCCTGCACCTGCTTCGCCGGCCTCCTGGCGAAAGGACCACACCCGCCTGAGTCCGCGCGCTGTGCGCCTGAGTGGCGTTCGGAGTCGGCCAGGCGGTACGTCTAGGAACGGCGGGCGCGGTAGAGGCCTCTCCCGGTCCGCTGGATACGAGAGGCGCCGACAAGGCGATCGAGTGTGCTGCGAACCCCGTTGATGCTTCCGCTGTCGGAGTCCCGGCCCAGAGCGGCGGCGACGTCACGGGCCCGTACATCGACATCGCCGGCTGTGGCGAAGTACTCCATGACCTGCTCGGTGAGGTGGCCGTACTGCTTCTGCCCGTCCGCGGTGTCACCAGCGGGAGCAGGACGACCCGCGCTCTCGCCCTTGCTGTGCGGCTTCTTCGCCCGGGGCGCAGGCGTCTGGGGCGCGGGCGTCGTCGTGATGTGCGCGGGCTCGGCGGAATCGGTGTCGGCGGTGTCGGCGGTGTCGGTCTGCGGGACGACGGGCTTCGGACCCGGGGCCTGTACGGCGGCAGCCGGGGCACGCATCAAGGACTCGAAGGCACTGAGGGCCCGCTGCACCGAGCCGAGATGTGCCACGACCGCGGCAAGTTCCCTTTCCAGCGCCTGTTTCTGGATCTGCAGGCGGGCCAAATCCTCTTGGAGGCCTTCGGCGGTGACCTCGATGTCGTGAGCCGAGTGGGTTGCGGAGACCATGAGTTCCTCTCATCCTGTACCCCTCCGACATCATACGCACTGGTCCACACGGAGAGTGGGGCAGTTCTCCCGCGCCGGCCCGGTGTGAGTCCGGGGACGTGTGTTCAACCGTGTGCCACTCCCGAAGCGATGGGTGGGGGATCGCGCGGACCTCCGGTCGGCCGACCCAGCCGAATCACTAGATCGTGCGATGCGCCTCAGGAGCGCGATGGGTCACTCTGGCCGGTCGGGTCCGTCCGGGCGTGGTGCCCACCGCACGGGCGGCGGGGTGGGGAGCGTCCCGGTGCGACTGCCGTTCATGGTGTGTCGGACGTCGCGTCACACTTTCCGACCCCCGCCGGTCAATGGTTCGAGCAGCCGTCGGCGGAATCAACGGAATCACCAGATCATGCGATGCGTCGCGGTGACGTTATGACTGAGTATGGCCTGGTTGGCGAAGAATGCATCTTATTGCGTGAAGAAAAGTGCATCTGTTGATCCCGCCACGTGACAGCCGTATCCGGAGGAACGAGGACCGCAGGACCATGTATCTCGAGTCGTCCCCTATGACGAGTGACCTTGACGAGGCTGTTTCTGTCTTTGTGCAGCATCGGGCGCGTCTGTTCGGGATCGCCTACCGTGTGCTGGGCAGTGTGGTCGAGGCCGAGGACGTGGTCCAGGAGGTGTGGCTGCGCTGGCAGAAGACCGACCGTTCCGTGGTGGTGAGCCCGGTGGCGTTCCTGTCGAGTGCGACGACCCGTCTGGCGATCAATGTGGCGCAGTCGGCGCGGGTGCGCAGGGAGACCTACATCGGGCCGTGGCTGCCCGAGCCCGTCGACACGGGTGCGGATCCGGAGGTGGGCGCACAGCGGGCGGAGGCTGTGGAGTTCGCCCTGCTGCTGGTGCTGGAGAAGCTGGGTCCTGCCGAGCGGGCCGCGTACGTCCTGCGTGAGGCGTTCGACTACGCCTATCCCGAGATCGCGGGGATGCTGGGGCTCAGTGTCGTCAACGTGCGGAAGATCGTCAGCCGTGCGCGCCGGCATCTGGCGGACGAGCAGCGCGAGAGCGTGGGCACGGCGGAGCACCGGCGCCTTCTGGACGCCTTCGTCTCGGCGGCCCGGACGGGGGATGTGGCTTCGCTGGAGAGTCTGCTGACCGCTGATGCCGTCAGTCTGTCCGACGGCAACGGCCTGCGGGGCTGTGCGCGTGTGCCGGTGGCGGGCCGTGCCCGTATCGCCAGGATGTCGACGTATCCGCGGCTGTGGCGGGAGGCGGAGTCCCGGCTGGTCGACGCCAACGGCCTGACGGGCGTGACGATCCACCAGGACGGTCGGCCCACGGCGTTCCTGACGATCGCCGCCTCCGGGGAAGGCATCCACCAGGTGATGTGGGTGTTCAACCCGAGCAAGATCGCCGCGTTCCTCGGCTCCCGCTCCCGCTACGCGACTGCTCCCGGTCTTGCACCGACCGGTGGATGAGCCACGCGCCCGGACTCCTCCACCGGGCTCTGGCCGGCACACGGTAGGCGATCACACCGTGTGCCGGTGTGCGACCGACCCCGCCGGGTGAGCGCGCCGGTCAAGGGGGTGCCGGCGCTGACGGCATCCACGGCCTGCGGCATGCTTGCCCCATGCGCAGCACGGACCCCACCGGCGACCTGGACCCCGGGCGCGGTAGCCAGGGTGGGACCAGGCTGCGCCTGCGGGGACGGGACCCCGAGATCGCGGCTGTCCGCGAGGCCCTGTCGGCCGTACGCGGCGGACGCGGCGCCTGCGTGGTCGTGGAGGGCGTGCCCGGCGCCGGCAAGAGCCGGTTGCTCGCGGAGCTGGACGAGCGGGCGCATCGGTGCGGGTTCGAGGTGGTCTCCATCCGGGCCGACGAGTTCGACCAGTACGCGGCGGGAGCCGCCCTGCAGTCCGCCCTGCGGTCCTCCGACGAGTCCTACCCGACCGTCGCGGGCACGGGCGACCAGCGGCTCCGGCTGCTGGACAGCATCACGGACGCTCTGGAGGACCTGGCTCAGCGCGCTCCGGTGCTGGTGCTCGTGGACGACGCGCAGTGGGCGGATCCCGCCACGCTCTTCGCGCTGCGCACCCTGCCCGGACGACTGGCCGCCTCGCGGATCCTGTGGGTGCTCGCGGTGCGGTCGGACACCGAGCGGCCGACCGTCGCCAGGGTCAGGGAGGACCTCGAACGCCTCGGAGCCCGATGGCTGACCCTCGGCCCCCTGCCACAGCGGGAACTGGAGCACATCGCGGCCGACGTGCTCGGGTCGGCGCCGCCACCGGCCCTGGCCAGGCTGCTGCGAGGCGTCGCGGGCAATCCGTTCCTGGCGATCGAACTGGTGCGCTCCTTCGGTGACACGGACGCCGGCAAAGCGGAGGCGGGCGCGCCCGGCCGCCTGTACCAGGACATCCCCGTCGGGTTCCGACTGAGTGTCGCCACCCGTCTGGAGCAGCTTCCGGAGGACGCCAAGCGCCTGCTCCAGATCGGCTCTGTCCTCGGCCGCGCATTCGACTTCGGCACGGCCGCCCACATGCTCGGCAGACCGGCCGGCAGCCTGCTGTCCGGTGTGGAGGCCGCCCTGAACGCCGGCCTGCTCACGGCCGACGGCCCGCGACTCGCCTTCCGCCACGACCTCATGCGGCAGGCCGTGCACGAGAACCTGCCGCTGCCCGTGCGGAGCACTCTGCACCGGGAGGCCGCCGAGAGTCTGCGCGCCACCGGGGCACGATCGGCGGAGGTGGCCTGGCACGTCGTCATGGCGGGCGGCCCGGTCGACGACGACGCCGTGACCACGCTGCACCACGCCGTACGCGAACTGTCGTCCACGGCTCCCGACGCGGCCGCGGACTTCGCCCAGCGGATCGCCGGCCTGCTGCCCCCGCGCGACCGGCGTCGCGTCAGCCTGCTGACCGACGCCGCCGAGTACCTCGGCCGGACCCGCCGGGTCCACGAGGCGCTCGATCTGGTCGACACCGCACTGTCGGGTGGCCTCGAACCGCCGCAGGAGGCGAACCTGCGCCTGGTGGCCGCGGAGATCCACCAGGCCGCGGGCGACGACGCCGCCGCCATGACACACCTCCAGCAGGCCCTGGACCTCCCCGCGCTGCCGTCCCACCTGCGTGTCCTGCTGCTGAAGACCTGGGCGACGGGCCATGTGTACCTCGGGAACATCACCGCCGCCGAGCAGACGGACCCCGCGCTGGTCGAGGCCTCCTACCGCAGCCATGACCCGGCCGTCGTCGTCAGTGCCATGGTGTTCCAGTCGCAGACGTCCTTCTTCCGCGGGCGCCTGACCCGAGCCCTGGAGCTCGCCGAGGCGGCCACCGCACGGGCCCACGCCGAGCCCACCGTCCCCTATCTGCGGCCCCCGAGAATTCCGGCGCTGTGGCTGGCCACGGTGCTGACCGCCACCGACCGCCTCGCGGACACCGAGCGGATCCTGCACGAGGGACAGCACGAGGCGGAGGCCCTGGGCCTTGGCTGGTCCCTTCCCCAGTGGCACGCCCGCCGCGCCTGTGTCCTGCTCGAACAGGGCACGCTGGACGACGCGGCCGTGGAGGCCGAGGCGAGTCTGGCGGTGGCGGACGAACTCGAGATCACCCAGCCGAACCCGCAGGCCCGCTCCGTACTGGCCCTGGTGGAGACCAGACGCGGTGACCTCGCCAGGGCAAGGGACCATCTCCGCGCCGCCGAAGCCGGCTCCGGCACGGACACCCCGCGGTACGGCCTCTGGGTGTCGCTCGCGCGCGCGTGCCTCGCGGACGCGGAGGGCAGGGACGCGGCAGCCGCGGCAGCCCTCAAGGGCTGTTTCGAAGACGGCGAGCCCGCGCGGCTGCTCGTCCTGTCGCCGTCCCACTGGCCCGCGATCGTGCGTATCGCGCTGCGCGGTGCGGAGCCGTCGGTCGCGCGGGCCGTGTCGGGCGCCCTGCGCACCCTGACCGCCCGGGACGACAGCCAGGAGGTCATCCGGGCCGTCCGCGCCCACGTGGACGGGCTGCTCGACCGCGACCCCCGCGCACTCACGTCCGCCGTCACCGGCTACCGGAACACCGGCAGACGACTGGTCCTGGCCGCGGCGTACGAGGACCTCGGCGAAGTCATGGCCGCATCGGTCGATACGGCGTCGGCGATCCCCCACTTCGAAGAAGCGAGCCGGCTGGCGTGGGCCTCGGGAGCCCTGCGCGATCACGAACGGATCGGGCGGCGGCTACGGCAACTCGGCGTGCGCGTGGGCGCCTCGGGGCGGGACTCCGTCAGCCCCCCGGGGTGGGGGAGCCTGACCGAGTCCGAGCGGAAGCTGATCCCGCTCGTCGCCGACGGTCTCACCAACCGGGCCGTCGCCGACCGGCTCCATGTGTCCGTGCACACCGTCAACACTCACATGAGACACATCTTCACCAAGCTCGGCATCAACACCCGCGTCGAACTGACCCGGCTGGCCGTCGAACGCGGCGATATCGCCGGCGGAGCCGAGTGAGCGCAGTTCACAGAGCTTCAGGGGCCCCTGGTCGAACCCCGGACTCCGGGTCCGTCGCGGTCCTGCTCCGCCGGATGATCTCCTGGACGTGCCACTCGACCTCCGCCGGATCCAGGCCGAGCGCCCTGCCCATGTGCTCTGCCCAGACCTCCGCGCGGATGTTGGTCTCGAAAACCAGATCGGCTCGAACGTTCTCCCTTGCGGCTTGCCGGTTCTGGCTCACCATCACGAACGTGGACAGGAAGATGGCCTCCAGACTCACGATCATGGTGAGCAGCCCGAACGGGTAGGGGTCGAAGTCCGCTGCCCGGCCGAACAGGCCGAGGTTGAGGGCGATCCACACCACGAACCAGACGGCATGGACGTAGACGAACCCCATCGTGCCCGCGAACGCGGTGATCGCGTCCGCGAACCGGTCCTGCGACGTGCGCATCCTGGCGAGCACCAGCTGCTCGTGGCGCGTGTGGTGAGGGCCGCGGTGACGGCTGCCGTCGGGAGCGGAACTCCGCCGGATACCACTCACACGAAAGCGCTCTGTCCCGTGATGGACTTGCCGACGATGAGGGTTTGCATCTGGCGGGTGCCCTCGTAGGAGTAGAGGGCCTCGGCATCGGCGAAGAACCGTGCGACGTCGTAGTCGAGGACGATGCCGTTGCCGCCGAAGATCTCGCGGCTGGACGCGACGACCTCCCGCATCCGGGACGTGGTGAACGCCTTCGCCAGCGCCGAGTGGTCGTCGCGGAAGACTCCCTGGTCCTGCAGCCTGGCGAGCTGTACCAGCATGCCCCAGGAGGCTGTGATGTCGCCCAGGCTCTTCACCAGCAGGTCCTGCACCATCTGGAACCCGGCGATCGGACGGCCGAACTGCCGGCGCTCCTTGGCGTAGGCGAGCGCGAGCTCATAGGCGCCGATCATGACGCCCAGAGCCTGCCAGGCGACTCCGCTGCGTGTGAAGCGCAGGATCTCCGCGACGTCCCGGAAGGAGTTGATGTTCTGGAGGCGGTTCGCCTCCGGCACCCGTACGTCGGTCAGGGTGATCTCCGCGTTCTGTACGATCCTCAGCGCGATCTTGCCCTCGATCTTCACCGGCACGAAGCCGGGGGTGCCCTTCTCGACGACGAAGCCCTTGACCTGGTTGTCGTCGACGTCCCGCGCCCACACCACGACGTGGTCGGCGAAGGTGGCGTTGCCTATCCACCTCTTCGCGCCGTTGAGGATCCAGGTGTCGCCCCGGAGCTCGGCGGTGGTCCGCATGCCACCGGAGACGTCGGAGCCGCCCAGCGGCTCGGTCATGGCGAAGGCGCCGATCTTCTCCATCGAGGCCATGGCGGGCAGCCACCTCTCGCGCTGCTCCTGGTCGCCGCCGGTGTAGATGGAGTAGAAGCTGAGGCCGTTGTGGACGCCGAAGAAGGTGGCGACCGAGGCGTCGACGCGACTCATCTCCATCGCGAGCATGCCGCCGAGCAGGTGACTGGCGGCAGGCAGGTGCTCGCCGTACCCCTCGTAGGCCAGGGCGGTCAGCCCGCTCGCGCGGAACTTCTCGATCAACTCCACGGGGAACTCGCCCTTGTCCCAGTACCCGTTGACCATCGGCTTGACCTCGTCACCCAGGAAGGCACGGGCCCTGAGCAGTATGTGGCGTTCGTCCTCCGGGAGCAGCGTCTCGTAGCGGTAGAAGTCGGCGCCCAGCAGATCGTCCGGCGGTGCAAGGGGAGTGGTGGTCACGTCAGTTGTCCTTTCGGTGGCAGACATGGCGAACGCGGCAGAGGTGGTCCGCGTCTCGGCGGATCTCGTATTCCGGGCTTACGGACCCGGCCTGAGGGCAACGCCCAGCAGTTCTTCGAGCCGCGTCGTGGACTGCGCTGCGCCGCGGTGCAGGACCGTGGCCATGCCCAGGGCCTCGGCGGGCGGCAGGTTCTCCGCGTTGTCGTCGACGAAGACGCATTCCTCGCCGGGCACTTCGAGCATCTTGAGGATGAGCTCATACACGGCCGGCTCCGGTTTGCGCAGGCCTTGTCGCGCGGAAATGAGCGCCGCGTCGAAGGCCGCGTCGATGTCGAAGCCCCGATACATGTCCCACGGCGTCAGGCCCATGCTGTTGGACAACAGGCCGACCTTCAGACCGGAGGCGCGGACCCGGGCCACCAACGACACCATCGGTTCGTCGAGGCGGGAATCCGCGAAGATCCGGCCCAGAAGATTGGTGCCGTCGATGCCCAGCACCCGGCCCACGCGACGGTTCCAATCGTTCTGAGTGGACCTGCCGCGTTCGAGGTCGTGCGTGAGCTCGACCATCGCCGGGTCCATGTACCAGGCCCGTTCCACGGCCCCTTCGGACAGGCCTTCCCGGGCTTCGAAGCCACGCACCGCATCATCGAGCGACGTCGTGAGCACACCGCCGAAGTCGACTATGAGACATGTTCTCGGCACAGTCTTCCGAACCTCTTTCCCACACCATCTGGTTGCCGTCGTTGGCGGTGTCCCGCTGTTCAGTGCGGTTGCTTGTCGGCGATCGCCCGGTACTCCTGGGCGGTCGGCTTGGGGATCTGCGAGCCTTCGCCGTAGAAGGCGCGGCTGAACCTGATACGCAGGCGCCGAGCAAGGCCGGCGTCTGCGCAGCCGGTCGAACCGGGCGCGATCGCGGTGTACTGCTCGTGCTGGGTCAGGAGGTGGAGTTCCTCCTGGCTGAGCGGCTCGTGCATCTCGACGAACTCGCCGTGGGGCAGTCGTTTGACGACGCCGGTCTCGCGGCCGTGCAACACCTTGTCGCGATCTCGGAGTTGCAGACCGAGGGCCCACCGCTTCGCCACGCCGAAGGCCGCGAGCGGGACGACGAAGAGGCCGATGCGGACCGCCCAGGTCACGGATTCCACGGAGAGGTGGAAGCGGGTGGCGATGATGTCGTTCGCGGCGCCGATCAGCGCCACCAGATAGAAACCGATCCAGGCGACGCCGAGTGCCGTCCGTACGGGGCGGTTGCG